>CAZUUK010000214.1:418-3918 GCA_964622675.1 uncultured Planctomycetota bacterium | reverse complement strand
CAGGGGACTTATCTCGCCATCTATCCGACCGAGGTCTGCCATCACTGGAAGACGGACCCGCCGTCGAACTGCAAGTTCTGCTCGGTGGGGCTCAACCTCGGTGAGATGGAGGACGTGGAGAAGTCCGTGCAGGATGTGGTGGACACGGCGAAAGCGGCGCGCGCGGAAGAGAAAATCACGTTCGTTCATTTCAACACGGGTTACTACGAGGGGGATACTTACCTCGACGTGCTGGAGCCGTACATCAAGGCGGTGCACGACGAGACAGGGCTTCTCATCGGCGTGCAGACGCCGCCGCATCCCGACTTCTCGCGGTACGATCGGCTGAAGGAGATGGGGGTCAATAACGTCTCTTTCTGCTTCGAGCTATGGGACGAGGAGCGGCTCATGGAGGTATGCCCGGGCAAGGCAAAGCGGGTGGGACTAAAGCGCTACCTCGACGCGATCGTCTACTGCGCGAAGATATTCGACACGACCAACGGGGAGATAGTTGCGGGCCTCGAGCCGGTGGAGAATAGCATCGAGGCGATTGACTGGATAACGTCGGTGGGCGCCATTCCTACCGTCTGCGTGTTCCGTCCGCTAAAGGGGACGGTCTATGAGAACCTCCCTTCGCCGCCCTTCGAGGATATGCTCCCCATCTTCGCGCGCTTCTACGAAGCCTGTATGGAGAAGGGTCTGCCCGTGGGCATTGCGCCGAACATAAAGGTGAGCATCGTGATGCTGCCTGAGGAATGCCGGTGGCTGCAGGAGGATCCGAACAAGTACCGGCTTCAGCGGCTGAAGCTCGCCGCTATGAAGAAGGCGTTCAACGCCTATTTCCGCACCCGGTTGAAGCTCAAGGGCCAGAAATCCTAACCTCTCCGCGAAGTCGTTCGAAAAGTCCCCGCCTGGCGTGCGTTAAATACTTAGGAGCTTACGCGCGCCCAGCCCCCAGGCAGCGCTTCCCAGAGCAGCGGGTACGCCTCCGCGTCGAGAAAGGAGGCAAAGGGACGGAAGTTCGCTTGAGGCTGGCGGGAATGAGCGCTAAGCTATTCGGGCAGTAACGGATTCATTCAGGGGTGAGACGGAGAGGAGCGTCAGGATTGGGTAAGTTGGCAGTAAGGAGGGCCGCTTTTCTCGTAGGCGCGGTTGTTCTGCTTTCCCTCAGTTGGGCGTTTGCTGCAGAGAAAGGCAATTCAAAGGCCAGCCCGGTTGACGTGAGGGAGATGGGGAAGGTTGATTATTCGCCCTTCCTGACTTACCTGAAGCAGAATGCCGAATCGCCCGCGGAGTATGTAATCAACAAGTTCAAGCAGCACGATGTGGTGCTCCTCGGCGAGATGCATGAGATCAGAGAGAACCTGGAGCTGATATCCAGCCTCATCGCGCCCTTGTACCACAAGGCCGGCGTCAGGTACTTCGCCAGCGAGTTCATCAAGTCCAAGAACGACGCTTTGGCCAATCAGTTGGTGACCGGCGCTGAGTACGACGAGGAACTGGCGCTACGCATATTCCGGGATAGCCCTTGGCCTATGTGGGGATTCAAGGAGTACATGGACGTATGCAAAGCCATCTGGGAACTCAATAGCTCCCTGCCCCCGGAAGCGGATAAAGTTAAGGTAGTGTGTCTGGACAGTGACTGGGATGCGGCTAAGGATCTGCCAGCGCCGGGAAGCAGCGACGTTGAGAAATTCTGGCTGGCGCGCGAGAAGCACATGACGGACGTGCTTGAAAAAGATGTGCTTGCAAAACGGGGCAAGGCGCTGGTGCATATGGGACATGGGCACACACTTACATGTAAACACGTAAGACCGACGCTGGGCCACTGGCTCCGTGAGAAGCATGGGGATCGGGTCTTCCAGATATGCCTGCATCAGGAACTGAGCCCGGGGAGGCGTGGGGGTCTTACCTCCTTCCTGGAAGATGTTATGGAGAAGAACGGCGGCAAGCCGGTCGGCTTTGACGTCGCGGGCTCGCCGTTTGCGCCGCTGCGCGACGGAAGCAGCCCGTACTTCAGTCCTTCACCGGACCTGGTTCTTTCCGATATCGCGCTGGGATATGTGTTTCTGAAGCCGGTCAGGTTGCTCAGTAGAATAACCTGGGTCAAGGGATTCATTGAGGAGAGCAACTTCGAGAGGGCGCGGGCGGCGGCACTGAAACGGGGATGGATCAAGGAAGACGAGTGCAAGACGCCCGCCGAACTGGATGGAAAGATGGCCCAGATATTTGAGGGCCGGTGAAGACTCACATTTGTGACCTGCCTGGCCTGAAATCGGCATACCCACAGCCGGTGTTTCATCCCAGACAGAAACCCGGTTCCCAAAAAATTTCTCCCACCCCCGGAATCCGCCGTAAAATGTCCGTGTAGCCACGTATTAATAGATGGACAGAGCATTGGAGTTCTGATGAATTCAGGGCTTTCAGAAGCGCTCCTGATGGAGCGGATAAAGGAGGGAAGCGTTGCCGCTTTCGAGGAACTGGTGCGCCGCTGGGAGCTGCGGATATTCAAGCTGGCGCGGGGCGTTCTGCGAAACGACCACGACGCACTTGACGCGCGACAGGAGACGTTCATCCGGGTTTTCCGCAACGCGCGGCGCTTCCGCCCGTCGGGGAGCCTTCCCGGATGGATACACAGGATCGCGCTCAACGCCTGCGCCGACATCGGCAGGAGAAGGGAAAGGGATATGAGGCTGAATGCAAATGCGCGCAGGAACTCCGAAGCGAATCCGACCGCGACTCCAGCGGAGTTGAGCGAGAGCACGGAGCGGGCGGCGTTCATTCGGCATGCCGTCGGCAGGCTGCCGGAAAGGGAGCGGCTGGTGGTTTCCATGCACCGCTTTGAGGGACTGACGCTGCGGCAGATCGCGGAGGCGCTGGAGGTGCCGCTCGCTACAGTTTCTTCCAGGCTTTATTCGGCGCTTTCGCGCCTGAAGATATATCTTGCCCCGCTAATGAAGGAGGAAGCGTAACTATGGACTGCAAGAAAGTAAGGCCGCTTTTCCCTGCGCTGATTTCCGGCGAACTTGAGCCCAAGGAAGCGAGAAAGCTAGAAGAGCACATCGCCGGGTGCCCCGACTGCGCGAAAGACCTGGAATCGATCAGGCGGGTGCTGGACCTGCTGGCGCTTCCGGCTGAGGCGCCGGAGCGTGTGCGAACCGAGCCGCTGATTCTGGCCGCGCTTTCGAGTGCTGCCGCCCCTGTGCGCCGGTTCCCGTATCCCGCGGTGGCGTGGGCGGCCGCGGCGCTGGTAATCCTGGCGCTGTTCCTTACGTTCGGCGTTCAGGCCCGGATGGAAGACGGAGGGCTGGTGATAGCCTTCGGGACCCAGCTTCCGGCTGTCGAGCGCCTTGGGCCGGAAGAGGCTTACGCGATCAGCCGTTCGGTTGTCGAAGACACGGTTGAGGAGGAGCTTGCACCGTCCATCCTGGCGCTTTCCGCCGCCATTGACTCGCTCAACGTGAAGCAAAACGAGCAGCTCCAGACCGCTTTCAACGAGCTGGACGAGAAGGGGCTGGAGG
>CAZUUK010000214.1:0-408 GCA_964622675.1 uncultured Planctomycetota bacterium | reverse complement strand
CGCGATTCGCAGACCTGAGTCTGGACATTCGCAGCGTTTATCTGACAGCGATGGATCAAATATGGCAAACCAACGATGTCGTGAACGGAGTTGTTGAGCAACTCGTGGCATCAGCCGATTTGGGCGATGCATCTTTCGATTAAAAGAGAGGAGGAGTGATATGAATGGAATACGTTACGCGGCGAAGCCGGTGATGCTTCTGGCGGCCGCTCTTATCGCGGCCCCGGCCTTTGCCCAGCAGGGAAACATAGACTGGGCAAAGATGGATGAAGACCGGCTGATCATGGGGCGTTTGGTGCAGGATACGCTGGAAGAAGCCGTTAGGACGCCCGTGAAGCCTGAAGACCTCCCTGCAGAAATGTATGACATGATGCTTCAAGAGGGCCGCACGGAGGGAGAAATTCGGAG
>CAZUUK010000213.1:0-3925 GCA_964622675.1 uncultured Planctomycetota bacterium | reverse complement strand
TGATGTTCGTAGGATTCGCGGCAACGTTCTTCGCTCTTGCCCTCCTCATTATTTCAGCCGTCAGCCGGCACTGGTCCAGGCTCCACAGCGCTGCCGCCGTGCTCGTCGCAGCGGTCCTATTAGGGTTTATCCTCAGGTAGTCGGGTTCAAGCAGGGCGCGGAGCCGGGACCGTAACTGGCTACAGGTTTCCATTTCTCACCTGCGGGTTTCGGCGGGGCCGATGGTTGTTGACACCTGGCCCTGGGTTTTGATAATGAATGCGATAATAGCCGAAGCGGTTTCCAGAGGAGGAAGAGGTGTCCTTTGTTTCTGCAATGGAAGAAGCGGTAGCCGCCGCGCGACGCGTCGATGGATGGCTCAGCGGCATGGAGATGCGCTTCCTTTTTTCAGCCGCCGCAAATCCTACGACCCGCGGTGAAGTAGTTGAGATAGGCAGCTATAAGGGGAAATCTACGCTGCTCCTTGCGAAAGGAGCCTCATGGGCTGGTCAAAGCCGTGTGATTGCTTGTGACCCTTTCTTGGAAACTTGGCACACCGAATCGGACAGGGCCGACAAAGGCGAGCGCGTTTTTGAGGAATTCCTGTGCACGCTCAGCCGAAACGGGCTTATGCAGTGCGTGGAGTTCCACCGTGAGAAGTCCAGTGAAATGGCCCGCGGCTGGACCCGGCCGATACGATTGCTGTGGATAGACGGAGACCACAGTCTCCAAGGGGTCACGGAAGACCTGCACGACTACCTCCCGTATCTGGCAGGCGGGGCAATCGTGGCGCTGCATGATGTGGATCACAGGAAGTTCGAAGGTCCTATGAGATGCTTTATAGATGATGTTGTGCTATCAGACAGTTTCGGAGTGTGCGGGATGTGCCGCTCAATTGGATGGGCGCAGTGGGTGGGCGGAGGCGGGCGTTCCCGACACAGGGACGTCAAGGCTAAGATCTACAAAGCCTTGGCTCGACGCAGGGCGGAGATAACTTTGCAGATACCGTTAAGGGGCATGAGCAGACGCCGTTACCAAAGGCTTTGCAGGAACTGGGATCTGGGCAAATGGCTGCGCAGCGTAGGTGCTGGTAACGATGGAGCGCTGCGCACCTGACCTTGTCCGGCTCAGCCGCCCAAGAGCCATTAGGACAGTCGGAGAGTCTACTGTATCTGCGACGGCCCATCAGTTGAGGACGCAGCATGTATGGGGAAGAATAGCATAGGTCGGGTATCAGCAATCGTGATAACGTACAATCGCTCCGGGCACCTTGGGAAGTGTCTGGCGTCGCTGGAGACCCAGACACGACTGCCGGACGAGGTAGTGGTCGCGGACGACGGCTCGGACCCTGAACATGTCGAAGTAATAGGGGAAGCGATATCAAAATCCCCTCTCAAGGTGGCCTACGTCCGGCAAGAACGGAAGGGGCACAGGACCGCCGCGAACCGCAACAATGGTGCCCGTCGCTCCACCGGCGACTACCTGATATTCATCGATTGTGACGCCGTCCTTTTCCCCAACGTGGTAGAGGAACACCTTAAAGCATCGAGCCCGCGACACTGGGTAATCGGCCAGGGGCTGTGGCTTACGGAAGAAGAAACAGCGCGCCTGTCCGAAGATGTTATAAGGTCCGGCAAACTGGAAGAGTTCTGGGACGAGGTCGAGGGGGCGCGGACGGAGAAGATGTTGAAAAGGGCGGTCCGTTTTAGAAAGGAAGTGCGCAAGGCACGGCTTTGGCCTTCAGAGCGAAGGCTGAGGAAGGTCGCGCTCCTCAGCCTCCACCATTCGCTGTATCGGTCGGCATTCGAGAAAGTCAACGGTTACGACGAGAATTACGTTGGATGGGGGAGGCAGGATAAGGACCTGGGACTGAGGCTGCAGTTTGCGGGAATTCGAGGGCGGACTGTCGCCGACAAGTGCCGTGTTTTGCACCAGTACCATGAACCCGCGCTGCGCCCGATCCCTGGCGATCCGTCATCGAGCTTCAACGCCGAGTATTACGACCGGCCGAGGAAGAGGACCTACTGGTGCGAAAAGGGCTTAAGGGTTGAAACCTAGTGCCTGACTTGCGCGTCTAACATATGACACGAGACACCGGAGAGGGCTGGGAAAATGGAGGGCTGAAAAGACGTGGGCCGCGTGAGGCTACCTGCAGCGTTCCGAAAAGTGACGCCCAGGAGTGGATTGGGGAGGCTCGGCGCGGCCTTGCTGGTGACATTCTGTCTTGGCGGGCTGGCGGTACTCGCCCTGCCCGCATCGTCCTTGCGTCCCCCACCACCCACGTTCCACGTGGCCGGAGCTTGGGGGGAGAAGGTCTACATCCTCTCGGATCACGATCGCTTCCTGAGAGCCCTGGACCTGGAGAAGGGGCAGGTAGTGGGAAAGCTTCGTCTTAAGGGCTCTCCTTCGGTCGTCCACATTTCCCAAGCGGCGTTCGGGTGGGGCCAGGGGTTCGTCCATGCCGGTGGGTTCCTCCACTCATTCGACGCTGAAAAGGGCCGGCTGCTGTGGGTCAGTAAAGCGCCCGGCAGCGCGCTGAAGCCTCCCCAAATAGCAGGGGGCCAGGTGATAACGTGCAGCACGTTGGGTGTCGGGGGAGTAGGGGAGCCTAATACGGTCCACGAACTCCGCGCATTCGACGCGAAAACGGGGGAATTGCGATGGAGCCGGCGTGGGGTCTACGTGCTCGGCAGCTGTGCATCAACGCTCGTAGCGGTGGATTCGATAGGACCAATCTTTCAGCACGGGTTGAGCTCTGAAACGGGCGGGGACTCTTGGAAGACGCAGTGGGTGACGGACACTTTCGCCAGGGATTGGGAGCTGATGCAGGTTCCTGCTTCAGACGCCGCCATAGCCATCCACAAGAGGATTGTGACCTGCTTCGATCCAGCCTCGGGTCGAGTTCTTTGGCGAAGGCATATTGAGGCTGACAAAGAAGGCCATGTTGAAGCTGTAACTGACGGAACGACGGTGTACCTAGTGGAATTTTTGCGCGCCCCGATCTCCGTTGCGATATACCGGCTGGGCGCAGAAGACGGCAAGCTGGATCTCCTCCACCGCGTTAGCGCCTCCCGTAAGGGGGCCGGTTACGGGAGCTGCATCATGTCCGGTGATGAAGATGAACTCACGGATTACCCGTGGCGGGTCTGTGGGATAAGCGGCAACACGCTCATAGTTGCCGGAACGGGAGCAGCTTGGGCTTTGGACCTTGAAACGGGAGCAGCGGTCTGGTCGAAGGCGAGAGGAGCTGAACTTGGCCTGGATTTTCCTGCGCCCTGGAGCAACTGGCTCGTGGCGGGAAAGGGGAGGATCGTCGCCGCTGGGAGCAATGAGGGCAGGAAGACAGTTGTCTGCCTCGACGGCAACACCGGCGAGGCTCTGTGGACCTACTCGGAGTAGACCCATTCGTCGCGCACCATTTGCGGCAAGGGTTCACTTTGAGTGCGGCAACGATGATCATCCCGTTACTTGATCGAGGGTTCGGCCCGGTCTATCATAGCTGTTGATTTCCTTGTCGGCGGGGGACCTATGGGTGTCGAGCTAATCCAAGATGGGAAGTTGAATCCGGCGTACCTGAAGCTTGATCTGTTTTGCAAGGGTATGACCCTTCACGGCTCCTGCACGACGGCGGAGGACGGGCGCGCGATCCTGCGCACGAGGGCGGGGCTTGGGAGTGGGCTGGAGATGATAATTCCGCCCGATTTCTACACGAACGTACCGGTGGTGGAGGATTTTGCGAAGCAGAGCCCTTACTCGCTCCGGAGAGAGGATTCGACCTACTTCGTTTACCGCGGTGAAGAAAAGATAACCCGCGTCAGCCTTCCCAGGCAGCCGCGGTTTTACACGAGCAAAACGTCTTCCGGCAAGCTCATGTCGCGGGTGGGCGTGCTGCAGGGGACTTATCTCGCCATCTATCCGACCGAGGTCTGCCATCACTGGAAGACGG
>CAZUUK010000212.1:0-3936 GCA_964622675.1 uncultured Planctomycetota bacterium | reverse complement strand
GTCGCCCGGCACGCGCCCGAATCGAAGGTTGTCGTCGTGACAAATCCCCTCGACGTGATGACCTATCTCCTTCTCATGAGAAGCCAATTCCGGCCGGAGCGCGTAATGGGCATGGCGGGCGCTCTGGACTCGGCGCGATTTGCCCTTTTCGTGGCCGATGAGTTGGGTGTTTCGCCTTCACAGGTGAGCGCGCTGGTGTTGGGAAGCCACGGTGACCAGATGGTCCCTCTGCCGAGGCTTTCCACCGTCGGCGGCGTGCCGCTATCCGAGCTGCTGCCTGAAGGGAAGATCGCCGAAATAGTCGAGAGGACGCGGGCTGCCGGAGGTGAGATAGTCAAACTCCTCAAGGCGGGAAGCGCGTTCTACGCCCCCTCGGCGGCTGTTGTGAGGATGGTCGAGGCCCTTTTCAGCAACACCGCCTCCCTTTTCACTGCATCGGTCCTGCTCGGCGGCGAATACGGGCTCGAAGATGTGGCGATTGGTGTCCCCGTGAAGCTGGGCAAATCCGGGGTGGAAGAAATTATCGAACTGGACTTGTCGCCCGAGGAGCAAAACGCCCTTCGGATCTCCTCGGAGAAGGCAAAAGAAGGCATCTACTGGCTCCGCTCCAAAGGATTCCTGGACGGTTAGAATGAAGACCGTTGCTGCAGCCGAACTCACACACGTCGTAGCTGAACTCTGCCAGACGGCGAACTTCCAACTGTCGGAGGACATGCAAAGCGCATTGGAAAAAGCCGCCGCCAGCGAGAGGTACGAGCCGGCCCGCGAAGTGCTCAAGCTTATCCTCGAGAACGCTGCCATAGCCTCCCGCGAGAAACTGCCGATCTGCCAGGACACCGGCGTTGCAGTGGTCTTTGTCAAAAAGGGCGAGCACGTCCGCATCGAGGGAAACGGACTCCAAGACGCCATCGAGGAAGGAGTCAGGGTCGGATATGAGGCCGGTTACCTTCGGAACTCCATCGCGGCGCATCCCTTGCGCCGCGCAAATACCGGCGACAATACGCCCCCGATCGTCAGGATTGAAGATGCGCCGGGGGACAAACTTGAGATCGTCTTAATGGCCAAGGGAGGCGGGTGCGAGAACGCAAGCAGCTTGCGCATGCTGAAACCGGCCGATGGTGAGGAAGGAGTGGTTCAGTTCGTTCTTGAGGTCGTCAGAGGCGCCGGTGCCGCCGCATGTCCTCCCTTCGTCGTGGGGATCGGCCTTGGCGGGACAATGGACAAGGCCGCCGAGCTTGCCAAAAGGGCTCTAATCAGAAACCTCGGGACTCCCGCCCCTGACAAGGAAGACCGCCAACTGGAAGCGAGACTTCTCGGGGAAATAAACGCGACCGGCATAGGTCCCGCCGGGTTAGGCGGAGATACCACCGCTCTTGCGGTTCACGTGGAAGCCCGCCCGTGTCACATCGCCAGCCTGCCCGTGGCCGTAAACATAGACTGCCACGCGCACCGCGTCGCATCCGCGATGCTGTAGCTTGAGGTACAAATGAAGTCCAAGCGGATAGAAACACCCCTGGATGAAGCGATTGTCGAGGAGCTCCGCGCCGGCGACGAAGCCCTGTTGAACGGCGCAATCTACACCGCACGCGACGCCGCTCACAAAAGAATTATCGAAGAGCTTCACGCAGGGAATCCGCTTCCTTTCGATCCTCGCGGCGCGGTGATCTATTACTGCGGCCCGTCGCCGCCCAGGCCCGGCAGAGCCATAGGTTCGGCCGGTCCCACGACGTCCTCCAGGATGGATGGCTACGTCGAGCCGCTCCTTCAGCAGGGCGTGAAAGGCTTCATCGGAAAGGGAGAGCGTTCCTCCCAGGTCGCCGAACTTCTGACAAAATACAAAGCGGCATACTTCGCGGCTGTTGGCGGCCTCGGGGCGCTGCTGTCGCTCAAGGTAACTTCGTCGGAAGTTGTTGCCTATCCGGACCTGGGCGCGGAGGCAATCTACAAACTGGAGGTAAGGGATTTCCCCTCTTTCGTCGCGCTTGACATCCATGGAGGAGACCTCTACCGGCAAGCCGTGGACCGGTACAGGAAATCTCTCGGCGTAGAGGTCTGAAAGTAGGAGCATCCAAATGGCTGAAGACATCCAACTTGACTTGATCGCTGTTGCGGCCCATCCCGACGACTCTGAGATAGGCTGTGGTGGCACCCTCGCCAAGGCCGCAAAGCAGGGATACAAGGTTGGCATAATAGACCTGACCGACGGTGAACCGACGCCGCTTTCCCCATCTCCCGAGGTGCGCTTGAGCGAGGCGAAAAAGGCCGCAGGAGTACTCGGCCTAGCCGCCCGCGAAACCCTCTCACTGCCCAACAGGCGGCTCTTCGACACCTTCGAGAATCGCCTGGAGCTCGCCAGGGCACTCAGAAAATATCGGCCCAAGGCAGTAATATCCATCGGCGGCAAAACCACCATGGCCTCCCCCGACCACTATCAAGGAATGCTCATCGTGGAGGCCGCATCGTTCTACTGCAAGCTTACCAAGTGGGAGAAACACTTCGACCCGTATCCCCCGTGCCCGGTGCCCAGGATCGTCTACTGGCCCACCAGGCGCGAGGACCCAGCTCAGCTTCAGAACACGTTCGTGGTGGACATAAGTGATACGATCGAGACAAAGCTCGCCTCCGTCCTGGCATACGAGTCTCAATTCCCGCCCGGCAGGCAGCGAATTGTGGAGTGGATCAAAGCTTCAGCCAGATTGTACGGAGTGCAGGCCGGCTGCGAGTACGGCGAGCTGTTCTGGACTCCGGGCATCCAGAGCGCCGACGACATAATGAGGTTCCTCAAACTGGACTGATTCGAAAAGGAAACGCCGATGATCAAGACCTTGCTGGCCTCATTTGCCCTTATGTTCCTCGCAGAGCTGGGCGACAAGACCCAGATCACCATCCTCGCGCTGAGCTCAAAAACGAAGCAGCCCATCGCGGTGTTTTTGGGGTCCATCGCAGCCTTTGCGCTGGCGGCCGGGCTCGCCGTCGCCCTGGGTGCTGTCGGAGCTAAGTATCTTCCTCAGAAGGCAATCGGATGGGCGGCCGGATTCCTGTTCATCGGTGTAGGCATATTCCTGATCGTGGGGCAGATAAGGGGTTAGGCAATGACACGACGCGAAAGAATCACCAAGTTCCTCAAAGGCGAAAAGGTCGACAGGCCGCCTGTAAGCTTCTGGCGCCACTTCTACCCCGACGAGGCGACACCGGAAGGCCTTGCCAAAGCGATGCTCGCCTTTCAAAAGAAGTTTGATTGGGATTTCATGAAGGTGAATCCCCGTGCGTCCTACCACGCAGAGGCCTTCGGTTCGCGCTTGAGCTTTCCTCCAGATGGTCAAAAGCCTCAACTTCAAGAACCCAGGATCAGAAGCTACCTGGACTGGACAAAGCTCGACGCCCCTTCACCCAGGGACGGCGTTCTGGGAGACCATTTGAGAGCCCTGGAAATGATAGCGGATGAAGTCGGCGGGGAAGTTCCTTTCACCCAGACCATCTTCACCCCGATGTCCGTCGCGGCCAACTTGTGCGCTGACTTGGACCAGTTCCTCTACGACATGAGGAAATACCCTGCTGAAGTTCATGCCGCGCTGGAGCTGATCACACAGTCTTTCGCCGAATTTGCCGAAGCCTGTATAGACGTCGGCGCAAGCGGCATCTTCCTGGCCACCACCAACTGGGCCACGCGAGACAGGTTGACCATCGAAGAATATCTGGAATTTGGCCGGGCATACGATCTGGAGGTGCTTAGGCCCGTCCGCGACAGGGCCGAATTGCTTATCCTGCATGTGTGCAAGTCCAACAACATGCTGCTCGACCTTTTAGATTATCCCGTCCACATGCTCAACTGGGACGCCGCCGACCCCACGAACCCGTCCATCCATGACGTCCGCGATGAAACCGACAAGTGCCTGATCGGCGGCGTCCCAGTTGAGCCTGTGGACGGGATAATCT
>CAZUUK010000211.1:3512-3948 GCA_964622675.1 uncultured Planctomycetota bacterium | reverse complement strand
CATGCCGAGACCGTGTGTCGTTCGCTCAAAGAAGCCGCCAAACGCTTTGCTGATCGCATGTGTTCTGATGCTAGCGCTTCAGGCTAGCTGACTGCGAAGGATACCGCGAGCGGCAGGACGCTCGACATAAGTTTTTCACTTAACACAAAGGAGCGAGTGATGACAACGGGAGTCGATATCGAGTCCGACCCTGATGAGGTAGAAGCGGAAGCGAAATCGGCCTACACGAAGGCCGAGCAGAAACACTACCAGAGTATCCGCGACAAGGAACGTGAAGTCGCCGATTGCGAAGCGGATTTTACCGCGAAGAAGGAAAGCGCATCAGCGGCAAAAAAAAGATTCGAGGCCGCCGACGAACAGCTACGCGCTTTCATTCGGCGCGGCCCGGACCTCCAGCAGAACTTGCCCGGTATGGATAGCGATGTTGATTCGGAGG
>CAZUUK010000211.1:0-3499 GCA_964622675.1 uncultured Planctomycetota bacterium | reverse complement strand
AACCCAGACTGCTGACCATCGGCGATCTTCAATCGTACCTGGAGGAATATGCCCTTACGGACATCGGCGGAATCGGCCCTGCCAAGGCCGAGGTCATCGAAAGTCGTCTGGCTGATTTCTGGGAAGCACATCCCGAGTATTGCCAGCCGGAACGAAAGGAAGACGACGAAGAGGATGAAGAACCGGCGCAGGATGAATGAAGGATAAGGATGCCGCCCGGCAGGGCGCCGCGCGGATACGGATCGCCGGTCGTGGGCACGAAGCCTGCGACCGGCACGGATTAGGAGAACGATTATGTTGTTTGGTTACGAAGTGATCTCGCCGTGGACAATCTACTGGATTACGCGGCTGGACGAGCTGCGCATGTTACTTGAGGTTCCGGCATTTCTGGGCATCTTTTTCGGCATCATTGGCGTTATTTTTCTTGTAATAGCCAAGCACCTATTGGTCAACGACGACGACGACGAGGTGGCGGTCACAATACTGGGCGCAAAGAAGTTGATCCTCGCCACCCTAATAGTAGGCGTGGCCTGCACGTGTGTTCGCTGCTTCCTGCCGTCCAGTAAGGAAATGGCTGCAATCATCGTTATCCCGGCCATCGCCAATAACGAGGCGGCCCAAGACGAAGCCGGGGAACTCTACCGTCTAACAAAAGCATGGCTAGAAAAGCAGACAGGTGTGCCGACACCCGACAAGGAGTAATCATGCTTCCGTTCCCAACGTGGATTTTTGTTGCAGAGTTTCTGCTGTTCGCCCTCGCCTTCCTCGGCACGGCGCTCTGGCAGGAGTGGCGATTCCGGCGGGCGATGCGCAAGGCACAACGGCAGCGGTAGCTTAGGGGTTTGGTAGGCTGCCATAACAAAAGCGGAACCCTCGCGCCGGTGAGAGGCCGGCAGTTTACGAAAGGATGTAACCATGCTGGAGTTCCTGCTCGCCGTCGGAGTCGCTGTAGCGTTCATCGTGCTGTGGACGTGGCTCCTGACCGATGACGATAAACCCAATCCTAGGCAAGGAGCATGTTGATGTGTAATCCCGTCCGCGACTTACTTGCCGACATGGGCTTGGCGAACCTGGCCGAACCGAAACGGGATAGCCCGCGCCAGTGGTGCGAGATGATTCGGCTCTTGCTCGAACAAATCGAAACGGATATCTGCTCGATTCCCGACGTGCCGGCGAAAAGGGAGCAACTACTTATGGATCGCCTGGAAATGGCGAACAAGAAACTTGACCTTTTGCAGGAGGCGACGGACGATGACTAAACCCAACCGTGCTGAGCGGTGCGCGCGCACCTACCCAGAGGCGCGCAGTCTGGCGGCACGACACGGCATGGCGTTTGAGAATCCCTCGCATGGATGCTATCAACTCCGCTGGGGCCCAGGCTGGATAACAAATATGTATCCGCGGCACAACGGTATAAATCCTCGGATGTACCACGATCCGCACCACCAAGGGCCGTTCCTGCGGCTACCGGAAAAGTGGACCCTTCTTGAGGCAGTTGAGGCAGCGGTTCGGACCTGTAGGCAATGCCTCGAAGCGGCCAAGGATCAAGGTCATGACGAGGGCTACGAGAAAGCCTGCGCCGAAGTCCGCGCCGAAGCAGAAGAACGGGAGGCCGTCGATGCCAAAGCCAAAGCAACTACACAGTGCTGATGATCCTGCGACCTTCGCGCAGCGTTCCGTCGAATGGCGCGAAGCCCGGCTCGGCAAAATTACCGCCAGCCGATTCGCCGACATACTGACGCAGCCGCGCGGCAAAGCGGACCGTGAAAACGGGGTGCTTTCGCAGACGGCAAAATCGTACATGCTCGATGTGGTTGCCGAGATACTCACGGGCCAAGATCAGGGGCCGCGCATCACCCTGGCGATGCAGTGGGGCATCGACTGCGAGCCGGCGGCCTGCGATGTCTATGCCGAGCGGATCGGGCTAGAGCTACGCGAGGTCGGCTTTCTGCCGCACCCCGACGAGCCAATCATCGGGGGGAGTCCCGACCGGCTGGTGGGCGACGATGGCGGGCTGGAGGTCAAGTGTCCATTCAACACACGAATTCATTTAGGCTACGCGCTCGACGGCGTGGTGCCGAAAGAGCACCTGCCGCAAGTGCAGGGATTGATGTGGATTACCGGCCGGCAGTGGTGGGATTTTGTGACCTACGATCCGCGCATTGATAGCCTGGAGCTTGCGATGTTGCGCATCCGTGTGGAGCGGGACGAATCGGAAATACAGCGGCTCGCCGAGGCGGTGTTCGCCTTCCGCGACCGGCTGCTGGAAACGCTTTGCAAACTCAAAGGAGACCAATCGTGAGTACAGACTTAGTTCCAACCAACGGCCCGGATGCGATGGTTGCCGTGGCCACCGGGCGCGTTACGCAAGAAGTCCAGGCGGCTATGACCATCGCCAAGAAATGCCCGCGCGATGAGACAGCGGCCATAGAGCGGATACGCCAAGCGTGTACGCGCGTCCGACTCGCCGAGCAGGCTCGCTACTCATACCCGCGCGGCGGCAAAAAGGTCGAGGGGCCGTCCGTCCGGCTGGCGGAAGTCATGGCCCAAAACTGGGGAAACCTCGATTTCGGTATCGTCGAGGTCGAGCAGCGGCAAGGCGAGTCTACCATGATGGCCTATTGCTGGGACCTCGAAACGAATACCCGGCAAACAAAGACATTTACGGTGCGGCACTGGCGAGACACCAGGGGTGGCGGCCATGCCCTGTCCGATGCCCGCGATGTGTACGAGATTACTGCGAACATGGGGGCGCGCCGGATGCGGGCCTGTATCCTCGGGATAATCCCCGGTGATGTTCAGGACGTTGCTATCGAGCAGTGTCACAAAACATTGGCCGGCGACTCCAAGGAACCCGTCGCAGACCGCGTGCGCAAGATGGTCGCGGCGTTTTCTGAGTTCAGCGTCAATGCGGAAATGATTGAGCGGAAGCTGGGGCACAAGGTGGATGCCTGTGACGAGTACAGCCTGGTTGATCTGCGCGGCATCTACCAGAGTTTGCGTGATGGTATGAGCAAGCGCGAGGACTGGTTCGACGTGCAGACGGTCGAGGCTGTCGAGACCCACCGCGAACAGGCCCGGCAGAAATACGAGGCCGAACAGCCGCCGGCAGAGAACGCTGCGCCGGAGCCGCCGAAGGAGAAACGCAAGCCCGCCAAAAAAAGCAAGGATAACGACGCGACCGACTCCGCCCAACTACTCGACGAGTACCGGCAGGCCCTTGAGCACTGCGATACCGTCACGGCGATCCAAAAGGACGTTATCGACCATGCCAACGCGAACAAGCGAATGTCGAGCGACGATAAGGTACGGATTATGACTGAGGCACACAAGAAGATTGCGACGATTAAGGCGGCCCGGCCGTCGTGAGGATTCTTAACGCATGGAGGTAAGCGTGAGTCAACTCACCCTATTCCCGCCGCCCGAAACAACGCTGCCCGTCAAGCTGACGACGGCCGAGCGCTTCGAGGCGTTTCACGCAGCGAACCCGCACGTGTAC
>CAZUUK010000210.1:0-3960 GCA_964622675.1 uncultured Planctomycetota bacterium | reverse complement strand
TTCATCCTGGCCGTAGTACCAACTGTGCGTGCCGCTGTGAGCTTCAGCGTAACGATTCGGAGGGGTCGGCAGGGGAGTAGGCGTGCCGGGAACTTCAACTATGTGCCATAATCCACTAGACGTCCAGCCCAAAGGGCCCCTCTCAACGTCGTTAGCAAAACCTTCAGGTCCGGCGCCGGGCCTTGCGGTGACCGTGGCCGGCTCGGCATAGTTGTGGAGCGCATCGTAGGCGAAAGCGGCATAGAAGTAGAGGGTGCCGTTTGAAACAGCCGTGTCAGTTGCGTAGGTGCCCGTGCCGTCAAATGCGGTAAGTCCGTCCGTTGGGCCCATCGGGTAGTCGCCGGTTTTCCGCTGGATCCTGACGCCGTGGAACTCGGGGTCGCTAGGGTTGGTCCAGGCAAGGGAGACGAAGCTATCCCCCGCGACTGCTACGAGATCGGTGACGGGGGCTGGCGGGGTGCCGTCAATCTGGACTATGGAAAGGCCGTCGCCGTAGTCGGCCACGTAGGCGTAGTTGCCCTGAACTTTGACATTCAACGCGGCGCCGGGCGTATCGACGGAGCCTATCTGGACGGGGTTTTCGGGGTCGGCCACATCTATTTGCCAAAGGCCGTGGTGAACGACGGTCATGTAGACGGCGGTGCCCTGGATGTCCAGGCCCTGGCATTTCGTAGCTCCGCCGACGATGGGACCGTAGAGGCTTGAGACGATGTAGGCGCTTTCCGGGACGGTGACGTCAATAATGACGAGGCCGAGGCCCGGATTCGTCCCGGTGCCGCCGCTGTCGGTCACGTAGGCGTAGCCGTCATGAACGACAACGTCGTAGGGCTTGCCGGTGGTGGGAACGGAGTGGACTTCGACGGGAGACTCGGGGTCGGCGATGTCGAGGATCCGCAGCCCGTGCTGTCCATCGATGACATAGACATAATCTTCTTCGACCCAGACCTCCTTTGCGTTGAGCATAGGGAGTGCCGGCAGTTCGGTGACGTTCTCCGGGTCGGCGACGTTGAGGACGCGGAGTTCGGTGGATGCGGCTACAAAGAGGTAGTCGCCGATGCGGCCACAGCCTTCGATCCAGTGATCCATGGTATGGGGGCGAGTGTCAACGTAGGTGTCCATTACGGGGCCGGTCGGGTCGCTTGCGTCAATTATGGCGATGCCGGTACCGTCGGCGACGTAGACTTCGGTGCCGGTCACCCAGAGGTCCTCGGCGAGATACATGTAGGTTTCTTCGAGGCCCCCGACCTCGAATGGGTTCTGCGGGTCGGAGATGTCAATTATGTGGAGGCCGTCCTGGCCGTCTGCTATGTAGGCGTAGTCGCCGGAGACGAAAACGCCTTCAGCCTGATGGGGTAAAGGCGCGTGGGAGGTGCGGCTCATGTTGGTGGGGTCGGAGACATCGACGACCCAAACGCCTTTAGGGTCTTCCTTTGGGACGCCGAGATAGATAGTCGAGGCCGAAAGAGCGAGGACGCCGGAGCCGAGGTTGATGAAGAGCTCGTCCGTGGGGTCGAGGGTGTCGCCGGAGAGGTCAACGGAGCGCAACCCGGTCTCACCGGATGAGAGATACGCATAGGGGCCGTCAACTTCGAGATGGCTGCCGGCGTGGTCGGCGGGTCCGAGAGTGCGCAGAATGGAAGGCGACTGGGGGTCGGTGACATCCATCTCGACCAAGTAGGTATGCGTGGGATAGGGCCTTGGAGGAATTGGCTCGATGACGTTGTAGAGAAGGTAGGCCAGGGTGCCGAGGCCGGCCATGTCGGACGGAGCGGCGTCAAAGGTAAGACCGTCAACGTACTGCAAGTCGGCGGGATCCGAGATGTCGAAGATGGTGAAGTTGGGTGTCGCACCCTGGACGCCGACATAGAGAGTGTCGGGCCAGAGGAAGACGGTGTTTGCGCTGGTGTCGGTCGGCGGAAGCCAGAAGTCCACTTCCTGCATTGTGGTGAGGTCAATGGCGCGGATGCCTTCGTCACCCGCGGCTAGGTAAGCGTGAGAGCCGTTTGTGACGACGCGCTTGACTATTTGGACGCCCTGCCAGGAGCCGATTTCCTGGACGCAGGCGGGATCGGTAACGTCGTGAACGCGGAGGCCGGCGGTGTTATCAGCGACCAGGAGATGGTCTCCGGAAAGTGCAAGCGCGCCTACGTGCCCGGGCGTAGAAAATCGCCCCAGCTCGACGGGATCAGGCCCGGATAGGTCGAAGATGACGACTCCCCCGCCTGAGCCGGCGTAGAGGCGGGTGCCGTGCACGAGGACGTCCTGTGGGGTTCCGTAAGGCCACCTGCCGACTATGGGAAGGTCGGCGACGGGATCGGCAAAGGCGATGCTGCCGAGCAGGAAAAAGAGTGTGCCGAGAATTCCAAAGCAGATGTGCCGTCCGTGAGGCCGCGCTCTCATTCTGGTTGCTCCTTTGCTGCGATTCAACTCAAGATCCGCCGCGCACAGGGAGGCGCGGAAACGACCGGTGCAGGTACGTAAGCCCCCCACAGGGAAAGGATTAGCTTTCGCAGCTAGATTCTAATTGCGGGCGGCAGGTTGTCAAGAAAGTTCGGTGTGTAATCGGGGAGGGCGGCGAGCGCCTCAGCCGAATGGTACCGAAGCGTCAGCTCGTCAAGAGGCTTCGATGGGCAGTTCCTTGCCGGAGACGTAGACGCGCTTGACGTCAAGGCTGCCCTGTTTCATCTCGACGAAGGGCTTTCCGTCCTTGAGTCCTACGGTGCCGAAGCCGGAGGCGGTTGCGAGGAAGCTTTGGAAGCTGTCGCCGAGGCGGGAATCAATGTAGAGGGTTCTGTCTACGGCGTCGTACCTGACGCCGGTGAGGGCCTGGATGAGGCCGTAGGCGGCGAGGGCGCGGGCGTACCAGTGGCCGCATTCATATTCGTTGAAGGGATTGCGGGTGGCGCCGTCGTAGCGGTCGCGGCAGGTTCTGACGATTTCGAGGCCCTCTTCCACCATGCCTTCTATGATCATGTGACAGGCGACCTGATATTCGATTCCGGTCCAGACCTCGTAGGCGAAGTAGAAGGGGAGAGAGGGGATTCCGCCCTTGGGCCAACTGCAGAGGATCAGGCCGCCTTCGGTGCCGAAGGCGTAGGTTGTGCGGGCGGGATTTGCGTGGCCGGACAGGTCGCGCTTGAGATTGTACTTGTGGATTGATCGCAACGTGCTGCGCACCTTTTCCGGGTCAACTATCTCGCCGAGGCCGCACATTTGCGCCATCCAGAAGCCGACGAGGGCGTCGGAGAGGCAGCCGTTTCCGTACTGGTACTTCGGGCCCTCGGTTTTGAGAAGCTTTTCGGCTTCCGGAGAGTGGCTTTTGGTGGAGAGGCCCGGGGAGTCCACTTCCATTCCTTCCCACTGGATGTCCTGGAAGAAGTATTCGCCGTTGAAGAGCTGGCTTTGCAGGTAAGCTTTGCCCTTTTCGAGGAGGTCGCGATATACGCGTACGTCTTCGCGCAGAGCGGAGCCCATTTCGATTGCGGCCGTCAGGGCGCCCAGGTGGAAGCCGGTGCACATGCTGTCGGGGCCCCAGAACTCGATGTCGTACGTGTTATGGTGGGCCTTTACGAGGACGCCCAGGCGTTCGGGGTCCCAGGTATTGATGCAGTAGTCCAGGCTGGCTTTGACTTTCGGCCAGTACTCTTTGAGCCAATCGGTGTCCCCTGAGATGCGCCATTCGCGATAGACCTTCATGATGCCGCCGAGCTGTCCGTCAGCGGCGGCGTGAAAGCGACGTGTGGCGGGTCGTATCGGGAGAGGTGAGCGGAAGGTCTGGTGGCCGTCTTCACGCTGGCACTCATGAAATTCAGTCTGGCGCAAGGTCCTCTCGAGATCGGGGAAGAGATGGGGTATTGCCTGGGCGTAGTTCCAAACGTGGGTGCACGAGCCAGCACAGGAGCCGGAATCGTCGCGGCAGCCCTCCCACCCCCAGAGGCGTCCGTCGGTCTGGCGGAGTAC
>CAZUUK010000209.1:0-4000 GCA_964622675.1 uncultured Planctomycetota bacterium | reverse complement strand
GCCTGCTATGTTTGCCTGCCAACGCCAGTCTGGTGCGGCATGTGGGGTACGTGCGCTTGAGAACGTAGGGGGTGTGGCCGGTCAACTGAAGTGGCGCGAACGGCCGATATGTTGCTTGCTGCGGACACGAGGCGGGTGTGTGCGCAGAGGGGGTGTGAAGGGATAACTATGCGTCAGCCGTTAGCTAGGTAGATGGAGAGCTGTCGCCGGGGGGCAGATGTAGCCTAACTCGGCGACGGCGCGCTCGGGGAGGGGAAGGCGCACGCGGCATCCCCCTCGGCAGCAGCCCGGACATAGAGAAGTCCAGGGCAGGCCGTGTGCACGCCGCAGGGAGCCCAATCCGAGTGGTAGCGTGGTAGCGAAGTGGGGTGAAACATGGTAGCCGATTTGCCGTCAGGCGCAGTATTTGCCGAGGAGGGGGACTCACGATCTAGCGTCCGGTTCCTCTTCATAGTCATTGCGGCCACGGTTCTTGCTGTGTCGGTTATTGCCAGCAAGTGGGTTTGCGCGACGCAAGCAAGTACTCTTAGTCCAGAAGTTCTCGCTGCTGTTTTTGAAGGGAACTCTTCACTGATTGGCAACGTGCGTTACAGCATGGAGTATTCGTATGAAACCAGCCCAGAGGGACTGCAAAGCCTCCTTGCACAGACCTCCCGAGGCGGGAAATCTCCCGCGGATGCGACAGTTGAGATGGAAGAACGCGGTGTGCTCTTCGTGATGGACACGCGCCAAAAGATCAAGGTTGAGATGCGGCGCTACGGCGCAAAGTCCGGACATCTGCTCGATCATACAGTGAAGTGCTGGAACGGTGAGCTTTTCAAGTCCTACGCTCCGCTGACAAGAGATGGGATCGTGAGCAGAGAGCGACCGACCATGGACGGGCTGCGTTTAGAGAACCTGGGGTTGTATATCGGGGACATTCCGTTCCATGAGTACATTCGCAATAAGCGGACCATCCTCGGGGGAGATAGCCTTGTGATTTCTGACGGGGGCCATATAACGAAGGTGTATTTCGACCCGAGTCAGGATTACTGGCCGCACATGATTGAACACTACCAGAACGGTATCCTACGCCTGAGGTTTTCTGACATAAAGGCCAGAAAATTTCCGGTCGCAGGCGGCGAAGTATACTTCCCGGTTTCAGCGAGGTATGAGAACTTTGTGCTGAGATCCGGCGAAGAAGGCGAGATTATCCCAGAGGCAGTTCCATTAACGACTGGGAGGGTGCAGCTCACCGACGTCGAGTTCAACGTCAGTTTCGCCGAGGATGAGTTTGAAGTGGAGTTCCCGCTGGGAACGCACGTGATGGACATGGTCGTAGGCACGCATTCCACCGCTGGTGTAACTCCCACTGAGGCGACTGAGTCGGTCCTCGACGAAATGCTGAGCAAGCTCGCTCAACATGTCGGCCAGATCGGATCAATGGCAGCGGAAGGCAAGCCTGCCGCGGCCTCTGAGTCAGCCCCTCCATTACAGCAGCAGCCAACGGGGCAACAGCGCGGACACCACAGGCGTTGGGGTATCGGGCTCGGTTTTCTGGTTCTTTTCCTGGGAGTGATAGGTCTCGGCGTATTTGTTGGTCGGCGTTCCGGTCGCAGCAAGTGACGGGGATAAGGGGGTTAGCGTGCAGCCGATTCGGCGGAGGCGCGTTCCGGTGAAGAGGCGTGGGATTGTCCTTTTGACGCTATTAGCTACGTGCATTTTGCTGAGTGCAACGGCCGGGGGTCAGGAGGGCGGGTACGCGCCGCCATCTGGAGAGGCCAGAAGGGATACGGCTTTTCTGGATTCTGACAGGTCGTGTGGCATCAAGATCATTTACCTCGTGGGGAGTTGGTTTGGGAGGCCGGTTCGGGTCCGGGATCTTCTTTTGAGAATGCCGCCCAGCGAGGAAGGGATTTCAATGTATGACATCAGAGAGGCACTGCGGGAGATGGGGCTCAGAGTCGAGGCGAGACGGCTCAATGCCGTGGAACTCAAAGGAAATAACAAAATATGCGTGCTGTTCATTCAAAGGGAAACCGGTGGAGGACACTTTGTACTCTACGTGCCCCCGGACATTGTGGTCGATCCGCCGCAGTACGCAGCAGTGGAGCAAGGAGGTCTGGAAGCGCTCGGCTGGACTGGGCTAACACTGGTTGTGGATGATCCCCGCTCTTCTGGGAGACCGAGGGAACCCGGAATTCTAGTTGTCCAGCCACAGTCGATCGATTGGGGGGATGTTCATGAGTCCAACGTCTTCGCTCACGATTTCGCTCTTAAGAATGTCGGCGATACCCCGGTTGACGTCAAGAGCGTGAGGTCGTCGTGTTCGTGCGTTACGGCCCACACGTCCAAGAAGCATTTTGCGCCAGGCGAGGAAGGCCACTTGTCGCTTCAACTATCTGTCGGTCCGAAGACCAGCAGGTACTCGGGGGTAGTCATCTTGGAGACGAACTCCGTAGCGAGTCCTTTCGTCAAAGTCGCTGTTGCGGCGCGGCTGATTGGCAGACTCATCGCAGTGCCGGACAGGATCCTTTTTGAGAACGTGTTGCCGAGCGACCTCCCAGTGAAAAAGCGCTGCACTGTAGTTTCAACCGATGCTGAACAGGAAGTGGTGATTAGGGCCGCGAGCGTGACTATGGAGAGTGTGGATTGCAGGGCGACGGAAGAGAACCGCGTAGAAGTCTGCTTAAGAAAGATTCCTCATGCTTCCAGAACGTCGGGTCTGATCGTGATCAGCACAAACTTGGGGGAAGCTCAGGTCCCTGTCACGGTCACACTTCGGCAAAGGTTCGTCATTCGCCCAAAGGTTCTGGTTTTTAGGCCGGGAGAGCCCGAGGCGAAAGAGCTTCTTCTCTCATCACAGGTTGGACCAATTGAGCACTCGGACTTCTCAGTAACCTGTGACGAGTCGCTTCTACACGTCACCCCGACCTCAACAACCGGGGACTCAACCGCCCTCCTCTATTCGGTCAGACATGGAGAAACACTCGCCCCAGGCGGGTCTGCTGAGATTGTTTTTCAGCATAGGGACTCCGGGGAAAACTTCAAGGCGCGAGTTTTCCTGCTGCATTAGCCAAGACACCACTTGGACGCGACCTCGTGGGCGATCGCACGGGGGTGGTACTTCGGTCCGCCACCGCGAACCGTCAAACTAAAGACCCCCGTGGCAGTGTCAGCGGCAGCCAGACAGGCTTCGTAAAGCTCGCGGCGGACTTCTTGGACGGGTGCCCTGCCGGCGCGGGTGCGAGAGAAAATCAGAGCTTCAGCCGAGAAGTTTCCGCCACCCCAGCAAGGCAAGCCTTGCCTCGTCGTCATATACGGGCATCCCCACCGAGTTCATTTCGAAGGACAAATCCTGCCCGCTTGCGAAGGGAACTTGAAGGTGACAATCGCCCTCGATCCAAAGGGGCTCAGTGCAGATCGAGTTGAGCTGTCAGGAGAAGGAGCTGTCTTTGGGCCAGCAAAGAACACAAGAGTAAGCGCCGTCGGCACCCTTTACGGGAGCGGCGATGCGCTCGTCCTAAAGGTATCCCACAATAGATTCGCCGCAAACCCCTTGCCTTCCCTTGCTCCCCTTCTGCTTGAGCGCGGCCAGAAGTGCCTGCTCTGACTCCCACTGGTCATCCCAGTAGACCAGGTCCTCCTCGGGGAAGAAGCAGTCCTGGGGATTCACAGGTTCGTTTTGCTTTTCGCTGTCGAAGCTCGCGTAGCCCTCGCTGAGTCTCATCTCCATCAGCGAGTAGTAATCCTCCCGCTCTGGCCATAGCACCTCCTAAAGCATCTGCTTGTCCAACGTCAGATCGGCTACGAGCTGCTTGAGCCGCCGGTTCTCCTCCTCCAACTGCTTCAGCCGACGCACCTCCGGGATGCCCAAACCTCCGAATCTCCTCTTCCACCGGTAGAACGTGGACTCGGTCACACCCATCTTCCGGGTGATCTCCACGACCGGAGTCCCGCTCTCCGCCTGCCTCAGGGCAAAGACGATCTGCTGCTCCGTGTAACGCTTCCTCTTCATCCC
>CAZUUK010000208.1:0-4032 GCA_964622675.1 uncultured Planctomycetota bacterium | reverse complement strand
CACGGCATGCATCCGGAATTGGAGCGACTTGCGTACGTGGCAGACACGGATCCGGTAGACGGCACTTCGCTGGCGGACATGGTGTGGGCGGGCGTGTAGAGTTCTCACAAAATCAATGCTTGGAAAATGGAAGCGGAGCGTTTATCATAACGGAGATTGGGGGGGCAACAAGGCGCCGTGTGCGGCGGAGAGATTTTTACACCGTGGTCGCACCGAGGGATTGAGCGCAGCATTGTGTGAGGAGTACGAGTCATTACTGACCGTATGAGCCGGCGAGAGTTTCTGAGGAAGGCGGCGGCGGGAAGCGCCGGGGTTGTTGGCGCAGCGGCCGGGTTTCCGCTTCTCTCGAGCACTCCCAGGGCGTGGGCTCAAGAAGGCGGCGGCAGCAAACCCCTGAACTTTCTGATCATCATAACTGACCAGTTCAGCCCGCGGGCCATGGGAGCTGCGGGCCATAATATCGTGAAGACCCCCAACCTTGACCGGCTCGCCTCCCAGGGGGCGCGATTCGCGCACGCTTACACTACGACACCTGTATGTTCACCCTCCCGTTACACGATGATGACTGGCACGTACGCGACGCGTACGGGGGTGCTGACTAACGAGATGAAGCCGAATGAAAACATCAAGACACTCGCACATTACTTCAACGAAGCGGGCTACCAGACGTGCTCAGTGGGGAAACTCCATTACATCCCTTATGGTGAGTTGCACGGCTTCCAGTATGCGCTCCACCACGAGTTCTACATTACCGAGGCGGGCATCTCCGACTACGCACCATGGCTGAAAGAGCGATTGGGCGTCCGGTACGATATCGAGCGCCGAGCGGGCCTCCCCAAGGGCTGGAATTTTGACCCGCGAGGGGTGGCAAACCCATGTTCGGTGCCGCTTGAGCTTTCCGATGCGCACTGGCTTACGGACAGGTGCACCGAGTGGCTCAGTCAGATCCGGGACAAGGATAAGCCTTTCTTCCTGCACGCATCCTACTTCCAGCCGCATCACCCGTACAATCCAGTTGCGCCCTTCTCGTACATGTACGATCCGGACGAGATGGAGCTGCCTCCGAATTACATTGACCCGGCCGGACGCGGTCAGTTCAAGCGGTTCACTGCGGCCGATTTCAAACGCACCATGGCATACTACTACGGCTTCATAAGCGAGGTGGATTACGAGATCGGGCGGCTGCTCCGCGCGCTCGATAAGCTTGGCCTTTCTGATAACACTTGTGTGCTCTTCCTGGCGGACCACGGGGACATGATGGGCGAGAAGGGCCGACTTTATAAGGGCCTAATGTACGACGCATCGGCCGGAATTCCCATGATCATGCGCTGCCCGGGGCTGACCTCTTCGGGCGCGACGGTCCAGGACAACGTCTCGATGATCGACGTAGCGCCGACGTTCCTCTCGCTGGCCGGCATCCAAGCCGAAGGGCTCCAGGGACGCGATATGACGGGTCTGCTAAGGGGAAGGGAATCGTGGGAGGATAACGTCGTCTACTCGATGGACATTCGCAAGAACCTTTCGGCTCCGCTTCTCATGGCGAGGGATAAGCGCTTCAAGCGCATCGTCAATCGGAACAAGGCCATTGAGTTCTACGACATGCAGAACGACCCGTGGGAGCAGCACAATCTCTTTCCGGAGGGCAAGGCATCGCCGGAATTCACTCGCCTGAAGGAGAAGCTGGACGCGTTCTGGGCCGTGGAGAGCAAGTTCCTTCCCGAGCGGGTCGTCTTTGAGCCGAGAAAGCAGCCTCCCGACGCAAAACCAGGCCGTTGGCCCTGGCTTCCCGGCGCGGCGCTGGCTGTGCCCGAGGCAAGCAAGGGTGGTTTGCGCGAAGGAATGTAAACCGGGCATTGAAATGACTGTCGCTTGGCTCCCTCAAACCGCGCGCCGTTGTTGCTCTGCTTGAAGTTGCGGGGGTGATTCGCTGCAGCCTCTAGCGACGACGGAAGTGGGAAAGGGCTTTTCGCTTCCCTCGTGGGAAAAGGGAGCGGTTAAAGGGTTTATCGCGGCGTCGGCAACGCACGTATAGGGTGCGCAGGAAGAATGTAGTCGGGCTTGTGATCCTGGTGGTTGTTGTCTGCATGGGGGCGGCCATATGGTTTCTCCGATATGAGCGGCCGTCTCACGAGGTGATCGCTGCGCGCCCGGAGGAGAAGGGGGTTGGGGCTGGAACGGCAGCGCAGGAAGAGAAAGGCCCCCCTCCGGATTGGGGTGAACAGATCGAGAGCGCGGTCTCGGAGCTGGACGTCTCGCCGGAGGAGATGTTCTGGACGATGATTGAAAGCTCACCGATTATCACCCTTGACCAGCGAGAGGAGCTGCTGGGTGGCTTTCAGAATGTCCCCGTTCGCGGCGCGGAAGAGCTGAGCGAAGAGAGATTGGATGTCTTGAAGGACTTGATCGCTGGGATCTCCATCGCGATGATGCAGGAGGACCGCGAAAAGGGCTTCCTGGACTACGCGAGGGTGCTGACGGGCACCGGGGCATTCGCTGGCGCATGCTGGAGCCAGGGTGGACGGTGGCAGCTTCACGGCCTGTGATGTCGGAGTTGCCGAGGGTGTTACGAGAATCCACGTCGGGAAGGTCAACATGGGGATGATCGTCGTGACGGGGCCGGAGAAGTTTATCCAGAGCATCCGTTAGACGGGCGCACGAAGTTGTAGTGGCGAGTTGCGTCTCATACTTCAGCGAATAGCTCTCCGTTGTCTCGCGCTCTCTTCTTCATTGCCTCGTGGTTGTGGGGGTTTCTGTGCTGGTATTTGTGTGTTAGAATTCGCACGGGCAGCGCGACGTGTGGGTGCTGCGCCACGCGGCTGAGGAAGGGCGCCCAGGAGATACTAATCTAGATGGCGAGATGCGTAGTGCGCCCATGTGGACTGTTCGAATGAAGAGAGCAAGCTAAGGAGGAGATGCCGATGAAGATCGCCTGTATGATGCACAATTTCAAGTCAACGCCGTTGGAGAAGGTGTGCGGCACGATCGCGGAACTCGGGTATGAGATGGTGGAAGCGTGTGCGTTGAAAAACGGCTATCCATACGTGGATCTGGACGCTGCAGCCGAACCCCAGATGCGCGTCATCGAGGGCGCTGGACTTGCATGTCCCGCGCTAAGCGCCCACTGCGAGATGATCAAGGATCCGGAAGCGGCCGGATATCTGAAGAAGGCGGCGCATTGGGCCAGGGACGCGGGGGTGCCGGTGATAATGAGCGGCGAGGGATGGAAATCGGAGGCGGTGTCCATGGAAGAGGCTTTCGACCACGCGCAGGCCGCCATACTGGAGGTGGTGGAAGAGTGTGCCAAGGTGGGCGTTCATTTCGCGATGGAACCGCACGGCACATTCAGCCTTAGCCCGGACGGGCTGAAGAGGATAATGTCGGTCAGCTCCTCGCCCTACTATTTCTTGAACTACGATGTGGGCAACCTGAGCGGGGCCTGCGGTATAGACAATGCGGAGCTGCTGCCGCAGTTCATAGGTCGCGTCGGCTGGGTTCACATAAAGGACTTCATCCGGGAAGGCGGCGGAAAACCTAAGCAGCGTGCGGACATCGGCACGGGGGACATAAACATAAAGGACAGTGTAGCCATACTCAAAAAGGCGGGCTACGCCGGCGTGCTATCCGTCGAGATCCTCGGCCACAGCGACCCGGTGGGAAGCTCCGGGCGAGCGCTTAAGTACCTCGAGAAGCTGGTGTAGCCATGATAAGGGTAGCCATAGTTGGATGCGGCAGGTTCGCAGAAAGGTATCACCTGCGTCAGTACGGCGAGCTTGGGGACAGAGTGCAACTGGTCGCTTTTGTGGACCCGGATGCGGATCGGGCGCACTTGCTGCAGACCCGAGCCGGCACCGGGAAGACTTACCGGGACATCAAAGGGTTGCCTGGACCGGACCAGGTTGACTATGTGGATGTCTGTGTGCCGCACCGTTTCCATCTTCCGGTAGGGCTGTCCCTGCTGGAGGCGGGTCATAATGTGCTCCTCGAGAAACCAATGGCTCTCAGCACCGATGAATGTGATCAACTGATCGGCGC
>CAZUUK010000207.1:0-4047 GCA_964622675.1 uncultured Planctomycetota bacterium | reverse complement strand
GGCGTCCGCTTCACCGACGGCTACGTCATGGCTCCCCTATGCAGCCCTTCCCGCGCCGCGCTAATGACCGGCCGCTACCAGCAGCGCTTCGGACACGAGCACAACACCGGAAACATCCAGAGAACCCTCGATGAGGACATCGGCCTCCCGACTTCCGAGATTACAATAGCCGACGCTCTCAAGGCCTCCGGCTACGCCACCTGCGCCGTCGGCAAATGGCACCTCGGGCTAAGGGACAAATTCCATCCCCTGAACCGCGGCTTCGACGAGTTCTTCGGCTTCCTCGGCGGCGGGCACTCATACATCGTCTGGGGCGAGTCCAAGCGCGGCGCCATCCTCCGCGGCATGGAGCCCGCCCAGGGCGATGAATACCTCACCGACGCCTTCTCCCGCGAAGCCGTCAGCTTCATCCGCCGCCGCAAAGACAGCCCCTTCTTCCTCTACCTCTCCTACAACGCCGTCCACACCCCCATGCAGGCACCCCAGAAATATCTCGATCGCTTTCCCGGCATCGCCGACGAAAAACGCCGCACCCTCGCCGCCATGCTCAGCGCCGTTGACGATGGCGTCGGACTCGTCCTCCAGACCCTCCGCGAGCTCCGCCTCGAAAAAGACACCCTCGTATTCTGCATCAGCGACAACGGCGGCCCCACCGGAGCCAACGCCTCAAAAAACGACCCGCTCCGCTCCGGAAAAGCCCAAGTCTACGAAGGCGGCATCCGCGTACCTTTCATCATCAAATGGCCCCGACGCGTCCCCGCCGGACTCGTTTACCAGCATCCCGTCTCCACACTCGACGTCTTTCCAACCGCCGTCGCCGCCGCCCATGCCCATCTCCCCAAAGACCGCATCATAGACGGCGTAGACCTCGTTCCCTTTCTCGCCGGCAAAAACACCGCCTCACCCCACGACATACTTTCCTGGAGAATGGGGGCCAGGTCCGCCCTCCGCAAGGGCGACTGGAAGCTCGTAAGACCCCAACCGGACACCACCGAACTCTACAACCTCGCCGCCGACATAAGCGAATCGGACAACCTCGCCGAAAAGCGCCCGGCGATGCTCAAGGAGCTCATCGCCGATTACTCCGCCTGGGAAGCCCAGATGGTAAAACCCCTATGGCTCTCCAGATCCGGCGGCGCAGGCCAGACCAGACCCGGCGCAAGAACCCGCTAGAAAGCCCGACTTCACTGTCAACCCTGCGCCGGCCGGCGTCAAGCCACCACTTATATAGGAGCATCGCATGAAAGCCGTTGACATCGAAAACCACTTCTTCTCCGTCGCCGATTGGGTGAGCCGCGATAAAACCGTTGACGGCATTCTTCTCGGCGACCCGCAAAAGGAGATCAAAACCGTTCTCGTCACCTGGATGCCCGGCTTCGGCGTCCTGCGCGCCGCCGTCGCCGGGAACTTCGACATGCTCATGCCCCACGAGCCCACGTTCTACGCTAACGTCGAGCGCGGCAAGTTCGAAGAGACCGAACTCGGCATCGCCAAAAAGAAATTCATCGAAGAAAGCGGCCTCGTCCTCCTCCGAAATCACGACGTCTGGGACCGCATGCCCGAAATCGGCATACCCTGGGCGTGGGCCCGCTTCCTCGAGCTCGGCGACCAGCCCGCCGCTGTCGGCGCAAACGGCTATCTCCACCGCTATGACATCGAACCTGTCACACTCGATCAACTCGCACTCCGCATCGCAGCACGCACCAGCACCATCGGCCAGCCCGCCGTACAGGTTGCCGGCGACCCCTCCCGTCCCGTCTCCAAAGTCGGCATCGGCACCGGCTGCGCCTGCAACATCTCCAAATATATCGAAATGGGCTGCGACGTCTCCGTCGTCTGCGATGACGGCTCGATATACTGGAAGACGATCCAGTGGGCCAAAGACTCCGACCATCCCGTCATCCGCGTCAACCACGGCACCTCCGAAGAGCCCGGTATGGTCACCCTCACCAAATACGTCAACGACACCTTCCCCGGCGTCGCCGCCGAGCATCTCCCTCACGGCTGCTGCTACCGCCTCGTCGCCGCAGACAACTAAAAGCCGCTCATAATCTGGAAAGGACAAATCGTGAACGTCATCGTCGTCGTATCCGACACGTTTCGCCGCGACAACCTCACCTGTTACGCAAACACCAAGGTAAACACCGACAACCTCGACCGCCTCGCCGCCGACTCGCTCGTCTTCGACCGCGCCTACACTGCCTCCTTCCCGACTATCCCCAACAGAACCGATTGCTTCACCGGCAAATTCACCTTCCCCTTCTACACGTGGAGTCCTCTTCGCCGCGATGAGACGATCCTCTCGGACGTCCTCACTCGCGCCGGCTACGTCACCCAGCTAATATGCGACACCCCCCACCTCATCAACACCGGCTCCTTCTTCTCTCGCGGCTTCCGCGGCTGGAATTTCATCCGCGGCCAGGAAGGTGACCTCCTCCGCACCGGCGCAAACCTCGACGTAAAGCTCCCCTGCCCGCGCGAAAAACTCCGCGCAAAAGGCAGACCCCTTCTCCAGCACATGCGCAATAACTACTACCGCCGCACCGAAGAGGACTACATCGCCGCACAGTCCGCCAAGGCCGCCATGCAGTGGCTCGATGAAAACCACAAGGCCGACAACTGGTTCCTCTGGCTCGATATGTTCGACCCGCACGAACCCTGGGACCCGCCCGAGGACCTCCTTGCACTCTACCTTGAGGACTTGAGCGGCGTCCGCATCCCGCACCCCGAATACATGGAGCTATCCGCCTTCACACCGGAGGAAATGAAATACATCCGCGCCGCGTACCTCGCCGAGGTTACCCTCGTTGACCGCTGGATCGGAAAGCTTCTCGACAAGATCACCCAAATGGGCCTCTGGGATAACACCACCCTCATCTTCACCACCGACCACGGCTACTACTTCGGCGAGCACGGCGTCGTCGGCAAGCGCTCCGAATGGGGCCTCTACGAGGAGATCACCCACCTCCCCCTCATCATCCGCTCACCCGTCGCTCCAGCCCCGCGCCGCGTCGAAGCCATCGTCCAGCCGCCCGACCTCATGCCCACCATACTCGACCTCTGCGGCGTCGAGCACCCGCCCGCCATGCACGGCCGCTCCTTCTATCCGCTCATCTCCGGCGAGGCCCGCGCTCACCGCGACTACGCCTTCTCCTCATATACGCTCATCCCCACCCCGAAAGCCCCCGTCTCTAAAACAACCGTCACCCACGGCTCCTGGACCCTCATCATCGGCACCGACGGAACGGCGGAACTCTATAACCTCGAAAACGACCCTCACCAGCAGAACGATGTCATCGCCGAACATCCCGCCATCGCCCGGGATCTCCATACCGCCTTCATGGGATTTCTTGACAACGTGGGCGCCCCCCGCAACGTGATAGACCGTCAGCCTACGCTCTCTTTTCCCTGAGCCTCGCTCGTCCCCCGGCGTGGGCAAACCTTTCCCGCCCGCGCCTCCATCCTCGCCGAAGAAAATCCTTCCCAGCCGATTTCTCGTGGAACCTTCCTCCCAATCCCGCGTCAAATTTTATGGAAGCCAAAATAGCCGCATAGCGGCATTCTCGAAAGGAGGCGCAAAATGAGTGGATCGCGTGTCGCAAAGCTCACATGGGCGATTTCTCTCCTCGCCCTTCTCGTCCTCATCGGCGGCGCCGCTCCCGCCGAGAGCGCAGAACCGACGCACGAAGCCCAGCCCGACGGCGTCCCTGAAGTCAAAAACCTCCTCGCAAACCTTGTCGTCGACCCGCCCCGAAAGCACAAAAACATGCTCGTCTTTCCCATCCGCTATCCCGCCGACCAAGCCCCCGGCAAGTGGATCACCATGGACGACGCCGTCGCCGCCGGTCACCTGAAGATCAGCGAAAAGCACCAGGCCGCCGTCCCCGAAGTCCTCGTGGAAAATACCGGCGACAGGACCGTCTTCCTCATGAGCGGCGAGATCATCAAAGGCGGAAAGCAAACACGCGTCGTCAAAAAGGACACCATCGTCGAAGCCAAGCAGAAAGTCACCGTCCCCGTCTACTGCATCGAGCAGCGCCGCTGGGC
>CAZUUK010000206.1:0-4067 GCA_964622675.1 uncultured Planctomycetota bacterium | reverse complement strand
CAACATACCATGTCAAGAAGGGCTGACGCCCACGCCACCGCCGTTCCAGCCGCGGCAAGCACGCCGCCCGGGGGAGTTGAGGGGCCTGGTCACCCCTGAGCCTAAAAGGCTTCCACGTTACGTACATACTCCGCCATATCGAACTTGCGGCGCAAGCCGGACGCGCTCATGTACCGCACTTTCCCAAACACAGGTCTTTCCGGCCAGGGCCTGTCATGCTTGCCAAAGCACCAGGCCACACCGGCGAAGGAGTTGGGATCCCTGCCGTCCAGCTCGTACTTGTTATTCAGATAGAGGGCTATTCTGAATGCTTTCTCGGGGGTTGCGGTCCATTCCAGGATCTTCTTCCCCCAGTACATCCGCATGTAGTTGTGCATCTTCCCCGTTACCAGCATTTCCTTCTGCGCCGCATTCCAGTACCCATCATGCGTACGCGCCCCCTCCAATTCCTTGAGCGTGTACACGTATTTTCTCTTGTCTCGTCTGTGGGTCGCGAGCGTTTCTCTGGCCCAATTCGGGAGGGCATCGAAAGAATCATAATTGCCGTTGTGGTGCACGAAGTTCATGCTCAGTTCGCGGCGCACGATGAGCTCCTCGAGATAAGCCTCCTTTGCCTCGGCCGACTTGTCACGGACTCTCGCGATCTGCAAAGCCACATAGAGAGGCGAGATCTGTCCAAAGTGAAGGTACAGGCTCATGTGCGAGACGCAATCCACGCTCGGGTCGTTTCTCAGCTTGGTGTAATCCTGGAGCTTGTCCTCGATGAAGTCGCGAAGGAGGCGCTTGGCATGCGAGGTACCGCCCTTGAATGCACTTACGCGCTCGACGCTCCGGCCAACTCGAAGCTGTCTCAGTGCGGCGCTCACATCATTGATGGCGAATCCACCGAATCGAAGTCCCAGGGAATCTCTTTTGACCGGCGTTTGCTTTAGGGGCCTGAGATATTTCTTGAGATGCTTTCGGATCTTGGGGCGTATCGTAGCCGCAGCATACTCCTCTTTCTGCGAAGCGACCCCTACTGGCACCGCAACGTCACTTTCCACCTGCACGAGGGAGCATGGAAGCTTGCTGGCCACGCGCTCGCGCCACGATTTCTGAACCCTCAAATAGCCCCTGTCGGTCACAACGAGTGCAGCGTCCCCCGCCATCTCGGCCACCGCTCCCACAGGGGGCTTCTTCAAGACAACCAACTGGATACCCCGCCTGTCCAACTCTCCCTCCAGCTCACGGAGCCCCTCCAGCATGAATGCGTAGTGACGCGCATTTGCCTCCGGGAAACGGCTGGTTATTCCAAACATGGTAACGACCGGGAGATTGAGTTCGTTCGCTCGTAGGATCGCATATTCCAGCGCATGGTTGTAGTGCGCACGTTGGGATGCCTGCATCCAGTAGAGGGCGTAGCGACCGTGCTTCTCATGACCGCTGTTCAGCCTCCTTACTCTTTCGGGCTCAATCATGATCGTCGCGTGGGAAATTGGTGAGGGTTTCATACTGATGTCGCGGAGAATTATACACTCACAGTCAGCTCCAAACACACACTGTGCCTATTTCGGCTTCTTACGCAACAAAGGAGAGAGACGCCAGGGATCTTGAATAAGACATTGCCTTGTATACAATGAGGCTGATAAGGCGCCGACGCGAACGCGGTTGAACGAGAACGCGATCGGCCTGATAATGGGTGATTCCTTCTGGATGTTCCGCCCACAAAGCCGGAGAGGACAGGGAAAGGAAAGATGATCATACTCACCAGGGCCTTTGCCAGGGCCGGTCTGATCGGTAATCCATCAGACGGATATTTCGGCAAGACGATTTCCATCGTGCTCAGGAATCAGTCTGCCACGGCCACGCTTTACGAATCGCCTGAGCTGGAGATAGTTGCCCACGTCCACGACCGCTCCCTTTTCAAGAGCGTTGACGCCCTTATGGAGGACGTCCGAATAAGTGGATACTACGGCGGCGTAAGACTCCTTAAAGCCACGATAAAGAAATTCGGTGAATACTGCCGCGAGGGGGGAATTCCTCTACCCTCCCGGAACTTCACCCTGCGCTACGACAGTGACATCCCCCGAAGGGTCGGACTCGCCGGCTCCAGCGCCATAATAACCGCTGCCCTCCGGGCGCTTATGCAGTTCTACGAGGTCGAAATACCAAAGCCCGTCCAGGCAAACCTGATCCTGTCGGTCGAAACTGAGGAACTGGGAATAGCCGCCGGGCTTCAAGACAGGGTCGTCCAGGTTTACGAGGGCATGGTGTACATGGATTTCGCCAGACAGATGATGGATAAGCAGGGGTACGGGAACTACGAGGAAATGGATCCAGCCCTTCTCCCGCCGCTCTTTGTGGCCTATAAGACTGACCTTGCGGAAGGTTCAGAGGTCTTTCACAACGACGTCAGACACAGGTGGAACGCAGGAGACCCTCAAGTGGTCGGCGCGATGAATCTATGCGCCGAATGTGCGTTTCACGCTCGCGCCGCGCTCCTGCAGAGAAAGTCCGAGCTCCTCGGCCCGTTGATGGATCAGAACTTCGATGCGCGCGCAAGCATATACAGGCTCTCGCCGCAGCACGTCAGAATGGTGGATGTGGCAAGGGAGCTGGGCGCCCATGCAAAGTTCGCAGGCTCCGGCGGCGCCGTCATTGGAACCTTCGAAGGGGAAGAGCAGTATCGCGCTTTGGAGGAAGCCTACCAGCGCGAGGCCTGTGCCATCTTCAAGCCGCAGATTACCGAATAGGCTGCAAGACTAGCCCGAAACAGGGTGAGCTATCATAAACTCGTTCGTAGCCACCGAAAGCGCCCGCCATCCATCCTTGAGGCGAAGGCTCTCGTGGCCCGCGAGCAGCCAATCAACTTCGAGCGAGCTGAGCCGCCGGAGCGTCTGGCGGTAGGTCTCGACGTCCAAAGTAGGTGAACCCGTCCACCCTATCTTCCCTCCCTGCGGTCGCACGGGCATCACTACGTCCCCGGAGAACAACACCTTTCTGCCCGCTATCGTCGTGTAGAGGCATATGCAGCCAGCCGTGTGCCCGGGAGTGTGGATGACCTCGAGGCGCACGCCGCCAAGCATAATCTCCTCGCCATCTTCCAATCGGCGGTCAACCCTAACGGGGACCGGCGGCACGGGTCGGAGCCCGAATACGCCGCGGACATGCCAACCAGTCCTGTAATCGCCCGCTTCCAGCACCTCGGCGTCGTTAGTGTGCGCCAGCACTTCAGCCCCTGATATGTTCCGCAGTTCGTTGAACGTCTCGTAGTGATCAAAATGACAGTGTGTGGCAACGAGCAACCGTAACTCATCTAAAGACATTCCGAACAATTTAAGCTGCCGTTCGATCGCCTTGATTTCCGGCTGCAGTCCCCCATCGATCAGTATTATCCCCTCGTCCGTGCGAATCGCGTAAGAGTTGCACGAGATCCCGATGCCGCAGGCGGGGTACAAGGCAAGATACAAGTTATCGGCGACGAGCATCGCTGCGCTCCTTCCCGGATGTCATATGTCCTGCACTTTGTCGAGATAAATCTGGAGCTTCCTCTTGATATCCTCACCGGGGAACATCTTGCCCGGACATTCGGTCAATGCCACGTCGCTGTGCTTCAACACGTTCTCGGGCGATATGCCGTAGGTGGAGCACAGAGCCGTCAGAAGCTTCATCAGTGTCCGCAGCTGCCTTCTGGTCGGGCGGGAGTGGCGGAAATCGCCGACGAGACAAATCCCGATGGCGCGGCGATTGAGCTCAGTATCGCCCGCGTGCGCACCCGGGAGCTGGCGCAGCCAGCGCTCGCCTATCTCAAGCTTTCCGTCCCCGGAACCCCTACCGTTCCCTATCACGAAATGATAACCCAGCCCGTTCTCCCATCCCCGATCCTCGCGGTGGTACCGGCCAAAAGACTCGGCATTCCCCACATCCGTCGCGCTGTGGTGGAGCACGATGTAGTGCCAATCCGCCTGTCCTTCGGGAAAGAGGACCGATGGGAAGGGAAAGGCCGAGAGCAGGCTGCCGCTGGCGGACATCACCACCCACGCGCCGAAGGCACAGACCACGACGGCGAGCAGCATCTTTCGAGCTTT
>CAZUUK010000205.1:0-4082 GCA_964622675.1 uncultured Planctomycetota bacterium | reverse complement strand
ATTCATAACGGCTTCTTCAACGATGGATTCTGAAAAGGGCAAACTCATATTCGAACGAGCCCCTGTTTAAGTCCGAGTCGTTCCTGAAATTCGAATGGAATGTCGCCCCAATGCTCAACTAGAAGATCAACAAGTTGACGGCCATTTATAAGGCCAATGCGAGGGAAGCCTGGTTCAAGGGCGACATCGGGCGCTTTTCTTTGGAACTCTGCGGTTGTGATGAACGCACCCTGTCCACCGAAAGGAATCGCCTGCCGAAGTTGTCGTACTGTATTCGCACTGACTTTCGTACCCAGCTTGTAACGCTTAGCCTGAACAAAAACTTTAACTTTGGCAAGGTTAGCTACGTTGAGTTCACCGGTCGCATCCACTCCTCCATCGCCCGTTTTCCCAGTGACCTCAGAACCTTCAAAGCCGAGCGCTGTAAGCAGGTGACTTACAAGGATTTCAAATTCTTTATCATCGAGCTTTAATACCTGTTCGAGCACAACACGATAGGAATCGTAAGCAGCGGTTGTGGAAGTGATGATTAGATCCTTACGCCCGATGGCGGCCAGGAACTCATCACGCTGTGATATAGCAAAAACAGTTAGTGACGACCGGATTGTGTTTTGGAACGGGACTGAGAAATTGCTTCGCTTAAGCGTTTGGGGAGCCCACTTGACTCGCCGTCGATGACGATATGGGCAGCCATCATCATCGGTTGCAAAGACATAGGAAGGATCTCCAGCAAGTTGCCCGTAGTGCAAAAGCTCAGTATCGGAGGCCGGTGTTATTACGAAGTCGCCAGCTTGCATTTCCAAAAGAAAACGCGCGATTTGTCCCACCTGCTGACCGATAACAATATTGCTCGTGTCGTCGGGGTATGCGGCTTTATAAGGTGGATAGAGCTCGTCCCGACTGGTGATCTGCGAAAGGTCCGTGTCTGGCATCCAGCCGATAGCCACATAGCCGCCGCCTACAAAATGCTCCGTGTAAGTGCCAAACTCCGCTCTTACGCACCAAATGTTGATCATAGATTTGCCTCCGAAACGAAGAGTTCCGTGTCCTTCACCCGCAGCTCTCCGGATATGAGCTTGGGAAGTAATGTGTCGCGTAGTGAAGAAAGGCTACGAGATTCTTCATTGGACAAGTGAGCACGCTCAAGAAGCATATGAACAATATCATCAAACTTCATCAATAGGCACGAAGAGGGAATCACATTCATGTCCATGTAGGCGAGATTCCGATTTAGACCAGGTACGGCTGAATCTGCCCCAAGCGATGCAAGATCATGGGCTTGGAGAGCATGGAATAGGAAGTGAAAGCTATGGCAACCTTTCTTGGGTATGACATAAAAGGTTGTATCTATGGGAAAAAAGTCTGTGTGAACCCAGGTGACAGTCCCAGGATTGCCCTTGCGACCCACGACGATTCCTGGTCCGGAAACGAGTTTCTCGTTGTGCCAACCTATCTGTCCATTCGAGCCGTAGACTGGCACGCCGCCTGGCTGTCGGTTCGATGCCTTAAGTGCTTTTCCGTAAGCTAACTCAAGAAGCTCTCCCAATGGTTTCACCTTCCACCCCGCTGGAATTTCGCCCAATTCGGAATCCTCAAAGCGGTCAGGAAAAATATCAGTTATCTGTTTGGGAAGTCCGGAATCGCGGCCTTCGACTTTGGAGCGGACGGGGTCGAAGTCTACGAACCAGCTCTTGAAGATCGCCCGAGCCATCGCCTCCAGCGTTGCATTCATCCGCCTGTTTAGTTCGATTTTGTCATCCAACATGCTGAGGATGTGGGCGATGGCGCGTTGTTCTTTAAGATCCACTGGATGAGGAATGATTATATCACTGAGGATCTGAGTGTTTAGTGAAGGCATAGTCGCTCCGACAGCAATGGCACGGATGTACTCCTTAAAGGAGGGCAAACCGAAGAAGTACGAGAGAAATTCGGCATCAATTTTAACCGGATTTGGCCGTATACGGAGGCAGCGTCCTGAAAACAACCAGCCATCCTCCTCATCCCGGACGATCGCTCGACGATCTACTGAGCCAACTCGACTAAACACAATGTCTCCTATCCGGAGAGTATACTTCGATAGGCGGGCCTTGTCCGCTTCAGATACACGGGGCATTCTCTCATGAAGGATCCTATTCTCCCCGAGGTGCTCTACCGTGATTATTGGTGTTCCAATGGGAACATAATCTTTTTTGTGCAGCTGACTGCCAAAAGGGCCTGTTTGTATGCCTGCAACAGGATCGCAAAGGTCTTTTAGAGGATATTCAGCAAAGTCCGCAGCGAATGTCCCGTAGACCGAATCGCGCCAATCACTCGCCATACTCCAACTCCTCTAAATTTGACTCAATGGCTGCATCCAGGTTCTGTGCCTTAGCCATCTGTTCTCGCCAAACTTCTGTGAGCCGATTCATCTTTTCCTCGAACGGCTCGCCATCGACCTCCTGCGCCTCGGCGCCGACATAGCGCCCGGGCGTGATCACGTAGCCGTGCTTGCTTATCTCCTCAAGCGTGGCGCTCTTGCTGAAGCCGGGCAGGTCTTCGTACTCGCAGGTATCCTTCTCACCGCGCCAGGCGTGGTATGTGAGGGCGATCTTCTCGATGTCCTCGCTCGTAAGCTCGCGGTGGGTACGATCGATCATGCAACCTATCTTCCGGGCATCGATAAAGAGCACCTTCCCGCGGCGGTTATGGTACTTATGGTTCTTCTTATCGCGAGAGAGGAACCAGAGGCAGGCCGGGATTTGTGTGGAGTAGAAGAGCTGCCCAGGCAGCGCCACCATGCAATCTATGAGGTCGGCCTCGATGAGGTTCTTCCGGATTTCGCCCTCGCCGGACTGTTTAGAGGACATGGAACCGTTGGCTAGAACAAAGCCTGCAATGCCGTTAGGTGCAAGGTGGTGGACAATGTGCTGCACCCAGGCGAAGTTGGCGTTACTGACGGGCGGCATACCAAATTGCCAACGCTTGTCTTCACGCAGGAGCTCGCCGCGCCAATCACTTACGTTAAAGGGTGGATTAGCGAGTATAAAGTCGGCCTTAAGGTCGGGATGACGCTCATTATGGAAAGTGTCACCATGGTCGATCTGGCCATCGATGCCGCGGATAGCGAGGTTCATCTTGGCCAACCGCCAGGTTGTGTAGTTGCTCTCCTGACCATAAATACTGATGTCACCAATCTTGCCGCCGTGGGCTGCGATGAACTCCTCGGATTGCACAAACATACCGGATGAACCACAGCAAGGATCATAGACGCGACCCTTGTAAGGCTCAATCATCTCGACCAAAAGTTTTACCACGCAGCGTGGAGTATAGAACTCGCCACCTTTCTTGCCTTCAGCACTGGCGAATTGTGAAAGGAAGTACTCGTACACACGCCCAAGCACATCCTTTGATCGTGATTCCGAGTCACCGACACGAATATTACTTATGAGATCGATGAGCTGCCCAAGGCGTTGTTTATCAAGTGCAGGCCGGGCATAGTCCTTTGGCAATACGCCCTTCAGTGATGGATTATCACGTTCGATGCAGGTCATGGCATCATCTACAAGTTGGCCGATTGTGGGTTGCTTGGCCTGTGCCTTCAAACGAGACCAGCGTGCCTCAAGCGGAACCCAGAAGATGTTGAAGGCACGGTATTCATCTGGGTCCTCCGGGTCTGCCCCTTGGGCCCTTTCGGCATCAAGCTTGACGTGCTGTTCCTCGAAAGCATCAGATATGTATTTGAGGAAGATCAGGCCAAGAACGACATGCTTGTACTCTGCTGCGTCCATACTGCCTCGTAAGGCATCGGCAGTCTTCCATAATTCTGACTCATAGCCAATGTTAGCAGCACTTGAATTCGTAGACTTGGAATCACTTTTCATGAGCACCCCCAAGGCAGTCATTATACGAAAAATCTATTCACAATGAAAGCAGAATAGACTTCTCCCCCTTTGTCACCAGTTTGTCACCAGAAATGCTAAGAATCGCCTACGTTTGCGTACGGTTGCTAAAAGCTAAAACCTTAATTTCCCCTAGAAAGTCTACTCATCCCCGTAGCTCAGTGGATAGAGCGGTGGACTTCGAATCCAAAGGTCGGGGGTTCA
>CAZUUK010000204.1:0-4115 GCA_964622675.1 uncultured Planctomycetota bacterium | reverse complement strand
TCCGGTTGCCGCGGCCTCATGGAGCCGATCGCCGTGTGGGTGAGGCGTGGCCGGGAGTGGGCCATTGTGCATCGCTGCCAGCGCTGTGGGATGATCCGAAGTAACCGGATTGTCGGCGACGACAACGAACTGTTGTTGATGTCAATGGCGTTGCGGCCACTGGCCGACCCGCCCTTTCTGCTGGATCGCGTGATGTCGCCGCGGAAGGAAGTCAGCGACTGACCACTGATCCCGATGAAGGAGGATCTCATGACTACAGCAGCAAATCACAAGGAGCATGCGTTACACGAACGAATACGGAAGCGCAAGGCAATCCCAACCAAAGAGTGAGAGAGAAACTGAGTATGAACATTTCGGAATTGGGGTGGAGCCGTTGTCTTAGCGAAGACTTCAGGCCCTACGAAGAACAGGGGTTCGTCCCCGCTCGAGTGGTGCGCGAAGAGAGGAGGCACTATCAGCTAGTGACCGAAGCTGGCGAAGTCATTGCCGAAGTGTCTGGAAGGCTCCGCCATCAAGCCGGCTCGCGGGAAGACCTTCCGGCAACCGGCGATTGGGTGGCGGTCCGGATGCGATCGGGCGAAGGCAAGGCGACGATCCACGCTGTGCTTCCGAGGAAGAGCAGTTTCTCGCGAAAGGCGGCGGGAGCTTTGACGGAGGCGCAGATCGCTGCGGCCAACGCGGACACAGTCTTCCTCGTCAGTGGACTCGACCGCGATTTTAATCTCAGGCGCATCGAGCGCTACCTGACCCTGGCGTGGGACAGCGGCGCCGCTCCCGTGGTGATCCTTAACAAGGCCGATCTCTGCGACGACGTCGAACCCAAAGTCGCGGCCGTTGACGCCCTCGAACAGGGGGTGCCGGTCCACGCAGTCAGCGCGCTCTACAGATGGGGCATGGACGCTCTGCATCCGTACCTCGCACCCGGGCAGACGGTCGCGCTGCTCGGTTCCTCGGGGGTCGGCAAGTCGGCTCTCGTCAACTGCCTGCTTGAGGAAGAACGCCTCAGGACGCGTGCGGTCCGAGCCAGTGACGGTCGCGGGCGGCATACCACCACCAGCAGAGAGCTGATTCTGCTTCCCTCCGGCGCAGCGGTCATCGACAGTCCCGGAATGCGCGAACTCCAGTTGTGGGCGGGCGATGAAAGCCTGGCAAACGCCTTCGACGATATCGAGCAAATTGCGCTCCGGTGTCGATTCCGCGATTGCCGCCATCGGAGGGAGCCCGGCTGCGCCGTTCACGAGGCCCTTGGCAGCGGCGCTCTTGATCCCGCCCGCTACGAAAACTACCTCGAGCTGCAGAGGGAGCTGCGTCACTTGGAGAAAAAGCAGAACGAGAAAGCACGCAAGGCCGACAGGAAGCAGATAACTTTGGCCGCCAGAAGAAGGAACCGGGGCACGCAGGAAGATTGGGAAACATGAGTCCGATTGCCGGGCGTTTCAGAGACCTTGCTGAGGGGGAATTTGCGGTTGCTGGCCTGCTCATCAATGATCATAACGGCCTACGCCTGCCCACGCGCACCGAAAACCCCATCCGCATATCATCTGACCTTCGACTCACCCCCGCAACTTCAAGCACAGCAACAAGAGCGGGGGATGCGGAGGGGGAGCGGCAGCAGCGGCCCTCACGGGGCAGTGGCCTGCGACATGGTCGCGTGTTGGCGCACTGTTCATATGCTTGGACCAACGTTAGGCCATTCGGCGGCCGGGCCGGCACCGTGCCGACCCCGGACCTGTGACCATCATACCCGCCGGCCCGGTCGGCTGCAGCGGTGGGTTATGCGGCACCCATCTCGCCCCCTCCTACTCAAATGAGACCGGCCTCGAACAGTGCCCGTCTCCATTCCGGTTCATACACACCGCCCACGCGCACGATGGCCTCATGTGGAGTTACAAGGCATCGATATTGGATATCGAACTGAGGATTCCAGTCCAGCAGCTCCACCTTGGCGTACCAGATTGATCGAACGAGCACCAGACCTGCTTCGTGACCCCGCACGCATCGGCCGCGACAGAAGCCCAGCAGACGGGCTTCGGTCACCACCGCGCATGCTTCCTCAAGCACTTCGCGTCGGAGCGTCTCCTCCCAAGTCTCGCTACCCTCTGGCCGGCCAGCGGGGAAATCCCAGGATGTGCCGTCGGCCGAGATGAGCACGACCTCCACGGCTTCGGTCACACAAATCCCGGCCGAGCCGTGGGGCTTGCCTGCAGGCACGGCGGCACTGGAATGCCACGAGTTGATCCATCGCTGCCCGCCGACCTCAATTTCAACTTCCTCCGCATCGCGTATGCCGTCACTCATGTGCGCTCCCGTGAGGATTGCCTGCACGTTCTGCTGACGTACCCCCTTCTTCCTACCAGATCCTATCTCACAAGTCCACGACCCTTGACTCGCCCACCAACTTCAAGTACAGGAACAAGGACGGGGGTGGGCGGCGGCGTAAGTCTCGCCAGCACAAGGCGGACGGAGTTTCCGGGACGGACAGGTTTAATTGGGAGGAATAGAGGAAATTTTCTGACCTCAGCCGAATTAGTCCCGGCGTGGATCGTATAATATAGTGATGCAAAACCGGCAGCACCGGGTGAGGAGTAGGAAAGCGCGTGATTGATAGCATGCGGGCGGTTCGGTGGCAGCGACTGCAGACATCCTCGGAGTCAAGGAAGAGGCGGCTCGCAAGAGGCTCGAACCGGCTAGGCGAAAGGTGCGCGATTACCTCGCAGCAGAGGTCGAGGATAGCTTGGAGAGTAGCCGGCCGGGTGAGTATTTCTCAACGCACACACTCGCTGCCATCCCCATTGGCGCAATCTGCGGAAAGATTGGGCTGCATGTCATAAGGCCGGGCGTCGCAGAAGCTGTGCGCCAACTCGCGCATGCAGAGTGCAAAAAACAAGTACGATTCTCACTGGAGGAGGAGGAGCAGTAATGACGTCGAAACAGGTCATCATAGGCAGTGCCGGGCTACTTCTGCTCGCCGCAAGTATCGTCACGAATGTCGCGCTTCAAAGGCGTGACGCCGATCCCGAACAAGCAGCATTGATTGCCGCCTTGGACAAGGACCTGGCGGCGGCCAGCGCGCAGGCCGAGAAGGCCCTCGCCGAGAAGGCCGAGCTGTCGGACAAGCTCATCGCGCTGCAGGAGGAGCTGGATAGGCAGAAAGAAAGCGCAGACGCGGCGTGGAAGTCGCGGCAGGCGCTTTTTAACGAGCTCGCGGCCTTCGACACGAAGTTGAATGAGGAGCTGCAAAAGCTTGCAGAGTCCGGCGAGGAGAACCAGGAAGAGGATCAAACCGCCCTCGAGGAAAGGCCGTTGATGGAAGTCATGAAGGCGATGTTCACGCGCGACTTCATGAAGAAGGCCATGAGCATGCAGCTCCCGATGCAACTGAAAATGAAGTACGGGAAATTCCTGGACGAGTACGTGCAGGACCCGGCGCAAAGGGCAGAGGTGGAAGCGATCATCTCCGAAGCCCTGCAGGGCAAAATGGACACGGTGATAGAGGCATTCGCCGCGTACCCGGACATGTCCAAGCTGAAGAATCTCGAAGCTGACCACGAGGCGGACAGCCAAATCCTGACGGCGGCGCTTTCGGGGGTCTTAGATTCATGGCAAATGGAGGCCTTCGAGGAAGTCGGCGTCGGCGATGAGCAAGACCTGAGAGCCTCGGGAGCCAAGCTCCAGGCTCGAATGGCGGGAATGAAACTGAACGAGGAACAGATGGTGGCCTTCGAAGAGATCATGAAAGAGGAATCGACGGAATCAATGTGGGCTGGTGGGCTGCCCACGGATGCGGAAGACCTGGATCGCCTGGCAACGCTCACGGTGGGGGAGTTCATTAGGAAGATGAAGGAACAGGCGGAGCGCACGGCGCAGCGGCTGGCGGAAGTGCTGCCTCAGGAAGAGGTGGACAAATATCGCGCATTCGCTGAGCGCCAGGTGGAGAGCTTCAGGATGTCGCTTAGCATGTTCTCAGGCCGGCCGACCGAGGGTGAGTGAGAGGCCCACAGCTGCGCCTCATTGAATGACTTGGGGCACAGAGGAGGAATAGCAATGAGCTTGAAGAAGGCTAGGGTTGTCGCGATAGCTGCTGCTGTGTTGGCAGTAACCGTAATAGCATACGT
>CAZUUK010000203.1:0-4122 GCA_964622675.1 uncultured Planctomycetota bacterium | reverse complement strand
GTGGACGCCCTCTCGGCATGCGGTCCCGCCCAACGCCACTGCCAGGGATGTCCGCCCGCCGCTTCAATGTCACTGCGCAAAAGGACTGAGCCGCAATGGATCCCAAGCGAGTCCGGCACAACCAGAAACAGGGACAGGAGTTGCGGCTCCTCGAGCAGCTTTTCGCTGCTCGTACGCCTCCAACGCCCGGGGGGCGCGTGATGTCGTTACGTGAGGAGATGCCGGACACATTTAACGAACTCGCTCAGCAGTATGGGGGGCTCATCGACAGGGCGCTGGAGAAGCGCGTGTACAAAGTCCAACAGGACGTCTCAAAGGGCCTCAATCTCCTGGCGCGTGAGTTGGGCCTCGTCAAAGCGGGGCCGCGCGATGTGATTGACATTCACGCGGTGACCCTGAGAGCCAAGACGAAGGGAGCCCTGCCCCAAAAGGCTGACGTTTGTGCCGAAGAGGGCCGGTTGATGTTGCTTGAGCTCATGGGGCATCTGCTCTCTCATTACCGGAACTCTTGTTTGGATGCACCGAAGGCCAACCAGTCGGACGGCGACAAGGCTCGGAAAGCAACCGGAAAGCCAAGGGAGAACCACGATGAGCAGGTACGTGCTGAAGCTGTACGTGACGGGGCAGACGACAAGGTCCAAGCAGGCCATCGCGAACCTCCACCGAATCTGTGAGGAGGAGTTGAGCGGCGAATACGAGATGGAGGTCATCGACGTCCTCGAACGACCGCAGTTGGCCGAGGATGAGAAGATCCTGGCCACACCGACGTTGACCAAGGAGTTGCCGTCGCCCCTTCGGCGGGTCATAGGAGACCTGTCGGATACTGAAAAGGTCCTGCTGGGACTGGACCTGCTGACGGTGTCAGAATCCGCACATACGAAAGGAGACAGAGGATGACAGAGCAACTGCAGGAACAACCAGTCCTTGAGAAACTCGCGACGGGAATACCCGGTTTCGACTCGCTGGCAGTCGGCGGGCTGACGAAGGGCCGCGCCACGCTGGTCTCCGGGACCGCAGGAAGCGCCAAGACGGTCTTCGCCGCACAGTTCCTCGCCGAAGGGGTCAGGGGGCCGGGCGAAGGCGGCGTCTTTATCACCTTCGAGGAGAGTCCAGCGGACATCCGCAGGAACATGCTCGGCTTTGGCTGGGATATCGCCAAATGGGAGGAGGAAGGCAAGTGGGCCTTCGTTGACGCCTCTCCACAGCCGGCCGAGGAGGCCGCCATTGAAGCAGGGAAGTACGATTTGGGGGCGCTGATGGCCCGCATCGAGAATGCCGTGCGGAAAACCGACGCGAAGCGTGTCTCCGTGGATTCCCTGGGAGCTATCTTCACTCAGTTCGCCGATGCCCACATGGTTCGGTCGGAACTGTTCAGGGTTGCCACGGTCCTCAAGCAGTTGAAGGTCACGTCGATCCTGACCGCCGAGCGTTCCGAGGAATTCGGCGCCATCTCACGGTATGGCGTCGAGGAATTCGTCGCGGACAACGTGATTGTCCTGCGCAACGCTCTCGAAGCGGAAAAACGCCGCCGCACGCTCGAGATTCTGAAGTTCCGGGGCACCAACCACCAGAAGGGCGAGTACCCTTTCACGGTCATGCCGGGCAAAGGGATCATCGTGATTCCGCTTTCGGCCATTGAGCTCAGCCAGAAGTCGTCGGACAACCGCGTCACCTCGGGAAGTCCCGAGATGGACAAGATGTGCGGGGGCGGCTTCTTCCGCGATTCCGTCATCCTGGTCTCCGGTGCCACGGGCTGTGGGAAAACCCTCATGGTCACCGAGTTCGCGAACGGCGGGGCCGCGATGGGCGAGAAATGCCTTATTTTCGCCTTCGAGGAGAGCCGCGGACAGCTCTTCCGGAACGCCACCGGCTGGGGTGTTGACTTTGAAAAGTGGGAGAAGGAAGGCAGGCTCAAGGTGGTCTGCGCGTACCCCGAGAGTGCCGGACTCGAGGACCACCTCATCAACATGAAGGCGGTGATAGACGAGTTCAAGCCGAACCGCATTGCGGTGGACAGCCTTTCGGCGCTCGAGCGCGTCTCGACCATCAAGGGATTCCGCGAGTTCGTCATCAGCCTCACGTCGTTCATCAAGCATCAGGAGGTGGCCGGTCTGTTCACGGCTGTCACCCCGACTCTGATGGGCGGCCCGTCGGTGACGGAGACCCACATCTCCACGATCACCGACTCGATCATCCTGTTGAGGTACGTGGAGATGTTCGGAGAGGTACGTCGTGGCATCACGGTGCTCAAGATGCGCGGGTCCGCACACGACAAGGAGATCCGCGAGGTCACCATCGACGGGAGCGGGATGCACATCGGCAAGGCGTTCGGCGGCATCACCGGTATCCTGTCGGGCATGCCGATGCACGTTGCCCCCGGTGAAGCGGAGCGTCTCGGGGAAATGTTCAGCGAACAGTCGGCCGTGCACGCATGACGGCCGATGACATCACGGACATGACGGCGGCACTGACGTTCAGAAGCATTGATCGAGGTGACATGGTGGCGGACAGGGCTGACTGCGAAAGATATTTCGAGTGGCTCAAGGCCCACGTTGTGGAGCCACGGGAGGAGCATCTGCTCGCAATGGCGAAACTGGGTGAAGATCTGATGCTGGCGGGTCTGCCGGCACAGGACGTCGTCGAAATGCACGAGGAAGCGCTCGAGCGCCTGGCTCGGGAGTTCCCGGACTTGACGCTTGGGGATGTCGCCTGCCGAATGTCGGAGCCCCTGAAGGAGATGTTCAAGACCTACGGGATTACCTGCCACGAGCGTGAAGAGTTCGAGCGGCAGGCTGAACTGGCCGAATCCCGGCATGAGGCGGAGAGAGAGAAGGATCGCAGCGAAATTGCCTATCACAAGGAGATGGAAGAGAAACTGCTGCACGCGGCCGAAGAATGGCGGGCAACGTTCGACTCCGTGACGGACCTCATCTCGATTCACGACACGGAGTTCAGGCTTGTCAGGGTCAACAGAGCGTTCGCGAACGCTCTCAAAGCGCACCCCAGGGACCTCATCGGCAAGCTCTGCTACGAAGTAGTCCACTGCAGCAACGAGCTTTTGGGGGACTGTCCGCACAAGAGAGTGCTGGAAACGAGAGAGCCTGCCCGGCAGGAGTTCTTCGAGCCCCATCTGGGGGTGTACATTGAGGCATCGCTGTCGCCGATATTCGATTCCGATGGAGAACTTATCGGCAGCGTCCACGTTGCCAGGGACATCACCGAGCGCAAGCGCGTCGAAGAACTCTGGCGCAGCCAGGAAATCACCTGGTCGGTCGTGGACCAGAGCCCGGACGGGGTCCTCATCGTTGATCCGGAGGGCATCGTGAAGTACGTCAACCCGGGGACGGAAGTCCTCCTGCAGCGCAAGGAACAGGAACTTCTGGGCAGCATGCTAGGGCTTCCCTTGGCCACGGACGCGGTTACCGAGTTGGACATTGTTCGTGGAGACGGCGAAACGGGCATCGCCGAAATGCGCGTGCGCAAAACCGTCTGGGAGGGGGAGACGGCTTACCTCGTCTCGCTGCATGACATTAGTGGGCACAAGCAGTTGGAAGAGGAATTAGCACGGGCCAAGGACGCGGCTGAGGCGGCGGACCGGGCGAAGAGCGAGTTTCTGGCCAATATGAGCCATGAGTTGCGCACGCCTTTGAACGCCATCATCGGCTTCAGTGAGGGGCTCCTCGAACGCGCCGACCGGCATCCGCTCAACGAGCATCAGAAGAACAGGATCGCAAAGGTGCGCCAGAGCGGGCACCACCTGCTCTCGCTGGTCAACGATGTCCTCGATATTGCCAAGGTCGAGTCCGGATGGGCGGCACTCAACATCACGACGTTCGCCGTGCGTCCCCTGGCCGAGGAGATAGCCGGTCTGGCTGAAGAACTGACGAGGGGAAAATCCGACGTGACGTTCTCGCTTGACGTGGATAAAGATCTTCCCCCAGTCAGCTCCGATCGTGACAAGGTCAAACAGATACTCCTCAACCTTGTCGGCAATGCCGTCAAATTTACCGATCAAGGCTCGGTGACGCTCCACATTCAACACTGCGACGGTTGCCTTGATATGGCCGTTGTGGATACGGGCATCGGGATTCCCCCGGACCAGTTCGAGGAGATCTTTGAGAA
>CAZUUK010000202.1:0-4151 GCA_964622675.1 uncultured Planctomycetota bacterium | reverse complement strand
CTCCTTTGCCCTTTGCGCCAGTCGGGTTCTCCGGAGAGACCGAGCGCGTGCGCTCACCTGACAGGAGAGGTAGTCCGCCAAGGCCAAAACCAAATCCTTGAAAATCGTTCAATTGTTCCTCCTTTCTGATCCTTGTCGTTCGGCTATCCGTTGCCCATATCTTACCGCACGGCAAGTAAGTAAGACTCTCCCGGTTCTGTAGGGAACTCGAGAATCGATTTCCCGGGACTGCTGGTTCCAATCTCCTGCCCGCCTGACGTGACGGCAAGGGGGATGCTGCTATGCACCCGACATCGATTACCTGCCTTCGATCCGATACGTCCCCGGGTCAGCTTTCCATCCTTCCATTCGATATCGACAACGAAACCACCGCGAGCCTTCAAGCCCCGGACGTGACCGGTCGGCCAGGATGGTGGTAGCGCAGGGAGAAGACGTAGCTGCCCGTCGTGGCTCTGGAGCAACATCTCCGCAATACCGGCTGTGCCGCCAAAGTTGCCGTCGATTTGGAACGGCGGATGGATGTCAAAGAGGTTCGATGAGGTGCTTTTTCGCAAGAGCATCAGCACATGGTTGTGCGCCTCTTGATCGTTCAAGAGGCGCGCATAGAAATTGATAATCCACGCCCGGCTCCAGCCGGTGTGGCCGCCTCCATGGCGCAACCGCCGCTCAACTGTCTCGCGAGCTGCTTCGAAAAGTTTCGGGGTTCCAGGCGTAATCTGAGCGAAGGGGTGCAACCCCATCAGGTGGGAAAAGTGCCGGTGACCGGGTTCACTTTCCTCGTAATCTATGGGCCATTCCTGGATAGTCCCATCGCTACCGATGTTCAGGGGCGGAATCTTGCCCAGGGCCTTCTCCAGTTCCCGGCGGAAATCCTCATCTATGTCAAGGGCCTTGGATCCACGGATTGTCGCTTCGAGAACGGCGCGCACAATGGTCATGTGGTAGGTGGAACCCTGGGTGATCCGCAAAGCCTCTCCTGTCTCGGGGTGGGTATAGCTGTTTTCCGGGGAGGTCGATGGAATAATGACGAGGGTTCCGTCATCCTTCTCAACAAGGTAATCGAGAAGAAACTCGCAAGCGCCCCTCAGGATCGGGTAGGCGCGGTCCCGAAGGAAGGTTTGGTCTTGAGTGAAGCTGTAGTGACGCCAAAGCGTCATCGCCATCCACGCCCCTGCCAATGGATCCAAGACGCCGTTGTTGAACTGCGACCCTTTCGCCGAGCCGCCGGGGGTGGTCCGCCCAAATAGATTGACGCACGTGAAGGCCACCCAACCGTCCGCCCCGTACAGCTTCTCGGCGGAGAGTCTTCCCTTTTCCGTCACACGTTCGAACCAACCGGTGAGCGAATCCATGGTCTCTGACAGGTTGCAGAGATCCGCCGGCCAGTAATTCATCTGCAGGTTGATGTTGAGGTGAAAATCCGCCTCCCAAGGGGCCCACATCTGATGACTCCATATCCCTTGCAGGTTGGCAGGGATCCGCCCGGGATCGCGGGAACTGCTCATCAGCAGGTAACGGCCGAACTGGAAGTAGAGTTCCACCAGGCCCGGATCCTCCCCTCCTTCCTGCACCGCTGCCAATCGCTCGTCCGTTGGCAGTTGGTCCTGCTTGGATTCTCCAAGCTCGATCGATACGCGGTCGAAGAAAGGCCGGTGTTCCTTTACGTGGTCACGGAGAATTTCATCCCACGACTTCCTCGCTGCCTTTTCCAGGATACCGTTGGCCACTGCTCCTGCGTCGATTGAACGGTCGAAGTTCATCCTTTCGAGGCTGAAATCGGTGGCGGCGGTGAAGAGAAGGACCACTTCGTCGGCTCCTTCGATTGCCAGGCTGCTCTGGTCCGCCTTGATGGACCCGCCCTTAGACCGGGCGAGCAGACGGCCGGCGAATTTCATGTGTTTGCCCCCAGGCCCCGATCCCCCGCCGTTATCGTCGTATCCACCCAGGGACTTCGGGATGTCGACGATTTGGCCGTTCATGTGCAGACGGTCTTGCCCGACTGTGGTTACGTTCATGTCCTTCTGCCGGTCCAGCCGGATGTTTCCGCTGATGGAGCCTGTCTTGTCGGTGGAGATCCTTATGGCGATGACGTCATCCACAGCGGAGATCAGGATCTCGCGTTTAATCAGCGCTTCCCCGGCTCGGTACTGCACCCTGACCGTGCCGGTCTGCAGATCGAGCTCGCGCCGGTAGTCTTCCGTTTTCGGCCCATGGTCCAACTCGATCCACAGATCCGCGAGAGGTTCGTAGGAGCGGTAGGAGGTCGGCGTCTGCGTTAGGTTCTTCTTGCCGAACTTCGCGGCTTCCGAGACCTTTCCATCCAGTACGAGCTGTTGCAGCGTTTTCAGATGTTTGTCGAAGTCGTCCGGATAGACGTCGAACGGCTCCCCCGCCCAGAGACTCTCTTCATTGAGCTGCAGCCTTTCCTTAGGGGCGGACCCGAAGACCATTGCTCCCAGTCGGCCGTTACCTAGCGGCAAAGCCTCTTCCCATTTCTCCGCTGGTTGCTGGTACCATAAGGTCATCGTTTCCCCTCCAGAGGCAATACCTCCAGCAACTAGCCAGACAACGAATGCTGCCAGCATCCTACTCATAAACGGTCCCCTTCTTTTCAACAATGGCTAATCAACTTCCATGTACATGTCGAACGTTCAACGCTCAGCGGCATCAACCCGCTGGAGCGCTTATTCCTGTGGCCCAATTCATTCTGCGTCGAGCCACTCGGTAGAGAAGATCCGTGCAGCGAGGCCCTGCTCCCCGTGATGGCCGCGGCTGTAACAGCAAATGAGATAGTTTCCCGCCAACCGGTTTATTGTGCTGTAAGAGAAGGGACCCTCTTCGATCAGTTTCCGCGACCAGTGCTTCCCGCCGTCTCGGCTGAAATAGATTTGTCCGTGTGTGCGGTTCGATTCGCCGGGCGCGGAACAAAGGACGAGATCGTTGTGTGTTTCCAGAACCTGTAGACAACGCGTGGCCGCCACATCAGTCAGGAAACCCTCGTTCCACGTCGCACCGCCGTCGTCGCTGTAATGCATGGTTTTTCCAGAGGCGGAGCGGGCGTTGTTTCTCCTTGCCAGTAAGATCTGCCGACCGCCATTGACCGCGACGGCAGAGGCCTCGTTGTGCGCAAAGGCAGTCTCGTCACTGATGAGGCCGCCGAAATGCCAGGATTCGCCGTCGTCGTCGCTATAGATCAATGAACTGCTCGCCCGGTAATCACGGAAATGCGGATGATCGGGACAGGGAAAATAATCGCCCCTGAGAGGACCGCCGATCATCAATCGGCCGCTATACGGGCCTGCCTCGATTCGTCGAACCTGACCGATCAGGTTGATAAACGCCAGGTAATACTCGCGCCCGTTGCGCCGATAGACGCGATCGGCAATGCCGGGATGGTCCTTTCTATTCCAACTGTGCCCGGCGTCATCCGAAAAGAACTCGATAACCAGGGTGGCGCCCCGGCGTGAAAAGGTTGTCACATCGAGCCCAAGGTGTTCCTTGATGAGAGCCGGCTCTTTGAGACGCTTGACAGTTTCGTCGATGGACAAGCTTGTCAGCACCGAGATTCGCTTTTTCCCCGAAGGCAACTCGCGCAGGAAAGAGGACACGGCGTAGGTTTGCATGGGCATCGGATTGATGAATCGCACGTCCGAAAAGGTCCGGCCGTAATCGCGGCTGACGACGTGACCGATCATCTTCTCCGCCCGGTCGTGTGATCCATCCAGCCGCGCTTGGAAGAACACGTGTATGCATCCCTCATCATCGAGCAACACCGACGGTTGGAACCCTGCGCCAACCTTGCGCTGGACTCCCTCGATGACGTAACGTTTCCCCTTTTCGACCGGGAAGACCTTGACGACGTCGCTGATCCCTTGATCGCCCACTACTTCGTCAAACCCCTGCTCGACCGACGGTTTCTCGGCGATCGCCGGTCCAGCGAGCGCGGCGGCGAGCCCAATCAACCCCACGAGACCCCACCGAAGTGTCTTCAGAGATGCGATCAGGTCATCCTTTGGTGCGCCAAGAGCCGCTCCGCAAAGGAATAAGAGAAGAACGCGAGCGCCAAATTTCATACTGTTGCCTTTCGCTGAACGTGGCGGATCAGGTGCGGCTCTAGGCCGTCTCCTGCATCCGGCTTGTTATGTCTCTTT
>CAZUUK010000201.1:0-4222 GCA_964622675.1 uncultured Planctomycetota bacterium | reverse complement strand
GCTACTCCTGAAACCTCCAATCGTTCCCCCAGAATCCCCACTCAAGCATCTTACCATGGTCGTAAACCAGATAGTCCGGCAGCAGCGCCATATCCAGGTGACTCCCCCACACGATCGCATCATCGCTTACTCCACCGTGCACCGCCACGTACCTCTCCGCGTTCTCCGGATGCGGGAATATCGCGAACACCGTCACATCCTCGCCCGAAAACGTCTTGTCGTGAATGCGAATCGTCTTCTCACCGAACTCCACCGGCAGCTTCCCCTCGAAGCGTTTCAGCACCGAGTTGCTCCCGTAATTCCCGTACAGGATCAAATTGCTCCCCTTCAGACGCTCCTCCGAAAGCCCGCTGTCTTTAACCATCTCCAGCTCCACGTCGTTCTGACCCATAATTCCCCCGCGGTGCACTCCACCGTTCCTGTCCTTGTACCACCTCGCCGCGTACCCCGCGATGGCACCATTGAACCTCGTATCTATCTCCGTCCCCGTCGTACCCACCACCAGAACCGTCCTGTCGAAGAAAAGGTCGCCTGTCGGACCCGAACGGCCATGCCGCTTCTCCTTCGACAGGTCATACGTCCCCATCTCCCACTTCCCCTCATCGTCATGCCTGAACATCTTCCTCTCGCTCAGATCCACATCTGCCATCTCCTGCCCGTCGATTTCGACACTCACCGAATCCCGCCCCTCGATCGGCCCCAGCGAAAGCGTCCTCACGTTCTCCGTCTTCACCACCAACTTGCCCTCCCCCCCAAACTTCGCGTCAACGTAGCCCCGCTTATCGCCGTAGTAGTCAAACTGCTCTATCGTAACCCAGTAAGACTTGTTATGCCTCAGCGTATACGCCGCCAGCCTCACCTGTTCCGGCGACCTCTCCTTCTTCTGCTTCGCCATCCACACAACCAGCTCGTTAATGCTGTTCGGCGCTTCCGGCAGAAAATGGTGTCCCGCCCCCTTCACCTCCGTGTACTTGCAGTCATAGCCGAGGCCTTTCAAAAGCCCCGTCATCCGCCGCGAGTGCTCCACCGGAACCCCTCCCCCGAGCGCTCTATCCAGGTCCCCGTGAATCGCCCATATCGGCGTATGCAGGTAATTCTCCGCCAGAAAAACCGCCGACCGCGAAATCCACGACGGCTCCTCCCACTCGTTCATGTGGTACGTATATCCCCCCGCCTTATCCCACAGCCTGTAGTCGCAGTAACCCGAAGTCGGCCCGCCCGCCGAAAAATAGTCCGGGTAGTGCGAAGTCAGATACCACGTCGCCGCGCCTCCCATCGAGTGTCCGAAAACGCTTATCCGATCCCGGTCAACCGCGTACTTCGTGCACGCATCGTCAATCGCCTCGAACATATCCACCTCGCCGTAATGCATGTAAAGCGTCCCCGGCCCCCGCCCCGTCGGCCTCAGCACCACCAGCGAAATCCCCGCCTTCTTCGCCTTGTCAACGTGATCCCCCGTCAGCCACTGCGCCCCCTGCAACCCCGTCCCACCCGGACTCACTATCACCAGCATCGGCTTCGGCTCGTCCGTCTCATCCGTCGCGCAGATCACGTAAGGCCGCTTCTCACCGTCAACCTTCGACGTATAGTACTCGATCTTCCCCAACTGGCCGACCGCAGGTCTGGGCTTCCGCGCCGGCTGCGGACCCGCCCTCTGGGCTTCTGCAGCTTGCATGTATGTCAGATTCGCCACAACCAACGCCAGCAAGAATGTCAACAATGCTCTCACGATCGCCTCCATACCTTGTTCCTCTCTTGACGCCTTCACTCTAACAGCAAACACGCGCACACTCTCGCACTTATCCCCCGCGAAGTCAACTCAAACCCCCTTCAGCCCCCGCCTCACTCAAACGCAGGCGCCTTACCCCCCGCCATCGCCGCGTAAACCGACCGCGCCTCTCTCACGTACTTCAAAAGCCCCTCACGCTGCTTCCCCATAAGCTCCGTCTGCTGACTTTTTGTCTGCTCCTCCATCCTGTCCAGAAACTTATTCGCACGCGCCAGCTCCGCCTCCAGATTCTCCTCATCCCAGAAAGATTTCCCGTCAACGACAATGTAGAACGCCGACGTATGCGCCCCCGCCCCGTGCCTCTCTCCTTTCTCCTTGCTGGAGCTGCTCCTTGCCCCGTACACTCTTCCCGCTATCCAGCAGCTCTTATTAACCTTCATCGTCATCTCGCCTTCCAGCCATGCCTCCCCCCGCTTCTCCGGCTTGAACGTCTCGACAACCTTCCCATGTTTAAGCACATCCGCCCTGTCCAGCGCGTCGTAGTCCGGATTCACCGCCGCCTTCACACTGATCTTGATCTCGTCCCCCGCCCTCACCTTGATAACCGCCCCCGGCAGCTCCCCGTTCACTCGCATATCAATGAACCCACCCCCATAGCTCGTAAAATTCTTCCCCGCCTTCATCGCCTCCAGATACTTCCCCACGTCAAAAGCATCACCGAGATACGTGAAAAACCTCCTCGCCCCCGGAATCTGCCCGTATGGATAATCCGCTCCGCTGCAAACCGGCAGCCGGAAACCCAGGTTCCAGAAGTGATAAATCACGTGCGCATAAACCGGGTCCGGCCCCTCCAGCTCGATAAAATCCACCAGCCCCAGCGGTATCGACACCGTCGCACCAACCTCCGCATTAAACCTGAACGCATCGTGCGCGTATCCCGTTATCCCTCCCTGCCTCTTCGCCTCCTTGAACGCATCCTCGTACAGATAATACGTATCCCGATCGTGTATCGTGTTCTGGATGTCGTACATCAGCGTATGCCCCCGCCAGTTCGTCCGAGGGTCCTCCTGTCCCGCCATCATCCAACGATCCCCGCGTCTGAAACGCGACCTCTCCCCCCATTCTGACTGCAGAAAGTACAACCTGTCCTCATCCCCCATCTGCACGATGTTCGTCACCCACACGTCCACCGCACCAAGCAAACTCATAATATCCTCATCCCGCGCCGGGTCGCGCCCGATGTGACAGTGATCATCCCCCGAGTACCACCCTTCCCTCCTCATATCAACGAACCGTTCCATCGCAAAGCTCTTCGCTATCAGCGCCCCCGAAGCCACGTCGAAGCTCTCATCCAAAAGCCGGTATTCCGGCCCCTTCGTCGCCACTACCCTGCACCGGCCCGGATACACCGGCATCTCGAATTCCTTCGTCAATATGCACGACCTCTTGTCCTTCACCGGCCATATCGCCCCGTGCGCGTACCTCGTATAAACCTTCTCCCCGTCGCCCTTCATAAACGGCACGCTCCCCGGTGGCAAATCCCTCCCGTTCGACGGATACACACCTGCAAGCACCTCCGTCTGCTTCATCTCCTCATCCAGAATCTTCACCCTTATGTAACCCGGCTTCACCCCCTTAAGCTCGAACCGCGTCTTATAAATCTCCGTCCCATCCGCCCTCTGCAGCGTAAGAGGATACTCATGCGTCCCCTCCTTTATCCCCGACCCGAATATCTTGCAAAGCGTCGGGTATTCCGGATCCAACGTCACTCGAATCCCGTCGTACCCGCTCAGATCCACCTTCGCCTCCTTCAGCACGTACATCCTGTTCGCGCCCTCGACGCTGAACTTCAAAAGGAACGGCTGATCCTCCAGCCCCGCCAGGTACTCCTTCCGCGCCGGCATCTCCGCCTCAATCACCTTCTCCCCGTCGCACTTCACCCGGAACACGTTGTCCCACTCGCTTATGTATTCCATGAACCCGAACACCACGTCTATCCACTGCTGGAACGCCTCCTGCCTCCCCATCTTCCTCCCGCTGAAATACTGAGCCAGCCGCGAGTTGATCCTGATCAGATCCGTCTCATCATCCGCCGTAATCTGCCTCGGATATTCCAGCACCATATCGTTGAAGTATTGCGTATTCGCCCTCATATCGAAGCCTGGAACCTTCACGTCGTACCTCGGCCCCTCGTCGTACGTCCCTCGCGCCCCGGATCTTTCGTAGCCCTGAGCCGTCATCGAAACCATCAGAGCCGCGAGCAGCATCACGCTCATCTTCCTCATAGCATCTGCCTCCTTAGATTTCATCTCCGAAGCCTCACTGCGTCTCTTCATCTAATAAACGATCCCCACCACCGCTCCCGTCATGCACCTCGCTATAGTCCCCGCCAGGAGAATTAGCCCCACCAAGCCCTGCAATCGAAACATCCCTCCTCCTTTCCTCCATCGCTCATGATTTGGCCCTCATTCTCCCCCATCCCTCCCCCAATTT
>CAZUUK010000200.1:0-4240 GCA_964622675.1 uncultured Planctomycetota bacterium | reverse complement strand
GGCAGTCGCAGGCGTCCTGCCAGGACAGCACGCCGGCGCGCCACAGGTGCGCTTCGGTCCTCGGCCCGATGCCGGGCATGTGACAGAACGTATTCTCCAGCATGGCGCGGTTCCTGAGTGGGGTCGCCTCCAGCCCAGCTCTGCGATGATAACGCGCGTCGCTGTGGCGCGCAAACCGGCGATGGGCGCAGGGCGAGTCCGCAGGACGGGACGCCCCAGGCGCCCGCAACCACTGGTTCGACTGCGTCGTCGGCTGTGCCGCCGCAGCTTCCCTCCGGGACGTTAAGCGCGTCCGAGCGCAGATGAAGCCGTCTCCTGAGCCCGAACGGCTCAAGCCGTCCAAACTGCAGCGGCAGAAAGGCCCATGAAGTTGCGTGCGACGTGTGGGATAGCACTTTGACAGCCGGCGCAGCCGAGAGAGACGCTGCCTCCAGGCGAAATGCCCCTTCTCAGCAAAGCGGCGCCATCAATCTTGACCCGCCTTGCCATGCGCAGTACAATGCGCACATCGCGGAATGTGGCCTGGTTTCAGCTGCCGTGGGTGGGGTTCTTTCACGATGTTGGGATTCTTGCGTCGGCTGTTCGGCGACAGTGCTCTCCAGGAGTTCAGGGAGCAAATCGCGGGCAGAGGGAACCCGCAGTACCCCTTCCTGGATGCTGATTACTCGCCCAGTTCCCGCGTGCCATGCTCCGATTTTGTGCCATTCATAGCTGATCGCTTGAAGGCAAGAGACTTGCCCGCGATCAAGCGCGTGATGCGTGGGGTACTAGAGGCGAATCCCGGGGTGGGATTAGGCCCCTCCTGGATTGACGCCCGGATCGACAGCGTCTCGGAGATCGAGTTCAGGTCGTTCGTTGGCTTTGAGGATGAAGATGCGCATTGGCAACTCAAAGCGCTCTTCATCGTGGCCGAGAAGAGCGGAGGGGGTAGGGAGTTTTGGCTCACCGAGGCCGTACCACAGCTATTCGCATCCGCCCTATGCGCGTACAGGCCTGTGTGGCGCGAGCCCATTCACGAGCTCTCGCGACGCGCTAACGCCTTCATCAGGAAGATGCGGAAAGAGGGCGTGACCTACTGGGAGGACTATCCGCTCTTCCAGAAAGGGGACGTGGCCGTTCAAAGGGCCACCGATGACGAGGTGAAGGCCAAGGTGAGAGCTATGTCGCCCGCAGCCCGGTTGCATCTCCTGTATGCCGTCTTTCGCCTGCGACCGACCGAGGCTGGGAAGCGACGCAGGGCGGCCGACTTGGCCAGATTGACCGACTATGCAATTCGTAGCTTCGGAATCTATGTGCGTGACACGGAGAGGGAAATCCGAGATAGCGGGCTGGTCGTGCAGTCGAAGGACAGCTCCGCCCTGCTGGACTCCATGACGAAGAAGGACCTGGTTGCGGCATGCGAGGAGGCGGGGGTTGAGTTCCAGAAGTCCTGGCGGAAAGCTAAACTCCTGGATGCTCTCCTGTCAGGGGCTCCCGGCTATGCTGCAAAGAAGATGGAGAACGTGCGGGCGGCGGTATTGAACCCTGAGTATGAAGGGGAGTTGCTTGCTCTGCACGACTATGCGGAGAGGCTGGCGATGCCATTCAAAGTGCTCTGCTTTGTGTGAATGGGCTGGCCACGGCAGGCGAGGGCTTTTGGGTGTTTCTTCTCTTGCTCAGTCCTTGACAGCAGGGACCATTGCTTCCTTGCTGCCCTTATGGACGCTATCCCTTACAGGTCAAGGTTCTGATCATTCCTTCTGACAGGGATGCTGACGTCCAGAAGGGGGCAGACTATCCCTCTGGCGTATCCGGGTGGACCGCAATAATGACTGGCATGCGGTGCCGTACGCGCATGATGAGGGGCTCCGCGCAAGCCCTTTCGCATATCTAAGGCTTGGGAACACAGACATGAGTGACGCGAAACGCCAGCATTGGGTCTCGCAGTTCTATTTGAGGTACTTCGCCATCCCTGAAACCCGTGAGGGGTCAACTCCCCAAGTGTGGGTATTCCACCGCCGGGGAGGCGATCCTACACGGGTCTCAGTTCGTAAAGTCGCTGCGCAGACATACCTTTATTCACCATTCAGATCGTCTGGGGATCGTGACTACAGCGTCGAGCAGAAACTCGCGGACCTGGAGTCTCTCCTGGGTAAGCTGTGGCCCGGCCTCGCGGAAGGCTTCGTGGACCTTGGAGGCTCTGGAGTCCGGAAGGGGCTTTCGCTGTATCTAGCGACGCAGTTACTGCGGCATCCGTATGCCTACGACGTGCTAAAGAGGTCGCGAAGGCGGCTCGTCAAGGCCGTTAGCCGCGTTCCCAAGGACTCCGACGGCTATCCAGCGATCGAATCGATCGTCGTCGGTGGACGAGAAGTCCCGTTCCCAAAGGAGGAGTGGGAAGCATATGCGGACGCAGATGAGAACGATGAGCATTGGATGTTCGTAGAATCGATCGAGTCAGAAGCCATTATGCGTGCAGAGATGCTCATGGAAAAGCGCTGGTCGATGGTCCTCTTTGATGAACCCTTACTGGTCACCTCTGATAACCCGTTCTTCGTGATCGATCCAGAGCTGCGACGCGATCAGATTGGAGGCGACCACGCGAAGCTTATATTCCCGGTGTCGCCGACTCGGCTACTGTGCATGGACGAACTCGACGAGCCCGCAAATCAATACTACAAGCCGCCACCAGATGCGGCGGGTATGTACAACTACCTGACGTGGGTCAATACAGATGGTTTCTTGATTTCGCCCCGGGAGATCGATGGCGTCTTGGCGGGCATGCATCGGGTCATCGAGCAGTACGAGTCCGAGTGCGGCGGAGATGATCACTAGCTGCTGGACGGCCTTCTTCCTCCCTGGGGACAGAGCGTTACGTTGCCTCGCCAGATGTCCGAGGCCCGCCGAAGGCAGGCGTGTCTCCTGCGGTTCCTCGAATGCCTGGTGGGACGGGCGAGAGATCACGGAGTAGAAGGTGCTCGTGACCGGTTATCGCTGAAGGAACGCCATGCGACAGAGAGAGGGTCGCGTACGATAGGGTAGACAACAGCAACGAGCGACGGTCCGGCGGCTAGCTAGCGCCGGGCTGCAGACCCAGGGAGTCCACGGCCGTCTTAGGCTAGACACCGAGGGGGCGTTTGCTGTTTGGCGAATCGCCCGACGCCAGCCCGGTCAGCGAATCAGCTCACACTCGACGCCGAAGTGCTCGGCGGAACGGGCGAGATCCTTGTCGGCCGTCAGGAGAGGAAGGTCGTTGGAGAAAGCCACGGCGAGATGCAGTGCGTCCAGCACCCGTAGCGGCGTGACGAGCCGGACGATCCACTCGCTTGCGAGGGTGTAATGGGCGGCCTCGATGGGCACCATGCTGTACCTCGGCTCGTCCAGATGCAGCTTGAACTCCGAGAACACCCGCAGAGCGGCAGCACGCTCCATAGTGCGCGAGCGCACCTTGCGCGCTACGGCGCAGTGGAACTCCACCTCCCCGAGCGGGCTGATTGCCGGTTCCTCAATGTTAGAGAGGATGTGCTGGACGCGCTGACTGCGCGCTTCCCGACAGTAGTAGGCCGTCAGCACACTCGTGTCAAGGTAGGGCATCAGTACCGCTCCTCGCGGCGCATCGCCAGGAGCTCCTCGGTGAGGCTGCGGCCTTTGATCTTGATCGATGCCCTGAACTCCGAGAGGTCGGGCAGCGGCTTCAGGGGCTTCTGCTCGGCCGGCACGATGCGGGCCACCTGCTTGCCCCGGCGAGTGATGGTCACCGACTCGCCGCGCTCTGCCGCCCGGACCAGATCGCTGAGACGCTTGCGTGCCTCCGACAGGCTAATGCTATCCATGGTCGGCCTCCTAAATGTTACATCTCAATTGTACAACAAGGCCGGCGCCTGTCAACAGCCAGGGGAAGGCGTCAGCGCCTTGCGGACGATCACGGCAGAACGGGGGAGGTCCGAGATTCCTCGTCCGCCCTGCGGCGGACTCGGAATGACAGCCTGGGAGTGTGGGGGCGGAAGGCGGAAGTGAGCCGCCGCACGTGATGGCCCGGGCTCTGCAGGCGCTCCGCTGTTTGTCATTCCGAGGAGTCCGCAGCCTGGCGGACGACGAGGAATCTGGCCGGTGGCCGTGCTCCAAAGGGCCGGGCGCTAGCTGCCCGTGCTTCGGTAGTGGCGGATGCCGAAGCGCCAGACCTGAAGGCAGACCAGCAGGAACGCCACGCCCACCAGCGGCGACAGCCAGTGCAGGGCCGCCGGCGTCCCGAGCGCATCCG
>CAZUUK010000199.1:0-4249 GCA_964622675.1 uncultured Planctomycetota bacterium | reverse complement strand
GAGAGCGCCGTTCGAAGCGCGCCAAGAAAGGTACCCATGGAGTTGGGAGACCGCGTCGTCGAAGGACTTCGGTCCCCGCCAGAACTTGCACTCCGCGATGAAGACGTTCCGATCTTGCGCCCTGATGAGGATGTCCGTCTTGCCCTCGGCATTGAAGGTTTCGCCTGTGGCACCGCCTTCGTACCAGCCGTTGAGTTGCAGGAGGAAATGAGTCCGGATTCCCTCCTCGTCCAGAGTCTCAAATGACTTCGGATTCCTCTCCATGACGGTGGACATGCTGCGGGTCACGTCGAGAATGTGCTCATATTCCTCTTCGGGCAGGAACGGTTCGGGGGCGTATGGACCCGTGGTGACTTGTGGTCGTGAGACCGGCGGTCTCCGTCGCTTGTCCGGAATGGCGAACGCGGGGACTTCGGAGCGCCGTTTCAAAGGAATGCCGAGGCTCTCGACCGCGCTGGAGACCGCCAGCGCCTTCTTGCGCCGACGCTCAAGGGCCTCTCGGATGACGTTCCCAACGGACTCGTTGTGTTGCGTCACGTCCAAGCGAAGTCTGTCCACAGCCTCCGAGAGTAGTTGTATCCCGCGAGCAATCTCCTTCTTGAGGCGGTCCGGCTCAACGGAGTCGTCCGGAAACGTGACGACTAACACGATTCGGTCATCTCGCACATCGATCTTCGGGTAGCCGCCCAACGTGTAACGCGAAGGCCGAAGCCTCCAAAGCACCGGATCACCCTCGAACGGGATAGCGATTTCCAGCCGCGTGCCTTGGATTTCGAGCCGCTCTCCCGGATACGCCCCACGTCGGAAGTCGTGCGTCACATCTATTCGTGTCCCTTTCTGGCCTTCCCGATACTGCTCCTTCACATGGAGAACCAGAGGTTCCACGCGTGCCGCCGCTATGAAATGCTCTTCCAGTTCGGCGGGAGAAGCCTTCAGGACGTAGTCCGTCTCCAGAGCGTCAATCTTGCTCTTGATCGTTTCAACGTCGTTGCGCAAGGTCGGACGGATGTCGCCGTCCGAGAATGGATACTCCGCCATATCACCAGTCCCCCATAGTCGTTCCCAGAGAAACGCCAATCAGTGAAGTCTCGGTCAGAGCATCTCCTTGAGTCTCTGAGTGACATACTGGGCATCGTCGTCGGACAGGCCGTAGCACCGGAAGAGGATCGTATCGATGGCGTCCTGGATGGGCTGGCTTTCGTCGGCAAGCCGCGACCGTTCCGACCGACTCTTCAGGACGCGCTTCATTTCGATCTCCTGGACACGGCGGCTCATCTCGGCCAAGGCGTCAGCCACGCACGCGGGCATCACACCAGGCTCGGCCAAGGAGCCGCATAGCCGATCCGCCAAGGCCTCCCATTGCCTTCGTTCCATCAGCGTCCCCCAAGCCCCGAACGACCGGCTCTTCGAGAAGGTCGGGGCGGGCAGATTCAGGACTTGGTAGTGGCTTACCGCTGCGTTCGTGCTGCCGAGCCGGAAGTACCAATCGCTAAGGACGCTGTTGAGCAACGCCAAGAGCAAGTCCAATGGCAACTCGCTCTGGGACTCCGGAACGTAGTTGATCTTATGGTTGCAGTACTGCCCCTTCGGTATTGGAGCGGCGATGATCCGGCGGAAGTTGTTCTGGGGCGAACTCTCCTGCCAACCGACGCGTGCGACCTCGTGGTGGTGGGCCTTTGCGCTGCCTGGCTTGCCCTGCAGGTAGTCGCCAACGCGGAGGAAGATCGGCTCTCCTTGGGACGCTTCGCGGATCGTGTAAAGGCTTATGTTGGAACCCCTGAGGACCTGCGGGCCATCTCTTGCGACTTTCGAAACGAAACCCCTTTTTCCGTCCGCCGTCTCGTTGACCTCTCCCTGGAACGCAGAACAGTAGTCCCCAAGCCGTTTCACTTTGGGCTGCTCGATGATCCTGGTGGCGATGTCCCAATCGCGCTGGGTGCAAGAGGGAATGACTGCGTTCTGCGGATCGAACCCGATAATCTGCGGCGGCCCGGCCTTCAGCGTCTGTGAGGGACCTACGATGAAGCGACCGGGATGCGTCCGAACCGCGAAAGGCTTGTCCTCGTTGTCGGCTGAGGTCACGAAGATCGCCGTGGCCAGTTTAGCCTCAAGGAAGACCCTCCGGCCCGGATCATCCTTCTGGGGAAAAGCCTCGACAGAGACCAAGCCGGTTTGCGCCAAGAGGGAACGCCTGACGCCCGCGGACTGCATGTCCCCCAGCAGCATCATCGGCACGATGAAGGAGAACATGCCCCTGCGTTCCATCAAGCCCACACCGCGACAGATGAAGAGTTTGTAGAGGTTGTTCTTGCCCCGAATCGCTGGCGCGTACAGGTCCTGTGACTTGAAGAAGGCCACGACATCCGAAATGTCGTATCCGAGTTCCTTCGCCGCGAGCACGTCGTACGGCGGATTGCCAATGACAGCGTCGAAACCAGCGCCCTCAATACGCTCTACCGTCTGACGGGAGCCACGGGCCGGGCCGAAGAAGACCTCGGGAAACTCCAGTTCCCAGTGGAAAAAGCGGTGCTGATCAGTGGCCTCGATGGCTGTCTGGGCGATTTTCCGGTCTTCAGGGGAAAGGCGATTCCAGGACGCTTGCGCGTCCTTCCCTCCACCCTCACCCTGACCCTCTCCCGTTAGGGGAGAGGGGAATGGGCTCCGGTCGCCGCGGTCCATGAGCCACTGCTCGTTGTCTTTCGACAGGAGAAACTCGATGGCCGGGTCCTCGGTGCGCTTTTGCTTGCCGCGACCAACGGTCGTGGCCTCGTTACCGAACCAGCGGCTGGTGTAGATGTCCATGACACGCTTGGCTGGTGCGAGGGCATCCAGAGCCCGGCGGTACTGGGCCCGCGATTCGTTCACCATCTGGGGCGTCACGTCGGAGAGTTCGCCCACCCGGCGCATCAGGTCCACGGCGAAGAGCATCCGGGCGAACTCGCTCGTGTGGAAGAGCGACAACTGCTCGGGCCGTTCGAGAGCCTTACTCACCGTCGCCACGTCGGAGCCGATGAGCGAGTTGCCGCAATGCAGGTGATGGTCGAGGAACGAGAGTGGAGCGCCCAGGGTGAAGCAGTCGAGCCAGAGGCTCACCTTCGCCAACTCCACGGCCATGGGGTTCAGGTCCACGCCGTAGATGCACCGCTTCAGAACGTGACGCTTCAGCAGGTTCACGTCCGTGAGGCGGCCCGCGTCGATGGTGATCCCCTGGTCCTCCATCGAGCCGAAGATGGATTCCCGCGTCTCCTGGAGGTACTCCAGAACCGGGCTCCACGGGAAGGCGTTGAGGAAGTCGATCATCCGGTCGGTGATGAAGTCCACGGCCTCGACGAGGAAGTGGCCGGAGCCCATGGCCGGGTCGAGCACCTTGCAGTCGAAGAGCTGCTCCACGAGCGCACCGTGCTGGGCGTAGGTCTTCTCGGCGGCGAACTCGCGAGGGTCCTGCTCGCCTGCGGTGAGCGGGTGGCTCTTGGCATTGGCCAAGTGACGCTGAAACGTCTTGTCCGCTTCGCGCATGGCGGGAACCAGCGCGCCGAGCTTCTCCGCGAGGACGGGGCCCACGGTGTTCTCCACGATGTACTCGACGATGTGGTCGGGCGTGTAGTAGCTGCCCGTTGCCTTCCGCTCGCCCTTGTCGGTGGCCAGATAGGGCTCCCCCCTGCGGATGGTAGGCCCGATCTTGCGCTTCCGGCCGGCGTCGGCGAGCGGAATCGCCTGCTCGGTTCCCTTCCTCTTGACGGTTGCCATCTCCTCGGCAGCCATCTTGAGGCGGAACTCCAGCAGGCCCTCGTAGATACTTCCGAGCTGGCGGACACCGAGGGACTTGTAGTCGATGAAGACGAGGCCGAAGGTCTTCTCATCCGGGTCGCGGGAGAGGTGATCGATGGCCTGGGCGAGGAATCGGTCGGGCACCTTATGCGTGTTCAGGAAACGGGCGATCTGGGCATCCCGGCCCGTGTCGGCCTTCGGCGGGCGCGCCAGGAACAGCCCGCCGTTGTACGTGGGGACATTCAGGGCCGGATCGCCGGCATCCATCACGGCGACCAGCCGGGAAAGGCGGTCGTAGAGCTTCGTGTCGGTGGCGCGATAGGTGGCCGCGAGCTTGTCTTCCACCGCATCCTCGGCGGTTCCGGCCGCGTCGGCGATCTCCTCCTTGATCTTCTTCAGCGAGACCTCCAGGTACGGCGACTCGCGGATGGGCAGCAGGTTGCGGCTCTCGGCGTAGAGAAGGAATAGCAGGCGGTACAGG
>CAZUUK010000198.1:2164-4258 GCA_964622675.1 uncultured Planctomycetota bacterium | reverse complement strand
TCAGCGAGGAAGCGCCGCGAGGGGGGCTGCTTGAGCTGAAGGATTCGGGGGCCGACTTGATGGGTGTGTACGATTACGAGGAGTGCCGTTGCGTGTTCAATGAGTGCGCGGAGTGGACGATCGCGGTGGGCCCACGGAATCCGTTGCTCAGGGTTGGTACTTCGGGCGCGGCTGAGTTCTACCATCCGAAGCTCGGCGCGTTCGCGGGGTTCGGACGAACATCGCCACAAGAGAAATACAAGACGGTCTTCCTGGGTTACGCAAAGATAATGCGGGAGGACGAACCGGACAACGAGGACGGGTGGGCGGGTGAGTGGCAGGAGGACGACAAGGAGTATCTTTATACGATTCTGCCGACAAGGACGCCCCTAGGGGAATCGATCGAGAACGCGAAGAAGATACACGGTGTGCATAATCTGATGTCGATCCATGTGCTTCCAGATGCCGAGGGCAGAACAGTACGGCGCTTCAACGTGGGGGAGCAGATGCCGTATTATCGCGGCTGGGATCGCAAGGAGAAAAAATCCTATTACTTCGTTGTCGAACCTGCCACGAAGTTCGAGGTGCATAATGTCCTCATCGAGAAGGGCTGGTGCAAGGAGTGGGAAGAGGTAATTGATGTGCCCCCCGATTCGGCCTTCTATCTGGGCCTTAAGGACCATCGGCAAGGACCGATCGGCAAGGCTTGGGCTGGCGGAGCGGATGCGCCGTACTGGGATATCACTGTGACTTATGCAGATAAGGGCACAAACGAGCCGAAGATGGTTCTCACAGGCAAGACTTTAAAGGGAGAGGTCAGACCAACGGGTTTCCATTGTAATGTGTGGCTGACTGGAACCTGGCCGAAACGGTCGGATTTATAAGGAGGTGTTCCATGCCCTGGTGGGGATGGTTGGTGATTGGGCTCGTGGGTAGTCTGGTCACGGCATTTGAGAGCCGCCCGCGAGCGTTCGGTGTCGCCACCACGAATTTCCTGCGGAAGAAATTCGGTAGGTTCGGTGGTGAAATCATTGAGGACAAGTTCATCGAGCGGCCTGTGAAGGCCTTCCTCGATGGACTTAACTACGACAACGGAGGTCAAGATGAAAGGCGTGAAGATGATTCTGGCAGCCGCGATCCTGGCGCTGCTGCCGCTCGGGGTTACGCTGGCTGAGGAACTGAGCCCGGCGCTTCCAGCCGACATTGGTGTCGCCGAAGCTGAAGAGATTACGAGCGGATGGGAGCTCGGCCTGAGCGAGCCGGGGGCGGAGGCGTTCTTTGTTCTCGCCGGCGAGTATAAAGGCAAGCAGGGCATTGGCGGCGCGGTGAAGGTCGCCAAATACCATGGACAGATCGGCGACATTGCGATCGATCCGAGTCTTGACATAGGCGCGATGAGGCTTTCCGGAGTGACTCAGCCGGAAGATAGTGGGGTGGATAACATCTTTTTGACGGTTGGCGCCTCCCTCGAACTGAGTTCGATTGTGCGCGAAAGCGTGAACGTGATCTTCGGCGGCGCTGACGACGAGGCCAGCTGGGCGAAGTATTTGAGCGCTCGCGTCGGTGCCTTCGCCGGCATAAACGTCGAAGGCGATACGGCGGCGGGATTCAAAGCCTCGCTAGGTGTCGCTATTCCTTTGTAAGCTCCTCTGTAAGCTCCTCCGACCAGACCGGGCGGCTGGCCCCCGCACGCGATGTTTGGGCCGCCCGGTCCCTCCCCCTAAAATATATTTTCGGCCATAACTCGTTATGGTATCGCGGTTTACGGCATTTCCCCTCCCTGATAGCGAAATTTCTCCCATTTTGGGCTTGACATGGCCTAGGCCTTGGTGTGTAGTAGGGGCAGAAAGATTGAGAAAGGAGGAGTGAGATGGACGACATGGAGGACAGGATGAGGCGGGCGCTAGGTAGGGATGGCTGGCTTGCGCCACTATCTCCAGCCGACCGCGTGAAGGCACTCGCCATGCTGGAGAGACGGGAGCGACTTGCGCGGCAACGTCTGGCGTGGGAGGCGAAACATCCGACATGGAAGCCACTCTGGCGGTAAAACCCAAGCTGAGGAAGGAGGTGAGACGAAATGGGCCAATACCGAATCCGTCGTGACTGGAATTGGTG
>CAZUUK010000198.1:0-2064 GCA_964622675.1 uncultured Planctomycetota bacterium | reverse complement strand
GGAGTCCCAATCATAGCCAAGCGCAAGCCCAAGCGCACTGAGCGCCGCTGCCCTAGCTGCGGGCGGCATCCGATGCTGTGCGAGTGTCCAAGACCCAAGTTGAAAGGAGATGAGAAAGATGTCAGACGAAAGGCTGCGGGTTTCCGAAAACATCTTGTCTGAATTCCGAGGTCGGATTCACAATCTTGAGCAAATTGCCGAGAACCTGATTGCAGCCCTGGATGGCAAGGGGCTTCACCACACAGGAGACCGCTTGGTTGCTCGCAGTTATGAGATTTACCGCAAGGCGACCGAAGAAGGCAAGTCATAGCCAGGCCCCGTCCCCCATGCACTGGCAAACTGACGAAGGAGGTGAGACGAAATGGGCCAATACCGAATCCGTCGTGACTGGAATTGGTGGGTCGTTAAATTTCGCCCCGGCGACGAGGGTCATGAGCGCGGATCGCTCCGCGCCCACAGCCTCCCGCACATCCTAACCCCGTGCCCTGAACCCGGGGACGAGGTGATTTTCGTTCTGCGGGGGAGCAAAACCCAAATTTTTCAGACCGTTGCTGGCCAGATTGAGGTCAGCTCAGAACGCGTCGAGGTCGAACGAACCGCCACAATTTGGGAGCGGCGCGGAGACGACGCAGCGCTGGAACCAGTGCGTTATACTGCGCGGATTAGGCCAGCCGCAGCAGTGAGTATAGACGACACGTGGCAGCCAACGTTCGCCGATATCCTAATCGAGGCCCTTGACGGTGCGGACTGGCGCTACTGTGGTTGCGACTGTCAATTGGTCGAGGAAGAAACTTCACCGCTTAAATTTGAACGATTGAGTACCGGCGAGTGGGCTGAAATATACGAATCCTAACCCCCGCGCCCATGCGCGGGCAGAGGAGGTGAATGAAGCATGGAATCAGACAATAGAGGCGGATTATTTCTTATCTGCGTGCTTGTTGGTGGTGCTATTCTATTGGTGGCCGCCTTTATGCTGCCAATTCTTTTCTCTTAACCAAGTTGTTTAAGCAAGGAGTCCCAATCATAGCCAAGCGCAAGCCCAAGCGCACTGAGCGCCGCTGCCCTAAATGCGGGCGGCATCCGATGCTGTGCGAGTGTCCAAGGACTAAGCCGAAAGGAGACCATTAGTAATGCGCAAGCAACTACCACCAGCCATATCCGCATTGTTAGAACGGCACAAGAGGCAAGAGCAGGCGTGGGAAGAACACGGAAGGAGCTTTGAAAGAGAGTGGGCGAGGGAGATGAAAGAAAAAAGGAAAATGCTACGCCACCTCCGGCCAGCCACCGTTGGGGATTACCTGTGTTGGCTTAAGGGGTTTCTGGCGCGTGGAGGGAAGCCCACACATTACTATGATTATTCTATGCCTTCTCGCGTATACGTTGCGACCAAGAGCCTGGACATCTACCCCCTTTTCGGTGCGGCGGCAATCGAAATCATAGTCCCCGAAGGCATAGAGGTTCGTGGCGAGCCGGGCCATTCAGCGCTATTTGAGATGAAAGATTTTAAGGCTCCTGGTGGGTGGGTTCCTGTATGGGCTGATATTCTATCGGTGTTACAGCATGAATAATTCTCTCCAACAACAACTCGAAGCCGCCCTAGCTCGGCGGGACAGGGGTATTCTCTCCGCTGCAATCCATGCGTGGCGGCGGCGCAAGCGTGGTACGATAAGCGACTTTGCCAAGGCCATTGCTGAGCGCCTGGGCGACGAGCCGCGCCGCGTGGTCTCAAGCGCCTGCAAGTGGCAGAACCAGACGCGCTTTCCGTCTGGCATTCGGCGGAAGGCGGTGTTGGCAGAATTGAGCGACGTGCTGTTCAATACTCCAGCTTCGCCACCTGCTGTTTCAGATGCTCCTGAGATAGATGAGCGTAGATCATCGTCGTCGTAATGGAGCTGTGACCGAGAAGGCGCTGAACGCTGGCGAGGTCCACCCCGGCCATTACAAGGTGAGAGGCGTAGGTATGGCGCAGTACGTGGAGCCCGCCGCGTAGTCCGGCGTCCCTGAACACTCTTGCCACGTAACGCCCAAGACTGTCCGCCCCCCATTGCCTGCCCGCCGTCGCAA
>CAZUUK010000197.1:0-4316 GCA_964622675.1 uncultured Planctomycetota bacterium | reverse complement strand
GAGGGCGTACGACATCGCGACGGTCATGATGGCCGAGCGGGGCAAGCGCCGGCGCTGCGAGGCGGAGTTCCAGTTCAAGGGTCGCGAGCCGCTGATCTGAGCCCGCTCAGCGCGCGGCGGCGCGATGGAACCGGGAGCCGGGAGCCGGGAAGAGGGCAGCGGGAAGCGGGTCGCTCGGCGTTCGGGGGGGGCAATCTACGCTTCCGCACGCCCCATTCGACGGCGCTGGAGGCCACAACGTGTGGTCATTGTGTCACTTTTAAACCCTGTTGACACAATAGCGTCCCCATCGTTACCATAGTTATTGATTAGAGCTACATATCCTATATCTCAAGCGGCTTTACGGAAGTCCGTACAATCACCCCCTGCCCTCCGCAATTCCGATCTTTCCTTCGGACTTCCCCGCCGCCGAAACGGCCATAAGTCTTGATTGATTGTGTCAGAACTGTCCAAAATACAGCCCTTCCCAGGGCCCCGAATCTCTGGAAGTCCTTTAGTCGCAAATACTTACAGTGTGCCATTTTTGGACAATCGCCCCCGTTCTGGACAATCAGCCCGGCGGCGGGCGGAGCTCCCGCCCGCCGGGCTATCCGGGGGTCGCCTCCGCTCGGGCGAGTCGGAACGTCATGGTTGCCCTCGCTGTGGAGCGTTGGGCGAGGATACTGAGTAGATGCGCCGCTGGACACCAGCGGCGGGATGCCCCCAATCAGCGCGTGGGCTGCCTTCCACCACGAGCGCCTCGACGGCAACGGGTATCCGTTCGGTCATGAGGCCAAGGACCTGACGCTTGGCGCCAGGATCATGGCCGTTGCCGGCACGTTCACAGCCATCACCGAAGACCGACCGTACCGCAAGGGCATGGACAACGAGCAAGCCCTGAACGTTCTGGCCAATCTCGCCGCCAATGGCGGGCTCGATGGTGAGGTGGTCGGGGTCCTCCGTAGGGATTTCGATGCAGTCAACTCGATCCGCAAGCAGTAACAGGCCTCCTACAGCGTCAAGCAACGGCGCCTCGCGGAGGCGATGACGGTGCACAACCGGACCGCAAGCCGATGACGAGGCGGTAGCGGCCTGACCGGGCCGGACCTCGTTCCTGGGGACTGAGGCGCCAAGCAACCTGGCTATCGTGACTGAGGCCGGCGGCGTATGTACAGAGTCACGCGTCCAGAGCCATGCCGCCCAATGGAGGTTCGGCCAAGCCCCCGGAAAAGCCCGCTACCGGCTTGACAAGCACTTGCTCATGGATGTCCCGGAATACAATACTACGGGGCCCTGCACGTTCAATCGGCGGGACCAGCCGATGTCCCATACTGCTTGAAGTAGCCGCAGAGCTCGGAGAACCCCCACAGTTCAATACCGTGTTTGCCCGCCGCGCTCTTAGCGTCGGCGGAAAAGTAAGATGTCGTCGCCAGGATCGCACGGGTCGCCCCGTGACGTGATGCCGTACCAGCCAATTCATCTACAACCGCACGCCCAACCGGCTTCTGTTCCCATCTCTTGCACTGGACAACGATCTTGTCTTTGTCTTTACGTGCAAACACGTCGACGCCGTCGTCACTTGTAGCGCCGGTAACGTCAGCACGGAAGCCCATGCGTTGGAGAAGTCGGGCGATTTCGCATTCAAACTGTCGTGCTTCAAGATGCGTGACCGATCTCCTGAGCTGTTCGTGGCGCTTCGCGACTTCACCGGATACCTGTCTGAGTCGTGAAAGAACTGTTGCGCTCGCAGAAAGCCCCATGGGGGACAGTCTATGCACAATTCGCTCGGCGAGTTTTGCGGCAGATGGCAAGTCACCCGCGGTGAGCAGTGAGGCAATGCGTGTAGCCTGTGTTTCCGCCCAGCTCAGCGCTTTGACTTTCTCTGCCTCATCGGCCTCTACAGAGGCCGCCTCGGAGGTCCTTGCCTCTGTGAGCAGGGAGTAGTCTACAACAGGTGGCAGCAAGAAATCCACCTTCTCAAGCTCCGATTTGTGTATTTCCGTAAGCAACTCCTTGTCCTGAACTTGGAGACGGAGAAGCTCGCCTTCCTGAGGCTTACGACCGGTAATCCACCAAATCAGCTTCTCGCCAAGCCCCAACGTCGGCCATGTACTCCGTGCTCCACAGTACTCGGCGTGAACCCTAGCCTTCTCCTTCAGTTGCGGGTCGTCCATGAGCATTTGGGATTCCGCGTATGCTGCGGCCGCCTTGGTGAAGTCGCCTTCCCGCTCATGACAGGAGCCGAGCAGGAACTCCGCCTCGCCCCGCTCCGTGTCTGTGACCCAACGTCTCAGTAGTTGCTCCAGTTCCGCGCGAGCTTCGCCGAACTTCGCACCGTCGATCAGGACCCGGGCAAGAAGCAGGAAGACGCGGCCGGCGAGGGCGGAGAACGGATAACCCTTGATGATCTCCCGCAGCAGTGTGAGCGCTTTTCCGAGGAACCGGCTTGCGTGAAGGGACTCCGCCTGGTCAAGCAGAAGCTTGGCTTCACTTTCGTACGCCGCCTTGAGCTGCCGGAGTTCAGACGGAGCAAGTGGCCGGTGTAGACTCATGACCCAACGTTCTTTGACAATCGACCACGGTTCGGACGGGCTGTTGACGAGGAATTGCCCGGTGTCGAGGCTCGGGAGATACCTCCGCGCCGACTCAAATTCGACTTCGGCATCCGCCGCGCCCTGCTCGATTTTCGATCGGTCGCGGCGCGTCCTTAACCGCCCGACCATCCAGGTCCCGCAGTTGCTCAACCCTTTGTAGTCGATGTCGCCGGGATTTTGCGTCGCGAAGATACAGCAGACCCCTTGCGCTCGGCCTTGCCGCAGCAGCAGGTTCAGTGCGGGTTTGCAGGGGGAACTGGCCACGCTGGGGAAGAATGCGGCCTTCCCGCCGCCTCCGCCGATTTCGTCGATGTAGAAGACCAGGCGCGGGTCGTAGGTGCCGGGGAGCCGCCGCATCCAGAACCAGATCAGATAGGCAACATACCCCACAACATAGGCCTGATCCCTGAAATCAAGATGTGCCACATTGACGATCGAGACCGGTGTGCGATCCCCCACGAATTCGCGATTGACGAGAGTGTCAATACTGACGGGCCATCCCTCGTACATGCGTCTTCCAGCTCCGGTCAGCAGTGCATTCGTAGCGTTAGCGAGGCTTTCCCTGTCCTTCCCTGATATGTACTCGTCGGTTGCAAGGTCGCCGACCAGGTCGATTCCAAGACCTGGTGACCTGAACTCCTCAAGGACCTTCCTGACCCCGTCGTACCCATGCATGGGTATGTCCCGCGAAAAGCAGGTCTTAATGATCTCAAAGACATATCCTTTGGCTTTATCAGACCGGGTCTTGTTGACAGAGAGTCGAGAGACGAACTGTTGCGCTAGGAAGTCGATGAGAGAGTCATAGGCATCTGGGTCCGACTCCCTCATCTCAGGAAGATTCTCGGGGGGTTCGGGGAATGCGGACAAAGACAGGCGGAAACCGTCGTTGGATCGTGGCGTAAAGACGTTGACTCCTATGCGCTTCTTCGCTTCCTCGACGAAGTCCGGTGAGATGCCACATTTGTCGAGGTTGTGGCGGTGTTCGGCGGCAAGGCGAGCTGCCACCTCTTCGCGGGTTTGATCCCTGTGTGGCGAGACCCACGGTATCAACTCCTCGGGATCCTCGCCGGACATCATGAGCGCCAGCGATGAGATGTCTCCTTTCAGGTCTATCGCGATGACCGGGATGTCCCTCAAGGCGGCCTCTTCAAGCAGCGCCTTGCCGAGAACGGTCTTGCCCGCACCCGTCACGCCGCAGATGAAAGTGTGGGTCAGCAGGTCAGACTCCTGGATCGCAAAAGGCTCATTGGTGGCAACGAGCTCGTTGAATTGGTCGTCAAGCACTCTGCCAATGAAAAGCCCTTCTTCGGGGCGTAACAAAGCGTCGACTTGACCCTCTCCTTCAGGGGGCAGCGGTCTATCTGAAGGCGCGATTCTGAGCAGGAGGGGATCCTCGGCTTCCACAGAAACACAGAATGACCTGCAATCCTGCTCTTCGGGCAGAGATTTCAGCCAGATTCTAAGACCGTCCAGAGTTCGGTTCGCCACGTTCAGCACTACGGGGTACTCCTGTCCGTCAGGCGTCGATGCCCTTCCCTGAACCACGGTCTTCCCAGGGAACTGCCCGGAGAAGGCCCTGGAAACTCTGAGCACCCCGCTGGGGCCGAACTTCGGCGAGATGCAGAATTCCCTGCGTTGCTGGTCAGCCATGTGATCTGCTCTGGGCCCAGCGTATCAAGAATCCTATCATTGACGCCTCCCTCAGAAGTCCTCCACGAGGAGGATCTTCCGTAACCGAAAGAT
>CAZUUK010000196.1:0-4320 GCA_964622675.1 uncultured Planctomycetota bacterium | reverse complement strand
GAAGGAATCATCTTGATGAGAATCGCAATTGCAAGCGGCAAGGGCGGCACCGGAAAAACAACGGTGGCTACGAATTTGGCGTATATGGCGTCGCGCAACGGGCAGAGTGTGGCTTATCTCGACTGTGATGTAGAAGAGCCCAACGGGCATATCTTTCTGAAGCCTCAAATCAGCGAGTCTAAGCCGATCGGCAATCTGATTCCTCAGGTCGATGAGGCCAAGTGTATCCATTGCGGCAAGTGCGGCGAGATATGCCAGTACAGTGCGATCGTCTGCGTCGGCGAGAAGGTGTTGGTCTACCCGGAGCTTTGCCATGCCTGCGGCGGATGCGCACTGGTATGTCCCACAGACGCTATTTCCGAAACGCTCCGCGAAATGGGCAAGCTGGAGACGGGCCAGGCCGGTCCGATCCGATTCGTCCAAGGGCTGTTGAATATCGGCGAGGCGATGATCCCTCCGCTGATCCGGGAGGTCAAGGCTGCGGCGCCCGAGGTCGATCTGATCATTGTCGATTCTCCGCCGGGCACGTCCTGCCCGGTAATCGAAAGCACCCGAGATTCCGACTTCGTGCTTTTGGTGACCGAGCCGACGCCGTTCGGTCTGAACGATCTGAAGCTGGCCGTCGAGATGGTGCGGGCCCTGAAGCTGCCCTTTGGCGTGGTAGTCAACCGCGCCGATCTTGGCGACCGCCAGACATACTCCTTTTGCGAGATGAATCGAATCCCGATTCTGGCTGAGATTCCCGACGACCGCCGGATTGCCGAGGCATACTCTCGCGGCGAGATGGCCTGCGAGGCGATTCCAAAATACGGGTCGGTGTTTACTCGGTTGCTCAGTGACATTGATGAAAAGGTAAGGATCAGTGCAGGATAGGGATTGGCAAGCTGACCTGCGTCTATTGCAACAGCGGGAGAAAAAGGCCCGCCGGATACTCGGCGTGTCCGATTCGGACGGACCCGAACAGATCAAGCTCAACTGGCGAAAGCTTAGCCTCGAGCATCATCCCGACAATAATGGCGGCAGCCTCGAATCCCACCGCGCTTTCATTCTTGTCAACTGTGCTTACATGTTCCTCACGGAGGGAAAAGGTTGTGAAGAATTGGATGCCGAAAACTTGCCGGACAAAGAACTGACTGACGGGAAGTACAGATTGGACAACCCATGGGGCTACTTTGCCTGGTGGCAAGAGAAATACTTTGACCAGAAAGAATAGGAGACGGGACTATGCCTGTTTTCGAGTATCAATGCAAGAAATGTGGCCACGTTACTTCGTTCCTGGAGAAAGCTGGCAGTAAAAGAGCCCACGCCTGTGAAGAATGCAATTCCAAGGACACAAAGAAGGTCTTCTCGACTTTCGCCGCGAAAGCCGGCGATTCCTCGTTGGGCAGTTCGAGTTGTCCGACGGGAACGTGTCCGCTTACATGATGCCTGCTTGTTAAGGATTTGCGAATGATAACAATTCCTATGAATAGATTGATCCGATTCAATCATCAGCCATACGACCGTACGGACATTGCGTGGAATGGTTTGCGACTGTCCGAAACACTGCCCTCCACGGGGATGAGGGGGCGGATTGTCCTGATGAATGATTCCGTGGATCTCGCTCGGGACGCCGCCAAGGGGCCAACGGACTAGTTCGACCTGGGACAAATGCTGAAGGATCTTATCGCTAAGGGCGTAACAGTCAAGGTCTGCGGAACATGCAAGGCAAGGTGCGGGCTTTACAAGAGCGAACCCTACTTCGACGGCACGAATGAGGCCACCATGGCTGAATTGGCTGAATAGGTCAGCCAAGCCGACAGGATTATCACGTTGTAAGACCAAGATGAGTCACAATGTTTTGAAAGATGATTTCTACCAAAAGATAAAGCCCCGCCTGCATCGGCGGATCGGTCGGGAGCTTCGCCTTGCCGCCCAGGTACTTGACCTTGGCTGCGGGGCGTGCGACCTCGTGCAATACCTGGTGCGAACCTATCGCCAGAAAGTTATCGGCGTAGATATTTCGGGCGGAAGTTTTCCAACGCACCGCCATACATCCGATGGGCAGCGGTTTCGATGCGTCCGCAAGAACGCCACGCATTTGGGTTTCGTCAAGGACACGAGCATGGACGCCATGGTTTCGATGTGGGCCCTACACGAGATGGAGCATCCCGACGCGATCCTGGCTGAAGCTCGTCGGATCCTTCGCCCCGGAGGCGAACTGTTGATTGTGGATTTTCCGAGAGACTCGCTTGCACAAAAGCTTTGGAATGAGACGTACTATCGGCCCGAGGAAATCAAGCTGCTGCTGAAGGAAGCCGGCTTCAAGGGCGCAAGAGCCCGTCTTATCGAAAAGGAACAGATTATCTGGGCACACGGCTATCAGCCGGCGGCAACAGGAGAATCTCAATGCCATGGATAAATAAAGAGATGTGTACAGGCTGTGGAATTTGTATCGAGGAATGCCCGGTCGACGCGATTGAGCAGCAAGCTGACGGCCTTGCCGAGATTAACGAGGCCAAATGCATTCGCTGTGGGCTATGCCATGACGTATGTCCACAGGAAGCTGTTCGTCACGACGGCGAGCGGATTCCTCAAGAGGTGGCAGATAACCTGCGATGGGTCCGCCAACTGCTTGGGCATTTCAATCGTTCGGAGGAGCAGGCGGCCTTCATGGAACGAATGGTGCGGCTCTTCAAAAAACAGAAGAAAGTCAGCGAACAAACGCTGGATGCAATCATTTCTTCCGGTGACAAGCCGATCGAAGGCATTGATGCAGCCATTCAAAAGTTTTCCTCGCCTCGAAGTGCCGAATCATCGAAGGGATAGCAACACAAATGGAAACGAAACCAAAAGAATTGGTTGTCATAAGCGGTAAGGGCGGGACGGGTAAAACGTCCCTCGTCGCCTCGTTTGCCGCACTGGCGGAAAAGGTCGTCTTGGCCGACTGCGACGTGGATGCAGCCGACCTGCACTTGGTGCTCGATCCGACCGTGGTGAAGCGGAAGAAATTCTCCGGCGGCTCGCGTGCGAGGATTAAGACCGGCCACTGCACCGCCTGCGGGAAGTGCCAAGAGCTGTGCCGCTTCGACGCGATCTACTTCGACGGACCCGGCAACGGGAAGGTGGCCAAGACCTATCGTGTGGATCCGATAGCCTGCGAGGGCTGTGGGGTATGCGCCTGGTTTTGCGCTGAAAACGCCATTGAGTTCGCTCCCGTGATCAACGGTGAATGGTACATCTCCGAGACGCGACATGGGCCGATGGTCCACGCCAAGCTAGGCGTGGCTGAGGAGAATTCCGGCAAGCTTGTCAGCACGGTGCGCCAGGAGGCCAAGAAGCTTGCCGAGCAGCGTGGTGCGGACCTGATATTGATCGACGGATCGCCGGGGATTGGCTGTCCGGTCATCGCCTCCATTACGGGGGCGGATCTTGTGCTGATGGTCACCGAGCCAACGTTGAGCGGGATGCACGATCTTGGGCGCGTGGCGGACGTGGCTAAGCATTTTGGCATTCAGGGCCTTGTCTGTATCAACAAGTGGGATCTAAATCCTGAGATTGCCGCCGAAATCGAGCGTCAAGCCGATGAACGCAGCTTGGCACTGGCCGGGCGTGTTCGGTATGACCGGGCGGTGACGGATGCTCAGGTCCGAAAGCAATCCGTCGTGGAGTATCAGCAAAATGGTTGTGCCGAGGATATTCGTCGGGTCTGGGCCAAAGCTGGAGAATCTTTGCGGAGCCTGGAATCATCTCAAGACTGATGGAAAAACATGAACAAACATCCTGTCGCACCGCTTGCATTTGCTGTAACGGCGAATTACGAGGGCTCCGCCGCGCAAAGCCGCTTGCAGCCGAAGCTGACTTCTTCAGCGCAGCTGATATCTTGCTTTGCACCGAAGGCGGTGAAACATGGCTAACCGAATGAGGCACATCGGAAAAAGCCTGTTCGACTTCGGTCCCTTGGCCAAGGAGTACGATCGTTGGTATGAAACGCCGGCCGGCCAAGCTCATGACCCTGTTCAGAAGGAGGATGTAAAACGCCTGCTTCGCCCCGGCCAGACCGGAGAGAGACTGCTTGATGTCGGCTGCGGCACAGGGCACTGGAGCTCCTTCTTCACGACGATGGGCTACCAGGTCACGGGGATTGACATCGCCCCCGAGATGATCGACGTGGCACGCGCCGCGGTACCCGAATGTTCGTTCCAGATCGCCGACGCCTTCGATCTACCGTTCGAGGATGGGGCGTTCGACGTGGTGGCCTCAATGGCATTACTGGAGTTTATATCCGACCCCGCAGCCGTGGTTCGTGAGATGGCCCGCTGCAGAAAGTCAGGCGGAAGC
>CAZUUK010000195.1:0-4398 GCA_964622675.1 uncultured Planctomycetota bacterium | reverse complement strand
GATCTGAAGGATCGCGAAAAGGGCATCAGGGCCATCGAGGCGCTGGTCAAACTGGCCGGTGCGGAAGAAGGAGAAGTTCAGGATGATCTCGCCCCGGACCTGCCGGCGAAGCCCAGGCAGTATCGAAACGTGCCGATCCGCCGCTTTGGCGAAAGGATAATACTGGCCGGGATGAAAGACCGCGCAGTCATTGCGATGTCGGACAGCGCCCTGAAGTCCGTGATCGACGCGGCGCGGGACCAGACCGGCGGGATCGGCGTTGATGAGAAGGCCAAGACGCTGTTGAAGCTGTCCGGCGACGGATCGGCCGTCTTCAAGCTGGACCTGGCCGCAATGACCCGGGCCTTCTGGCCGATATTCATGCAGATGGGCCAGCAGATGGAATCCGAGGGCTTCCCGTTCGTCGCGATTCCCTCGGCCGAGAAGATGGCGCGCATGCTAGGCCCGGAGATCGCCGTGCTCAAGCCGGACGCCGACGGGCTGATGATGACCTCGCGCGGGCAGGTGCCCTTCTCCACGAAGATGGCCCTGGGGTTTCCCCTCACTGGAGGACTCTTCTTCTTTATGGTGATGGCGATGCACTAAGAGCCTATCCGAATAACCCGGCACACCTGAATGTAATGACGGCGCAGACAAGATGAAGCAACGCCAGATAATTCATCGGCTTCTTCTCCCACCGCGTCAAGATGCGGCGGAAGCGATTCATCCAACTGTGCGTCCGTTCCACAACCCAGCGTCGAGCTTTGAAGCCGGCCTGCCGCTTGATGGCTTGGGCTTCTTCGCCACGTGCCTTGACGTGGGCGGTGTACCCAAACTCCTTTATCAGATCACGCACCGAATCATAATCGTATCCCTTGTCCAGGCACATGCCCTGTGGCTTTCGCTTTGTCGCCTTGGGACGCTTGACCGGAATACTGAGAATCGTCGCCTCAACCATCTTGCTGTCGTGTCGGTTGGCACCGTCGACCGCCAGTCCGATTGGCACGCCGGACGCCTCGGCCAACACGCTTCGCTTCACGCCTTTTTTGGCCCGATCCGTGGGGTTGGGGCCCGTTTTTCCCCCCGCCCAGCGGGGCTTTGGTCATGGCGCCGTCCATCGATTGCCACGACCAGTCAATGCCCTTCAGTTCATCGTACTTGGCAAGGCTCTTGGCCCACAACTTCACAAAAACGCCGGCCTTCGTCCATTCCTGGAATCGATCATGCGCCGTGCTGCTGGAGCAGATGCCCGTCGCGTTCAGGGCATTCCACTGGCAACCGGTCCGCAACACAAAAAAGATGCCGTCCATGGCCTGACGATCCGGCACGCGCGGCCGACCGCCGCCGAAACGATGGGTGTTCTTATGCTTCGGCAACAGCGGCTCAATTTCGTTCCAGAGTTCATCAGATACTCGATACTGATTGTTTCGTTTACGGGTTCTCATCCCTGATCTCCTTCCAAGGCGTCCGTGCCTTGTTGCATATATCGGACGATCAGGGGTTATTCGGATAGGCTCTAAGTCAGTACCATAGTAAATGAACTCCGCTGCCAGCTCCATTCCGGAGAGTCCGCCGAACGGTCTCGGGCGGGCAAGACGATTGGCCAACCGTTTGAGCTTCGCCAGCTCAACGTCGTGGTGCGTGGGTGGCGCGTTCACAAACGGAAACCTGTTTTTGGCACAAGATCCTGAAAGGGTCAAAGCGCGATTGTGGATTAACCATGTGTCGCACAATGTGAACGGGTAGGATGACTCAGTGACCAGAATATCGGCGCTCCATGCCGCCCAAGTCTGCCAGTCTTGGTCTTTCATCGCGTTGAGCACACTGCTACCGACATGCTTCGCTCTCACATGGGTTTCCGGGCAAAAGCGAATCCGGTGAATGGCTGCACGCACTGCTTCAGGGAGCCTTGATACCAGCTCTGGTGGTTCACCTTCGAACACCACGGCAAGGTCTACATCGCTGAAACGGGGATGAAACTCCCCCAGCGTGATGCCCCCGAAGAGGGTGACTGACTGGATTGTCGGTACTTCGCTCTGGTATGCTTCGACCACTGCCTCAAGGAGCCGAATAAGCTCGCGAGCGCACACGATCCCTGGAGCCATCAATCTCGACTTCAAGGTTGGAGGCAACTCAAACATCTCTCGGATCTGACCAGAGGATAACGCTACGGGTGAGGCGCGCGGTCTTCCGCGTCGCCTCGACCCGGTTGTCGAGCTTCAGGGTGCAAGGTCTGTGGGCGCGGACAGAGGAATTCCCGGCTGGCGAGACCAATTGTTCCGCATCTAGACATCTCGCGGGCATGAAGATGAACACCAGAGCTCAGGTGGGCGGCTTGTCCCGGTCCGCCGGAGTGTTTTGTTCGGCAGTTAATATACCCATCCGATCCACGAAGTCGACAAACACGCACATTGACGGTGAATACCCCTCGCAAGTTGAAAATTCACCAGTCCACGGATTCATCTCCTGCATGAATGCAGGGGCTTGCAGAATTGCCTCCACCCAGCGTTTCATTAAATAGCCCAAGTCTGTTGACTTGCCATAATGCTCGAACCATCGAGGTGCCCGCAGCGCAGTGAGCGCCATTGACACTCCGCTCCAGGCATTCGGTGCCATATCAAAGGTCGGATCGTCAACGGCGATGGACGGCAAAGGGTACGGCGTCCAAAATGCATTGGGATTCTTGATGTGCCTTGCATAGATACGTTCGAACATAGGCTGGTCTACCACATGTTCGCACAGAACTCTGGTGAGTGCATCGCCTCGAATGCGGATGAAATCGTTGTCTGTGTCTACATCATAGAAGCATTCATCTTCAGGATCGTAGCAGTGTTCGATAATGAGTTGCCTCAATACTTCGGCTTTCTCTTGCCACATCTCGGCTTCATCTGGTTTGTCGAGACGCTCCGCCATCTCGGACAGAGCGCGTCGCCCTCCGTAAATCGTCGCGGACAGATCGGGCGCAAGGTATGGCAGTTTTCCAGCCACAGGGCAGATGGCTGCATTATCGTTCGGGCAGCTCTTCGGCAGATCCTTGAACCTTGGGCTATTGTCATGGCCGGTATCGTACTCGCAGAAGGCTTCGCAAAGGCCAGTTCCCCGCGTGTTCCGGTGCTGACTCAGCCAGTAATCCCACCGGACGCAGGCGTTGTAAGCCAGAGCGAGAAAGGCCTCGTCTTCAGTTAGATCGGCCGTTTCTAGAGCGGTTGCGGCAATCGGCACAACCATCTGGATTTGCGAGGAACCGATAGGATAGCGTCCTTCTTGTTCTATCCAAACATAGCAGGGAAGATAACCATCTTCCCGCTGGTGATGGAAGAACACTTCGTGATTGGCCTTTGCGATTTCAGGGGCATATCTCCCATATATCAATCCCTCGAGCGGTCCGCACTCCAACCATATGCCTGGATATTTACCTCCCTCGATCAAAACGGGTTCTTCGTATCCAAACACTCTCTTCGTGTTTCCCGTCAGGCCACTAAGCGCCTCGTCGTACTTCTTCTTTACAGCATATGTGTCCATTGGATTATCGTCTCCGAGCTGAACGTCGCGGATCAGGCGCGGCTATTTGCCGTCGGCTGCAGCCGGTTGTTCGGCGCTCCCAGTTACTCGCCAGCTGCTCAAACGCCATATCAAAATCGTGCCAACCCCGTATGTCCCCGCAGCAAGGAACTTTCCATCTGGGGAGAAGCCCATACACGCAGGGTATTCCTCTTGTGGAGGGAGCGTCAGGATCTTCTTGCCCGTGGTGGTTTGACGAAGCACAATTCCCTTGCCGTAGGTCCCACAGGCCAGCGTCTCGCTCTCTGGCGAGAAGGCTATCGGGGAGACGTCGCGCATGTGGCCTTGGACTTTGAATCGTTCCTTACCGGTGCCCACATCCCACACTCGGAGGATGTTGGCGGAGCCTCGGCGACTTTTGTCGATTCCCACCGTAGCAAGGGAGTTGCCGTCAGCAGAAAAGACGCCGGAGACTCGACAATGCGGACTTGCCCAATTCGTTTCGCCCTGATATAGCCTCCGACTCCATGTCGTCCTCGGCGTATCGGAGCTAGCCTTAGCGTACATCATGATGTCTCTGTTTGCGTGGATTTCCCAAACTCGAATGGATGCATACGTGAGTCGACACGCAAGCATCTGCCCGTCAGGCAAGAAGACAGCGCTATCGGCTTCGAGCTTATTCCGTTGCTGACCTGTTGCGACATCCCACAGGAAGATTGTCGGTTTGCCCCTCCCTCTCAAATCGCTCCGCGCTCCTCCGACGGCTTTCCCGTCGGCGGAAAATCCGACCCAGGAACACTCGGCGCCTTCTTCCGGTCGGAACTTGCGAATCTGCTTGCCAGTCTTGACATCCCACAGCCGGATGGTTTTGTCATAACTTGCCGAGGCCAACGTCTCGCCATCAGGAGAGAACGTGAG
>CAZUUK010000194.1:781-4407 GCA_964622675.1 uncultured Planctomycetota bacterium | reverse complement strand
GTCTATTCAGTTCCGCTACGGCATTCTTGACCCTGTCCACTGCTTTCTCTGCACTCTGCGCGAGCGCCTCCGGCATTTCCCCAGCCGCTTCGGCCACCCCGTCAATCCTCGCCTTTAGCCCATCCAAACCCTCGCCCGCTTTCTCCGTCGCGCCCGCGGCCTTCTCGCCGAACACCTTGATTCCTCGCCCCGCTTCGAGTGCTCCATCCTTGAAGTCCTCGAGCTTCTCGACGGCCTTCTCCAGCTTACCCCGCGCCGCCGCAATCTTCTCTCCCATGAGGGGTAGCTTCTGGAACACGCCGAGAATCTTATCCACCACAGCCACTACGTACTCGGCTATCTTCGCGCCGAAGGCCCTGACGTAATCGTAGGTCTTCTTCGACGCGTTCCAGACTTCCTTTCGGAAGGTAATGAGAAGCGTGATCGCACTGGCGATGATCACAATCAGCCCAAGGGGCGGCGTGTGCAAAGCTACCGCCACCGCCTTGATTGCTGGGACGAGCTTTAGCAGAACCAATATCGTCCCGCCGATAGCCGTCGTCAACACACCCACTGTACCCGTCAGCTTCACGAGAAGTCCTGTAGCCTTGGGATGCTCCTTCATCCAGGCGATCATCTTCGCAGTCAGGTCAACAATCTTCTGCGCGAAATTCGTCACGCCCTCAATCAACGGCCTCAGGGCCGTAGTTGTGAACCCCAGCACGGCTTTCTTGATATTCCCTACGGTGGTCCCCAGCGTCTCCAGCGCCTTTGCCGTTTTCGCGTTCAGCACAAGCCCCAGCTTCTCAGCCATCTCCCCTTGCTCCCGCAGTGCATCTCCTCCCTTTTTCAGAATCGGAAGGAGTCCTTCCCCACTGCGTCCGAGTATCTTCTGCGCCGTGGCGAGAGCCTGTGTGTTATCGCCCATCCCCGCCAGCTTATCCGACAGCTCATAGAAGACGCTGTCAATGCTCCGCAGCTTGCCCGTGTTATCCGTGACCGTGATCCCCAGCTTGTCGAACTCATCCTTATATTCGGCGGCGCCATCCTTCGTCTCCGCCATAGCATAGGCGAGGCGCTTCATGCTTTTCTGAAGCGCTTCCTGGGAGCCGTGATACTGCCCGGCCGCGAAGGCCAGCTTGGAAATCTTCTCGTGTGCTATCCCCGTCGCCTCAGCCATGCGGTCTATCGAGGTGCCGAACTCCACCGCCTTCTTCATCCCCATCGCGAAGGCGGCAGTAATCGCCGCCCCCATGACCGCCATTGCCTTGCCCGCCACCTTCGCCCTCTCACCAACACCTTTCAGTTTCACCAGGAATTTGTCTACACCCTTCACGGCATCCGCCGCGTCGGCGATTATCGGAAAGCGTATTCCTGGGCCGGTTACATCAGCCATTTTGATCTCTCCTTCGTGGCGGCTTCGCTCGCAGGAATTCCATGTTGCCTGTGTGTGTCGCGCCCCCCTTTGCTCTCTTCACTCGGCGGAAGTACCCGTAGAGAGGCAGGACGTGCGTGAGGTCTTTCCACTTCACATATTCCACGGGATACCTGCTATTCAGCGCCACGAGCTTGAATCCCTCCGCGTCGTAGAAGAGCTGGCGGAAGAGAGGCCGCTTCCGCCCCTTGACTTTCAACCAGCAAAAGTCCCCATCCCTCGGGGTGTCCTCATCCGTCCCCTGGGGGCTGAATATGAGAACGTCCCCCCTCAAGAATTGCGGATCCATCGAGTCATCTTCGTGCTGAACCCCGAACGTATCCGGGTTCGTCAGTCCGGGCAGGCTCATCTCAACTCGCTTCGGTCTTCTTCTCCACATTGCCAGCCTCTCCTTGCCTTCAGATTGTGGCGCTCTGTAGGTCGAGCTTGAGACTTGTGACCCCCGACTCACCCGCCAGCATCCTCCGCCGAGACTATCAGAGGGCTTGCGTCGGCGTCGAGGATTTTCGCGTCGGCTATCTGTTGGCGTGGCCCTCTCGCCCAGCCGGTCGATCGCAGCCGAAAAATCCGATGAAACCGCCCGCCGAATTCAAGCAGGTCGCCGTCCTCAAGCGGAAGCACACTCTCGTAGATCACGCTCACCTCGTCCTTCGCCTTACTCTTGCTGGCATCCGTCCGGCCCGCTGCATCCACCTCCGGTATCCCATTCGGGCGGATGCCGATTTCACCCGCCCGCCGGTAGCGCGGCCGCTCACTATCCTTCCCCTGAACCGGATAGCCAACCAGCTTCAGAACTCTCCCCGCAGCCATCTCACTCATCGCCTCGCTCCTTACTTGCTAAAGCACCAATATTCACAAGGGCTGCCCGGCCCTCCGCCCTCTCAAGCTCAACCTCTCAACTCACGCGCTTCTTGCAGGCTTTGTGTTGCCACAAGTCCTTATCCTGTTTGCGCTTACGCCGGTTTATCAGCATTTTCCGAAGTGAGAGATTCGGGGAGGCCGTGACGCTCTATCGCCTCTATAACCTTATCCGCGGTCGCTTCGGTGAGCCCCATAGCTTTAAGACCGTCCAGGCGCATTCTCTCCGCCTCCAACATCGAGGTCTGGACAATTTCCCGATACGCCGCTTGCCCCTTCTCCTCCACCTCGTGTTTCTGGACCAACGCGCCGTCGAACTCCAGGAGTAGCTTCGCCGCAGGAACATGCCCCCGCTTGGCCTTCCTCACCAACGCCGCGATTATCAACCCATACTCGCGCACGAAATTCCGCCGCGCCTCTTTCCGTATCGCAGTACAGAAACTTTCACTCTGCCGCCACTCCCAAAGCGTCCGGCGATTCACACCAACCAGCTCGGCGATCTCTTCTTCCGTCAGCGCTCCGCTCGGGCCGAGACACGCATACGCCATAATCGCCCGCTCTTGCTCTGGCGAAAACTCACTCATCGCTCACCACCTTCCCCTCATGCGGGACGGGAAGGGCTGGGGGGAGCTATGGAAGCCCCAGCCCTCGCCCGTCCTTTGGTAACCCAAACGCGTAAGGAGGTCCGCGCCTGGCATCCAGATTCGCTCATCGGCTGAGCGCCTCGCGTCGCTTCTTGATCTCACGCGCCTGCTCGGGGTCAACGAAAACGCCCTCGAAGATTGAGCCCGAGGCCCGCTTTTTGACTGGCTGATCCTGGGCGATTTCGCCGACTGGGACCCCGGTGATCAACGAGCCGATCACCGCGCCCAAGGCGATACTGCACTCTTCCGCAGGCAGCCCGTCTTTGATTGCCCGCGTGCACAGTGTATAAACAACATCTTGGATTTGCTCCCTTGTCGTTGCCATTTTCCGACTCCTTATGCCGCCGAGGCGGCCAGCTTAAAACGCACCCTTGTAGGTGCTCTGAACATGCCGCTTCAGAATCTTCGCGACGCGTGCCTTGCAGGTGTCATCGCCGACACTTTGCACAGCTTCGCTAAGGGCCTTGATACCCTTGATCATTTGCTCTTGCTGCGCGAGAAGGTCCTCCACCGCAGCCGTCAGTTCCATCCGGTTATTAGTGGTCTGCGGCACGCCGCCGGAAAGCTCCTTATACGTGTCGCCATATTGCATGATAGCCGCCCAGCCTCCCACGCCCGGGTTCGGATCGCACCCCCCATCGGTATAGATGATTACTTCTTCACTACTCCCACTCACGGTCCGTGCCCCCTTATGGCCCTCGCTTTATTAT
>CAZUUK010000194.1:0-771 GCA_964622675.1 uncultured Planctomycetota bacterium | reverse complement strand
GTTCGCATCTTGTCGCAACAATGCCTGACTTTCGCATTTCCGTACTCACTTTACACCTCCGTTTTCGCTAGTCTTTTATCTGCGCCTTGCATCATCACCACGACGCCGCTTGCAAGTCGGCTCGCTAGGCGGTCATCAAAAATTCCTGCAATTTCCTCTAGTGTGAGGTTGCTCGTTGTGATCGTCGGCAGCATCTCTCTGTACCTGGCGTCGTACAGTTCCAGAATCATCGCTTTCGCCCACTCTGTCGCTACGTCCTTCCCCAAGTCGTCCACCACCAGGAACGGACTCTCCTTGATTTTCTTCAGCGCCGAATCTGCCCCATTCCGTGACGCGACCGCCATCCGTAACTCCCCGACAAGCTCCGCGGCGACCCAAAACACCCGACCGGTTTCCAGACGTTCCGTGAAGCGTAAGTGTGCCAGCGCCGCCGCAGCGTGAGTCTTTCCGACCCCCACCGGTCCGAGTAACGTGAGGAAACCCCCATCCTCGAACCGGCGCCGCTCAGCTTCCGCCAAGACCTGACTTCCCTTCAGCGAGTCTACCGTCACTCCCCAAAAGCGACGCGGCATCCCGAGTCCCCCATCACCGCCGCTTTCGATAAGTCTCCGCCGTCTCATCAGCTCCTCGTCAATCTTCGCCTGACGCTTTTCCTCCGCCTCTGCCCGCTCCTTCCTCTGGCACTCGTCGCAAATTCCCTGCACCCGCACCCAGCGAAAGCTCATCCATATCTCGCCGCGCTTGATCTGCGCACCGCAATAGATACACGGA
>CAZUUK010000193.1:0-4498 GCA_964622675.1 uncultured Planctomycetota bacterium | reverse complement strand
CCCGCGCGCCGTATACTCAGAGTTAAGGAGATAGCGCAGCGACAGGCAGGAAAGTAAGTTAGGAAGAAAGGGGGGGACCTTGCCGCCGGAAGTCCTCAGCCCACCCAAACCTCTATTGTTGCCAGCCGGGGACTGCGCCTGGAGACTGAGCCGGGGGGCGCGCCAAGCCTTCCCACAAAGGCCTTATGTTGAGCGGTCGGGCGGGCAAGGCCGCCCGGAGTTGGCGTAGCTTCCGGTCGATCTCCCGTCGGACATCGATGTCGTCTTCCAGGCTAAGATAACGCTTGTAGTTGAACACTGCCATCCCCGGGTCACCTTCTGCTTCGTAGATCTGTGCAGCGAGGTAGTGGATCCGCTTGTCTCCGGAGAACAACTCCAGTCCGCGCTCGAGGGTTTCGACTGCGGCAACTCCCTCTCCCCTGGCGTGGCGGAGGCGCGCCAGTTCCAGCAGCGCGTCCACGTTGTAAGGGAACGCCGCAAAGGACATTTGCACGAAGATTTCCGCAGTAGCGCGGTCGCGCATCTTCATCGCCTCCTGAGCCCGGGCCAGCAAGAAAGCAGAGTGCTGCGCACTGGCTGAAAAGCCCTTGTGCCATTGCTTCAGCGCGCCGTCCCGGTCCCCCAGCAGGTACTCCGCCCCGCCCAGGTGATAGTAAGCTGCAGGATTCGCACCCGTCTTCCCAATGTATCCCCCCAATAGGGAAACCGCGTCTTCATACCGTCGGAGGGCGGGATCCACGTAACACAGTGCAAGGTAATATGCGATGTTCGGCGTTTTCTCCACGGCGCGCCCAACCGCCGATGCTTTCTCGAACACCAGAGCAGCCTCCGCGATCTTTCCCTGCGCAAAAAGCTGCCGCCCGATGTAATAGCGCGCCGACGCGCTGGACGGATCCACCTCCAGCACCTTACGAGCGAACGAAGCCGCAGCGTCTATATTCCCCTGCTGCAGCTCCAGCCGCGCCTTCCTCAGCAAATCGGCAACTTCGGCTGATTCCTCCAGAGCCGGTTCTGCCAAATCCCCTCCCCCTCCTGCATCCTCCTTCCTATCGGCGGGTGTCTGCGATTCGCCGACGGATACGGCCCGTGCGTGGAGCGCCTTCATAGCCGAATCAATCTGACTCCGCATCGCCGGGTCCGTCACTAACCCGGCAGCCTTCTCATAACTTCTAGCGGCGCTTTCGAGATCACCCTTCCACTCGTACGCCTTGGCGATCTGGAAGTAAGCCTGCGGGTCATCAGGAAACGATTCGAGCATGGCCTCCAGCGCATTTATAACAGCGTCCAATCTTCCCGAAGGCCAAAGGAGCTGGGCGAGTTCGACGTACGTGCCCCTATCGGCGGTGAAGAGAGAGATAGCCTGTTGGTAAGCTTCGGCCGATTCTGCGAGCTTGCCTTCCCTTGCGAGCGTTCTGGCTCTTTCGCCGGCATCGTGAGCCTCACTCGCTGCGACTAAACTTGCCTTCTGCCATAGATCGATAGCGCCGTCGAACTCGCCCAGGTAGTATTTGCCCGCACCCAGGTGGTACATGGCGGTAGCGTCCCTGGGGCGCAGCTCGAGGTAACCTTGCAGGTGAGCTTTCGCCGATTCGTAGCGAGGGGGCTCCTGGGCGAGCTCACAGAAGGCCAGATTGTATAGAGCTTCGGGGTGTTCCTTGCGCAGTTGCTCATCTTGTACAGCCATTTCAAATCTCGCTGCCGCTTCGGCCTTGAGTCCCTGCTGGTACAAGGCCCAGCCCGCGTAGAAGTGGGCGAGCGGGTTCTCGGGTTCCGCCTCAAGCGCGCGGCGTGAAAAATCGGCAAGTGCGTCAGTTTCTCCCCTTCCCGCCTCATAATCCGCATACTTAAGCAGGGTGGGAACGTGACTTGGGTCCTGGCTGAGGATCAGGTCCCACTGGGCGACCGCGCTGTCAACGTCGCCCTTCCGGCGCGACGCTTCCGCCGCCAGCAATTTGGCTTCTATGCTGGCTCCCAGAGAAGCGGCTCGGTCTGCCAGTCGAGCCGCCAGGAGGTAATCGCCGCGCTGGAGCCGCTCCTCGGCAAATCCCATAAGCCATTGGGCGCGCTGCTGATCTCCTCCCGGGTATATCAAGTCGGGGTATTCGCCGGAACTGATCTCCAGCATGCCGGAGAGCGCAGGCCAGCCTTCGGCCATCCAAAGGCTCTTTGGAGCTTCCAACTCCAAGTAAAGATTGTCATCGGTGTTAACGAGCTGCGGGCCCTCGGAGATGAGTTCATCTACCTCCTGCGGGCCGAGCAGGAAGGCTCCGAGCAGATCAATGGCGCCACTTACCTCCACACGAGCGAGATCCTCCCGGACGGCTTCCGCTGAGAGGCGGAGTGCGAGTTGCTCTACATTGACGCGCAACGGTTCTTCGCCGTCGCTGCCGACCAGGCAGAGGTCTCCCTTCCCCATCTGGAAAACGTAGACGTGCCTAAACCGGCTTCTGAACGTGCGCAGCACGACGCGTATTGTGTCGGTAGTAACGAAGTATCCGTGCACCCATTGACAAAAGACGCCGCCGTCGTTCAGGCGCGATTTTGCCAGCGTGTAGAAGTCCTGCGAGAAGAGGTTCGTTATTCCGGAGATATACATGTTTGAGGGTTCTGAAATGATCACGTCGTAACGGCGAGGGTCAACCAGCAGCAGATTGCGCGCGTCGTTCAGCTCGATGGACAGGCGCTTTCCACGCTCGTCGAGCGGGCTGCCGTTCACCGGCTCGAAGAAACGTGAGAACTCGACCATTTTCGGCTCGAGTTCCGCTGCGACGACGTGCGTTCCCGGGAACTTCAAAGCCGAGCCGACGGTGGTGCCCGTGCCAAACCCGATTACCAACACCTGCTCAGCCTTCGGCGCAATGGCCAGGGGAACGCTGGCAAGGAGGACTTGCGTCCCCATGTCCACATGCGTCGAACCCTCGGGGCGGCCGTTGCTCAATAGGCTCCTATGCCCGTCCAGAGCTTCGATTACCGTCGCCGATGCCTCGATCCCTTCGCTGTGCGCTATCACGTCCGTGGTCAGCGGACGGGTTGCCCGTATGAACTCCCGCCGCCCCAGGTCGGGGTCCGTGCGAACGGTCTCGTACCTTCCGCCGGTCATCATTTCGGGGCCCCAGGCAGGGGTGAAGGCGAAGACGTTTACCAATCCCAGCGCTCCTGCTGCTACCACCGCAGCCCTGAATAACCCTCGCGACCTCGAAACTCCGCTTGCTACTATCGCCAGTACAAGGTTCACTCCCATCCCCAATACAAACGTACCCATAAGCCCCAGCACCGGCAGCAGCAAAAATCCCCCGGCAAATGAACCCAGTATCGAACCTATCGTGTTCACCGCCGCTGCTCTACCCACCCACTTGCCCACATGCCGCACGTCCCGCGTGCAGTACTTCACCACCAATGGAAACATCATTCCCATGAATAACGCAGGGAAAAACGTCACCAACGAACACACCGCCAAAAGCGGAAGGCTCGTAAGAGTACGCATCCCAACCACCGGCCGCACCAAAACAAAATATATGTACGGCACCTCCTTGAACAGCACCGCGCTGCCGTAAACCGATATCCCCACGAACAGCTGCACCGCCCCTATCAAAAACAGCTCGTTTTTGGAATGCCTGCTCACATATGAACCCAAAAGACTTCCCAGCGCCAATCCCACCAAAAACGTCCCCAGCATCATCGTAAACGCATACGTCGTTGAACCTACCGCGCTCGATATGTACCGCGTGTACGATATCTCGTACATCATCCCCACAAACCCCGATAGCCCAAACGCCAACAGCGCCACCGCCACTCGCCACTCCACCTTCCCCAACTCAACCCCGAACCTCACCACACCACCACCTACCTCCCCAAATACCTCCACCAAACCACGCCACCCAACCACAATCGACAAAATCCCCAAACCAAGGCTCACAGCCGCAGCTAACTCTATCGATCTGGTCACTCCCATCCAAGGTATAAGCACAAACGCCGGCGCAATCGCTCCAAATACAGCTCCCAGCATGTTCAACCCATATAGCCTACCTATGTCCAAACCCACCTCCTCCCGACTCCGCGCAAAGTAGCGGCTCAACACCGGCAGCGTCGCTCCCATCGCCGTCGTCGGCACGATGAGCAACAGCCCCGCTATCCCAAACCGGATCAAGCTGAATACCCAGAAACCAGGATGATATCTCAGCCAAATAGCCTGATATACCGGCGTAAGACCCCTGAACATCAACGGCAACAACAGCCCGTATCCCCCTATCACCACCTGCAATATCCCGTAACTCAATACAGGACGCCTCAGACGATCCGCATACCTCCCGCCCAGAAAACTACCCAGCGCCAATCCCCCCATGAACGCCGTCAGTACCGTGCTCACCGCCAGGTGCGTCACCCCGAACACTAAAGACAGTATCCTCACCCACAAAACCTGGTACGCCAGCCCCGCAAATCCCGATAGGAAAAAACACGCCGCCGCTATCACCAAAATCAAACGACGCCTGGAGTCTGA
>CAZUUK010000192.1:0-4508 GCA_964622675.1 uncultured Planctomycetota bacterium | reverse complement strand
GAATGGGCCCACCTCTCGAAAGTTGACGGCACCGGCCAGCCTTTCACCGTCGTAATCCCAGCAGACTACGACCCCAATCGCTCCTATCCCCTCCACGTCTCACTCCACGGCCGCGGCTCAAACCACCACAGGCTCCCCGCCGACGCCGGCGGCCAAAACTCACTTCACCTCAGCATAATGGGCCGCTCGCCCACCAGCGGATACTTCGCCCTCGGCGAAGTTGACATCCTCGAAGCCCTCGACTACGTCTCCGCCCATTGGAACATAGATAAAGATCACATCCATCTCCAGGGTCACAGCATGGGCGGCTTCGGCACGTTCAGCATAGCCTCCCGCCATCCCGACCTCTTCGCCTCCGCCAGACCCAAGGCCGGCGGCGTCCTCGAGCTCCCCTTGGAAAACCTCCTCCACCTCCCCTTCTACGCACTTCACGGCCTCGACGATCCCGCCGTCCCGCCCTCGATGAGCCGCGCCGGCACCCGCTTCATCGAGGCCATCGGCGGCCGCGCCATCCAGGACGAAGCCGAAGGCGTCGGTCACGGTGTCAGCAAGGAAGCCGAAATCCGCTCCCGCGCCTGGGCAGACCGGCTCGCTCGCCCCACTCGCGTCAGCCGCATCCACTACACCGCCACCGACGAACTCGCGCGCCGCGCATACTGGATCGAAATCGCCGAGTGGGGACCCGAAGGCCGCCCCGCCTCCATGGACGCCCGCCTCGATTCCAGCAACACCCTCTACCTCACCCTCGACAACGTCTCCGCCGCGCGAATCAACCTCTCTGAATCCCCCGCCGACCGCGAAAAGACCATGCACGTCGTCATCAACCGCACCATCGCCGCCACCCTCGAGCCGCCGCTCCCGGAAGCTCTCTACGTCGTCCGCGAAGGAGACTCCTGGCGCGTTTCCCCCGAACCGCCGCCCGCCCCCGCCCATCGCCTCCATTTCCCCGGTGGCGCCACGGCCCTCTACCACGGCGAGCCCATCATGATCGTCTGGGGCACGTCCGCCGACGAGGGTACCAACAAGGCGATCCTCACCGCCGCCGAAGCCGCTCGCCGCTCCATAGGCCCTGCCTGGCCCAAGCCCGGCAGGATCCTCGGCGGCACAGCCGATAACTACACCACCTTCGGCCGCCTCCCAGGGAAAGCCGACACCCAGGTCACAAAAGCCGACATCGAAAAATATAACCTCCTCCTCATCGGCACGCCCGCTCAGAACTCCCTCGTCGCCCGAATCGCCGCCCACCTCCCCCTCAAAATCGACCAAGACCGCGTCGTAACCTCCGACGGCCTTTCCTGGGACTTCACCGGCCGCGCCCTCGGCCTCCTCTACTATAACCCCCTGGCACCTCACCGCCTCATCTACTGGGCCGCCTCCGACTCCCCCGAATTCTACGCTCCCGACGCCCACCTGATGCAGTTCCAGAGCACCGCCGCCCCGCCCGACTTCCTCCTCATGAGCGCCGCCACCGACCAGCGCGTCGCCGCAAGACGCTTCGACAGCCGCTGGAACTGGGAGAAGGGCTACGCCGAATCACCCTTCCTCCCCGAAGACTTCTCCTCGCACGCCGGACACTCCGCCGCCATCGCCGAAATAATGCGAGCCGAAACCTCCGCCGACTTCGCTCTCCTCGGCGGCGGCGCAAGACCGGGCGAAGACCTCCTCTTCTCCCCCGGCGAAACCCGAAAAGCCGACGTCCTCGCCCTGGAGTACATGACTCCCCTCGCCCTCATGGACCTCACCGGCACCGAAATCCTCAAAGCGACAGAGTCCTTCAAGCCGGAGGGAGAAAAAACCGCGCCCGACCTCCGCTTCTTCCCCGCACCCCGCACCGAAAACATCCAACCCGAAAAGCTCTACCGCATCGTCATGCCGCCATGGATCATCTGGGACTTCCCAAAAGCCACCCGCACCAATCCCCAAAGCTACCGCATCACCCAGACCACCTTCTACCACGCAATCTCCCGCCACCTCGCCGCCGACTCAAACCAGGACCCTGCGGATAGCAAGTGACCACGGATGAAATATGGAGCTGACTACGTGCTAAACGCCGCTTCCCTGAACAGGTCGCTGGTCCCACTACTTGCCTTCACCCTCGTTTCATTCATCGGCAGCCAAACGCTTGCAGATGACCCTTACGCCGGCCTCTGGCAGGCCCACGCTGAGGCAATCCGCACTATCGAAGCTACCTTCCAGCACCAAACCAATGACAACCCGCCTCGCGACTACAATCTCCGCATGGACCTCCAGACAGGCTATTTCGAAGGCACCGTCTTCAAGCCAAAAACTCATCCAGACGGCACCGTCAGCATCGCCGATTCCTCATACGGCCTCACCGAAAAGCTTTCCTGGTATAGCTACCTCATGCCTGACGGCACCCATCGCTTCGACTTCAACTCAGTCGAGAAGCCCTTCTTCCCCCGCGAAACCAAACTCAGCTCCCTCGGCTATCCGTGGCTTAAGTGGGCCTTTATGCCTTTCCACACAGCCCTCCAACCGGAATCAGCCGACAGATACGAACTCCACATCTCCTTGACCTCCGATTCGCCAGCCACCTTGCCGGGCGCAGCCCGCCGCCTCGTCTACCGCATCACCTTGCGATCTGGTCAAAACGAAACCGCCTGGGACGTGTCTTACGATGCCGACCTCTCCGACGGCGTCCGCATCTACAGAACCGAGGTCCGAACACCCGAAGGGCAGTTGGAGACGACCATAGAGAATAAAGACTTCACAAAGCTCGATGGCATCTGGGTCGCATTCAAGACCATCTGCCAGGGGTTCGACTACGCCTCGCAGTCTCCCTCACAAACCCCCGCTCCCTCGAGAACCCTTCGCACGACAATCAAAGAGATCGCATTCAATCGCAGCTACACCGCTGAAGACTTCAAGCCCCACCCCGCCGTCGGCGACTTCATCTTCGACTCTATCGTCAAAACCCAATACCGCCTCAATGCCCCCCGGGATCTCCTCCCCATCGCCGAAAGCTTTCCTCTCAAACAGCCACCCGCCACCTCCCCGCCTCTCACCTCCCGATCACCGGAACCGCAGCCAGAGCAAACCGCCACATCAACCGCTTCGCCCGAAGCGCCTGCCCAACCGACCGACGAATCAGCCGCCGGCAGACCCAAGTGGCCTCAGCGCCTCGCCATCGTCGCCTCCGCCTTAATCCTTCTCCTCGCCGCAGCCGTCGCCCTGATCTTTCTCGCCACCCGCCTCGCGCCCACCCTCAAGCGCCTCATCGCCCGCCGTCCCCCAAAAAACAGGGCGTGACGGCGCACACGCGCAGCCACGCCCTTCTCAAACGATCCCCTGCCGCTCTTCGCAGAAAGCTTAGCGAACACGCCTCACTTCAAAAACATCTCACCAAACCCCGTCGGATCCCTCCACGGCACGCCGTGACCCATCCAGCTATGCTCCGAACTCCTAAGCCCCTCCCCCTCCCCGTCGAAATCCCTCACCCCAACATCGAAGAGGAACGACCCCGCATCCGTGACCCCCAGCAGCTCCTCCACTGCCTCCTTCGCAATTTTCACCTCCACGTTGTACCCCCGTCCTCCCGACTTCGTCCCCACCCCCGCCTTCCCCAGAATCTCGCTCAGCGCCCCCTTCAAATTCACGTCCGTATCCCTCTCCCCTATCTTCGGCCTGATGAAAATCCGGTTCGGATCCTTTCCCTCCCTTGGCGGCTTCGCGCTGAAATAGAGCACTATCGCGTCACCCTCCCTGAAGTTCTCCTCCGAACCCGCAACCAGCTCCGTATCCCACACCTTCGCCGCAACGTATATCCCGTCTTCCGCCTGCCCCACGTAAACGTGCGCGCTCAGGTCAGAGGCCCCCTCCCAGTTCTCCGCGCCGGCCACCACGTTCCAATCACCTTCGATCTTCACAGCCGGACCCGGCGGCTTCAGATCGAACCAATCAATCAGCGTCCCGTCAGCCTCTATCGGCTGCGCCATTCGCCAGACCTCCCCCGCTCCCGCCAGATAAACCTTCCACCCGAACTCCACCGCCGGCCTGTCCTTCACGACCTCCACGCTCCCCCGCAGCTCAGGCGCCCTCGCCAACGCCCCCGCCTCCCCCGAAAGCTCGAACACCAGCTCCTTACTCTCCCCCGGCGCTACCGCGAACTCCACCTCCTTCGGCTCCACCCTCCAGAGCTCCCAAGGCAAATCCCACTCAGCCATCCCCCTTATCTCGTGCCCGAACGGATTCGTCACCACCTTCACCACCTTCCCGCTGTACGGCTTCTCCCGTTCCGCCGCCGGCACGCGTATCGCGTAACCCTCCCAAAGCGGCTCGATCACCTCCTCCACCTTCCTCACAAGTTCCGTCGTCACGTAATCTTCCCGCTTAACGTTCCCCGTCTTCACCACCGCCAGCCTCACCTCTTACCGTCAAGTCACTGCTATCCTCTAGAAGTCGGTAGATACCCTGCCGTGTTATCAGATGATCCTCAGCCAGAAGAACCTTGATGGCGCCCATAAAATCCACCCCCTTAAGTTATTATA
>CAZUUK010000191.1:0-4509 GCA_964622675.1 uncultured Planctomycetota bacterium | reverse complement strand
GTCATCGCCCGCCGCGCGCCCGACAAACCCGGCACGGGCGTCCTCTTCGCGACGCCCATCGAGGGCGGGAAACAGGCGGCCGCCGCCGAAGCCGCCGGATTCGCCGCCGCCGACAGCCTCCATTCGGTGCGCGTCGAAGGGCCGGACGAACCCGGCCTCGGCGCCCGCATCACACGGGCCCTCGCCGACGCGAAAATCAACCTTCGCGGCCTCTCGGCTGCCGCCATCGGCCACCGGTGCGTCTGTTACCTCGCCCTCGACTCCGCCGCCGACGCCGCCAACGCCGCCCAGGTCCTGAAAAAGATGTGACCGGCTCCGGTAAATGCAGCACCCGCCCCACGGGTCATTCCGTCTGGCCCCCGGGATATGCCTTTCGTCCCTGTAATGTTTTTGACATGTGCCACGCCTGATGGTAGGATAACCTGCGGCTTAACGCAGAGGCCTCATCAGCGCAACCAGGAACCACAGGGGCCGCAATTTCCGCAAAGCCCGGGGCAGCCGACCATGGGGCTCACAACACTCGAAACCGGCACGAGCGCCCGCGAATCGCTTCTGAGCGCCTACAGCGACCTCCTCCGGGCAAACCCGGATCTCGACCGATCTCTGGTAAGTTTCCAAGCCAATAAGCACGAGCCCTTCTACCGATGGTTTAAATACAAGGAGGGGTTCTCGTCCCGCCTTGTGGCCTATTTCCTCAACAAGTTCGACAGGAAGCCGGGTGTTTTGCTCGACCCCTTTGCCGGGGCTGGCGCAGCCCTGTTTGCTTCCCGCGACCTCGGTTGGGACGCCATAGGAATAGAGATTTTGCCTGTAGGGTTCTTCGGCATAACGGCCAGACTCTCTGCCGAAAAGGTTGACCCCGAGCACTTTGCCAACCATGTTCGGACGCTGAAGGAAACACCGCTTCTGGACCATTTCAACGCAGCCTACGCTTTCCCCCACATTTCCATTACGGAAGGGGCCTTTTCTCCTCAAACCGAAAAGGAAATGGCCGGGTTCCTCGCGTATTGCGAGAAAGAGATAGACGATCCGCACGTTCGGAATCTGTTTAAGTTCGCGTGCTTCTGCATCCTCGAGGAGATAAGTTACACACGCAAGGATGGGCAGTACTTGAGGTGGGACTACAGAAGCCGAAGAAATCGCGTAAAGGGCAAGTTCTCCAAGGGCAAGATTCCGCCTTTTCATGAGGCCATCCGGCAAAAGCTCGAGCGGATGGCGGAAGACTTGCTCGCAAAGGGGCTGTTCCTGGGAAAGAGCCGGGCCCCCGGCTCCTTGGACATCCGCGAGGGTTCGTGCCTTGAAATTCTCCCGGAGATGCGGGCCCGCTCAATAGATTTTGTCATCACCTCTCCTCCTTACTGCAACCGCTACGATTACACCAGAACCTATGCGCTCGAACTCGCCTTCTTGGGTTTCACCAACAGCGACGTGAAGCGTCTAAGGCAAGAAATGTTGTCCTGCACGGTCGAAAACCGGGAAAAGAAAGAGCAACTCAGGCAAGCCTATTCGGCCAAGCGGCAACCGGAGCGTTTCCGCGCCGTCGAAAAGGTATTCGAGGGGCAAGAAGCACTCCAGGAAACGTTAGCAGCCCTTGATTTGCATAAGCAGAACGGCGGCCTCAACAACGCCAACATTGCGCGAATGGTCAAGAACTATTTCTACGAAATGTGTTTCGTCGTCTGCGAATTAGCACGGGTTCTGCACTCCGGCGGCAAAGTGGTTATGGTTAATGACAACGTGCGATATGCCGGGGAGGAGATCCCCGTGGACCTCATCCTTTCTGACTTCGCAACGGCCTTCGGCCTAAAGGTCAGGCACATCTGGACGTTGCCTCGTGGCAAGGGCAACAGCAGTCAACAAATGGGGACTCACGGCCGCCGCGAACTGCGCAAATGCGTCTATGTCTGGGAAAAATAAATTGGCTCGGCGCACCTTACGCGCCACACTCGTTGGGGACCCCCTTTGACCAAAAAAGCGAAACGCCGTGTTGATAAACACCTGCTGGAGGCGTTAACCAAGGCGTATACGGCAAGAGCGCGGCTTTTCCATAACGGCGTCCTAGCGAGCAAGGTAGATCTGCTCATTGCCGAGATCGGCGCCATCTCGCCGCAGACCTTGAAGTGGAACCTAAAAGACCTTTGTATCACTTCCGCTGCCTTCAAGCGGGTCAAACAATCGGGCGCCCGGCCACACCAGATTTTTGTCCATCCCAAGGTGGTGCAGAACAGGCCTCATCTGGTGGCGTATTACAGAAACCTGGCTGCCCTCTCACAAAAGGGAATCGGCCAAATCCTCTTCTCTACGAGCCGGTACGAATCGCGGCGGGCGGGAACCATGCCCGCGCCCGAGGCAAAAAGGCTATGCCGTATCTTGAACAAAATCCTGTGCGGCGTGATAGACTCCATGCCTGAGTACGACGTGTCGGTAAGTCGCAAGGCCATACTCGCAGAAATAGGCGCTCAACTTCAAGGCACCTGGGCCAATCTCGTCGGGCAAGGTGCGGCCAAGGCGGTTGAGAAAATTATCTGCGAGCACCTCGAAGATAATGATCTCGGCGGGCAAACCGGTCGGCGGGAATATCGGCTCAAGAACGGCTGGCGCATCATCTTTGCCTCTGAACCTGATGTGGCCTTCCTCGACTCCAAGGGGGTAAAGCGAATTGCAATCGAGATCAAGGGCAGCCTCGATATCGCAGGCGCGCAAACGAGGTATGGCGAGGCGCTGAAATCGTTTCGAAAGCAACTCTCAGAAAACCCACGCTGCCACACCGTTTACCTTGCATCGTGTTTTACCGACGCGGTCATCGACCAGATCAGGGCTGACGGACAGGTGCGGGCATGGTTCAACTTGACGTCCATTCTTTCCGACGAGGCCGAGCGACGCCTGTTTCTCGACCAGGTCTTCCACATCGTCAAAACGCCGGGATAAATCGCCCTCGGCCAGCGTCCGTGCGGCAACACCGACGGCAAGCGCCTGATTAGTGCGAATCAATTGCAAATTGGCCCTTGTTCCGGAGATGCGCCGCGCGCTATAATTTAGAGTGTGGGAGGCAAGGTATTGCAAACGCGAAAAAAGGCTCCGAAAAAGAGAGCCCGAAAGCAGAGCGATTTCGTATAGAGGATAATTGGAAATCGGCCGTAGCCGAGGCCACCAAAAAGTCGATAAAGAAACCAAGGCAAAACGGAGAATCAGAAACGACAAAATTCTTTTGACTCTGGCGCTGTCTGGTGTATAGTTCTTCGGCTCTTTGAAAAGGCGAGATCGATGCGGGGGCCGGGATTCGAACCCGGACCGGGGCCTTAGTCAGGGGCCGGTTCTATCCGGTTAAACTACCCCCGCATGGTATTTTGGCGTGGGGCTACGGGGATTCGAACCCCGACGGGCCTTTGACCCAACCTATTCCAAGTAGGTTCCGTCTGCCTTTTCCGGCATAGCCCCGTAGTGGTGGAGCGCCTGGGAATCGAACCCAGCGGCCGTGGATCCATAGCCCCAGCCGAGCCCCAGCCGCGCCCCACCAATATTTCCGAAGCCGTCGCTACTGGTAGCCAGTAGCGACGGCTTCGCTTTTTTGCTCGTCTTTGCAACAGCACTTTCTCATACCCTTCCGTCATATTAGTTTTGTGCCAGACTGGCTTCGCTCGCTCCGGTGCTGTTCACAAGACCATAAACCCACCGCCCGCCATGGTGTTCTCTCGTTGCAATCCCTTTCGCCACAGCACGATTTAAGGCGCATGCTATGATGCTGGCGAAGTTCTTGCCTTTTTTGGGATAACCGCGCCGAAGTAATTCCTTGGCCGCCACGCTCGCTTTGAATTTGCGATCGGGATTCTCATAGAGAAGGCGTTCCACCGCTCGTTGGGGTCCCAGACCCTCATACCCCAAGGTCTTGCGGACGGCCTCCTGCAAATTGGCTGTATCCTCGCCGCTCAGAAGTGCTATTGACCTCTCTACCGCCTCTACGTCCTGCTTGAAGCGGTCGATTTTCTTTTTGATTTCTTCGCGGTAAGCATGAAGCCCCTTAAGTGCGGCCTCTCGACCATCCGCATTGGGTATTTTGGACATGGCAGTCTCCTTTTGCAAAGACACCCTGCTACTGGTATAATCGCCTCCTGCTATGTTCTTGTCAAGCGAAAAATTGGCGGACAGCAGAATTTTTTTGCCGCTCTAGGCACTTGCCCTGTTTGGATTGGCGGTCCTAGCGAAGTAGCACTTCCGAGAGTTCCAGAGAATTCCGGCAAAACCCCTATCCGTCCGCGTCAACGGCATCCCGGTTCCGCAATTTTACCCGCCGCAGGCGGGCCGCAATCATAAATGTCCTTTCCCTCAGGCACCCAGGCACGCGCCACGCTACTGCCATTTTGGCAGTTCGGGGCCGACGGACGCATGGAGCAGGGCCGATGGAAAGGGCCGAAACGCGCTCGTGGGCGCATAAGCGCCGCTCCATGTATAAGGGACAAAAAGGGGGTCAAAAAGCGCCAATTCGGGTCCAATTCCGACAAAAAAGTGAAA
>CAZUUK010000190.1:0-4536 GCA_964622675.1 uncultured Planctomycetota bacterium | reverse complement strand
GAGCCGCCCCGCTACGAATCGGCAAAAGCTCACCTGGAAGACTACCTCGAGTTGCGCCCGAGGGACGTTACCGCCATGTACCACCTGGCCGCAGGCAAATACTACCTGGGTCAGTTCGATGACGCTATCCGTCTGTGGCAGAAGGCGAGCGCACTGGCTCAGCGGAGGGCCGCCTCGGGACTCAAAGGTGCAAAAGCTCTGGTGGAGGAGGGCAGGCTGGTTGAGGCAGAGGAGGCCTACCGGCACGCGATCTCCTTGTTCAGCTCTGATAGAGACTCGTACCTGGAGCTCGCCCGAATCCTGTGGCGCTTGGGGAGGGCGGAGGACACTATCGAACCACTGAAGGCGATGCTGGAAGCGTTTCCGAATGACGCGCAGGGGTACCTCGAGATCGCTAACGCCTACGAGTGGACGGGCGATGCAAGCAAAGCCATTGAAAACTACGAGAAGGCGGCCACACTCAGACCAGACCCGAAAATCCGAGCACGAATCGACTCCGCCCTGAAGCGGCTCGGGGATCTGGTGGGGCAGACCACCGAAAAGCCGCCTGCTCAGCCCGTCGAAAGTCCAACCAGCCCGCCCCCCCCTACGCAAACGCGACAGCCGCAATCGCCCGAAGTCCGGTCTCTGCTGGCCAAGGCGCGGCTGGAGCTGCAGCAGGGGAATATAGACGCTGCGGCTTCGTTCGCTCGTAAGGTGCTGGAGATAGATCCGTCCAGCGCGCCGGCGGACTACTATATCGGGCGACAGCTTTTTGCGCAGGGAAAGATCGCGGAGGCCGCTTCCGAGTTCGAGAAAACGACCCCGGACCAACGGGCTGTGGAGGGAGCGCCTAACATTCCCTTTTACCTCGCACTGTGCTATGTGGACCCCGCCCTGCGAGAATATGACAAGGCCGTTCGCCTGCTCAAGCCATATGTTGAGGGCGCGGCACCGATCCCGGCCGCTTACTACCACCTGGGCGGAGCGAAATATTCATTGGGGGAACGCGACGATGCGGTAAAGCAATGGCACAGAGGCTTTTCGGCGAGTGCCGAGCAGTCAAGGCTTCTGGTTGAAGCAGGCCGGGAGGCGATCAAGGTGCGGAACATCCCTAGGGCCCAGATGCTTATGGAGGCTTCCCTTGCGGCGCTTCCCTACAACCTGGATGCCATGGTGGAGTTGGCGCGGCTCCGGCACGCCAGGGGAGGCCGCATTCATGCGCTTGAGCCCCTCGAGCCAGCTCTGCAGCTCTTCCCCGAAGAAAAACGCATCTACTATCTCATGGCTCAGGTCTACGAAGCCGAACGTGATTTCGAATCCGCAATCCTTAACTACAACCGCTATATCGTCTTGGAGGAAGACTTCGACCTTGTACTGGAGGTCGACCAGAAGCTGCAGGAGCTCCGTAGTTCCCTGCCCATAGGGCCTGTTAGGATAAGGCCTCTTTGGGAAAACATATCCGCCGCGCCTGAAGCGGATACGACCATAGGCGAAAACGCTGAGCGCTGACAATTTCCGAAGAAGGGGCAACTTCGATAGACAACCTTTGGCAGAGGGTGCTGTGCCGCGTTCTGACGGCGTTTGACGCTCCTGGTCAGTACAGGTACAATTCTGAACCATAGGGGATGGATATAGCAATCACCTGCCGTTTCAGGCGAGGGGACCCAATTGGCCAAGCGGCAAATCATACGCCTCGGGCTCATCAAAGCAGCCCCGGTCAAATGGGACCTCGAGGCAAATTGGCGAACCTTTGAGGCGTTGGCCCGAGCTGGAGCAGAGCGTGGAGCCCGGCTAATAATCACTCCCGAATGCTTTCTTGACGGCTACGCTGCCAGTGTGAAAAGGGGTTTTTCCGCGCCGCGCTTGGCAAAGATAAGCCAGCCGCTTCGCGGAGATGGCTATGTGAAAAAGGCTCGTGAGCTTGCCCGCGACCTTAGTGTTCATCTCGTCTTCGGCTTTACCGAAAAAGCCCGAAACGGCAGCTACAACGCCGCAGCCCTTATTGATGAGCGTGGGAAGATACTGGGCGTCTATCATAAGACGCATCTTATGGACCACGACACACGCTACGTTCCGGGACGCGCTTTGAAGGTGTGGGAGACTTCGCTGGGACGAATCGGCATCATGATCTGCGCCGACCGCAGATGGCCGGAAACGGCTCGCACCCTGAAGATCAAAGGCGCACAGCTAATCGCCAATCCCACCTACGGAATGTGCCATCTCGATAACGAATGGTGGATGCGCACCAGAAGCTACGAAAACGAACTCTACATCGCCTTCGTCCATCCGCGCGTTTCCCTCATCACGGGGCCGCGCGGCGAAATCGCCGCTAGGCTCGAAAGCAATCTTGCGGACATCCTCGTTCATGATATCGACCTCGCCGCTATTCCGAACGTTATGTTTCCTCACCGCCGGCCAGACATATACTGTGTCAGATAGTTGCACCGAAACGTGAGAGGTCGCGCTGCCGTATGACCGAAAGCCGCCGCTAAACACATTGACAGAGAGCGCGTGGGATAGCATCTGATGAAACCGGATGAGTTGTTGGAGGAGCGAGCCGCGGCCACCGTCCTGGAGCCTCCTCCACAAACAGAGCCGAAGCCCCGTCCCGAAAGGCTGCCGGGAGGCCGCCGAACGCGACCGAACGTCTTGTTCATCCTCATCGACCAGTTGCGCTATGACGTTTTCTCTCACCGGGGCAACCGCATAATCCAGACCCCTAACATAGACCGCCTCGCCTCAGAAGGTTTTCTGTTAAGCGATGCGACCTGTTCGACCCCTCTCTGCGGGCCGTCGCGCGCTTCAATACTCTCCGGCTGCTTCAGCCGCGGCCGAAAATTCGAGTACAGGAACTGCGAGCCGGAGGAAAAAGGCCTGTGGCTCAAGGATATTTCAACCGTTGACGAGGCACTAGCCCGGGCCGGCTACCACGTAGAGTATCACGGCAAATGGCACACGGGACGCGAGCACCGCAGTTGCTACAAGGGAGACACGCGCGTCTTCGCCCACCGCATGACCGACTACCACGCCTACCTTGCCGAGCGATATCCGAACCCCCCCGACGACGCCGAACACAAAATAGACCGCTACACCAAATGGCCATACCGCTACTGGCCCGTGGACGAGATGATGGCAGCGGCCAAGAAAAAGGGTTTCCTCATGCCTCACCACAACGAGGCGGGCGTCATAGAGGTTTCGGACCAAGACACCATGACCGCCTGGACGGTCAGAAAGACGATAAACTTTCTCCGCTCCCGCCCGCCGACTCCGTTCTGTGTTACCTGCTCGATCCTTCAGCCTCACGCTCCCCTTATCGCCAACGCAAAATACGCCCGCATGTTCGACCCCGCCGTCATGCCCATGCCTCCCAACGTCACCCACTCGTTTCAGGAAAACCCGCCAATCCCCGGCGCCGTCCCCGCAGACGCCTCGGGTCTAGGGCAGTTCATGGCCCTCTATTACGGGCTCGTCAAGGAATTGGACGACTGGGTGGGCTGGCTCCTCGCTGCTCTCGACGAACAGGGTCTTACCGACGAGACTCTTATCATATTCACGGCGGATCACGGCGAAATGATGGGCTCGCACCGCACCTTTTCCAAGATGAAGTTCTTCGAAGAGTGCCTCCGGGTCCCTCTCATTCTCCGCTGGCCCGGAGTCATCCCTGCCGACCGCCAAAGCAGCGCCCCGGCATCCGGCGCTGACATCGCCCCGACGATTCTCGACTATTGCGGCATCCCGCCCCTCCGGCAGTTCGACGGCAGAAGCTTGCGCCCTGTTATTGAGGGAGCGTCCTCCGGCGATGATTACGCCTACAGCGAACATCGCGCGGGCCAGTGCCTCCGGTCCACAGCGTGGAAATATGTGGTGGTGGACGGGCAACGCCCGCGGCTCTTTGATCTACAGAATGACCCCTACGAAATGCTCAATCTCCTCGACCAACAAACCATCTCGCATGAGATTTTCGACTTAAAGGCGGAACTCGATGACCGCCTAGCCACCGAATTCAAAAAGCGCCCACTCCCCCCGCACAAAAAGCGCAGGTGAAGAAGGCTGGTGACGCGGTTTCCAATTCGTCAAGTTCGTTTCGGCGGAGACAGAGATTTTGTTTCACGCCTGTGAGGACAAACTACTGAACCCGGCCGGAATAAGGAAGGCATGATTACGGTCACGGAATTTGAGAGCGATCTCGCGACGCGCCTTCCGCAGACATATGAATTGCTCAGAACAGCAAACTTGGTCGTCCATCCCGCGGTTACAAGAATCACGCTTCACGGTTCTCGCGGCCTTATGGGCGGCTATGGTCCTGATTCAGATATTGATTTGGGTCTCGTCGTGGAGACCACTCGATGCATGCGGGGCGCGCGCCTCGATGATTTCCTTAGGGAGCTCCTCGAGGCAACCCTATCTAATTGGCGAAGCAACGTAGAACCTGACATCGCTGCCGTTTTCGACAAGGTGAACTGCGGGCTGAAATGTCTCAACAGCGAAGTCTTTGACGAACAGCTATGCCGTCGCGTAGGCAGAGATTGCCTCGGTGTCTATAAGATTCAGAAG
>CAZUUK010000189.1:0-4548 GCA_964622675.1 uncultured Planctomycetota bacterium | reverse complement strand
GGTGAAGCGCGTTCTCAAGGGCCGGCGCGTCGTCACAGGAGATCATCATGTGCACGTCATACGGGAAGGGGACGGCCGCCCCGCTCAGCTCCCTCACGCGATCCATCGGCTCGAGCCTTCGCGTCATGCCGATCTTGTAGACGCCCTCCCCGAAGGACCCGATGTTGGAGATGATGTACACGTGCCCCGACTTGGTCATCTGCGCCCGTGAGATCGCGCGCTGCGTCCGGTCCTGCGCCTCCGCCAGTCGGGCCTTCAGACGCTCGACCTCCTCCGTGTGTTCGTCCTTGGCCTCTGCGAGGGCCTTCTCCAGCGCAGCCTGGATCGCGGCTCGCTCCCGGTCCAACTGCTTCAACTCCCGCTCGATCTCCCTCTCCAGCCTCTGTTCTTCACGGATCTGCGCCCTAATTCGGGCTTGTTCCTCGCGTTCGAAGGCAGCACGAACGATCCTCTCGTACTCCGTCTTGAGGTCCGCGACCAGGGATGCCTCATCGTCGCCGGATACGTCAAACCCGATCCCCCGGCAACGCTCGATCACCTTCTGAAGACGCGCTTTGCTGGCCACGAAGTTGCTCGTGGTCAGCGAAGAACCAACCCACTTCACGTTCTCCTTCAGGTACCGCCCTCCCAACTCCTTGGTTCTCTGGTCAAGCGTCTCTTGCTCTCCACGCTGCACTTCACGATCCATCTGCAGCTTCCGAAGGTCAACGTCGATATTCTGGAGATCGTGCTTCAGCAGGTTGTTTTCCTGCTGCAGTTCGGAGAACGTGACGACCCGGGATCGGATCGCTGCCTCCTGCATCACGAGCTGCGCCTCGTGTTGGTCAAGCTCGTCCTTCCTTGCCTTGACCTTCTCGATCGCATCGTGGATCTTCTTGGCCTGGGCCTCCTGCTGTCGCTTCTGCGCCCTGAGGGCTTTGGCCCTCTCCATGACGGCAAGGAAGACACAGAATCCCCCGCCGACCAGCCCCATGACAAAGACGAAGACGTAAAGCACAGGTTACCCCTTCTCAGTCGCTGCTCCCGTCCCTACGAGAATCACGAACAGCACGGACTTGCGACACTCCGGGCAATCCGACTTCTCGAGAAGCATGGCCTTCGGTGCACTGACCACGTTGCCACAGGACGGGCACTTGGCATTGACCACGCCTCCCATTCGGGTGGCCAATGCCAGACGGTACGATCCGCTCTCCGGCGTGCGCGTGAGCAATCCCATCTTCTCCCATGTGTCCGCGATCGAACGCCAAACGTCCTGCTCGCCCCCCAGCCGCTGGCGGAGCTTGTCCTGGCGCGTGTTCGGGTTGCGCTCGATGTGGTCCCACAGGCGGTGCGCGCCCCACATAAACGCCCTGGCAGCCTTGAGCTTCTCTGCCATACTATCGGACGTCTTCGTCTCGATGCGCCGGCAGCCCTTGAGCAGGGCCTCAAGCTTGTCCAGGCTCCGGAAGTCGAAGAGGTACGGGGCGTACTTTAGGACGAGGTCGATGGCCTTGATACTGGAGAACTCCGCGTCGCTGTACCTGTTCTTGTAGCGCATCATGCCGTCGATGTGCTCCCACGATGACAGCGCCAACTTCACGGCTTGGCTATAGAGGGCCTCTCGTTCCGCGGATACGGCCTTGCGCATCAGGTCATCGTAGTCGGCCCGATGCGCCTCCATCTCTGCCTTCTTCATCGCCACACTGCCACCTCCTGCCTGCTGTCGCAGCTGTACCCACCCCCGCGCTCCCCCGTGCCAAACCACCAAACGCGCCTATACGCGTCACAAAGCTAGCCTGACCCCTTTTTGCCTCCGTACTTCTCACGGCCGCTGGCCGAGAGACCGAAGCTCCTGCTTGGCCTGCTGTCCCGTCTTCCCATGCGCATCCAGGTGGGCTGCCATACGGAGAGCCTCGATGGCCTGCGCCTGATCTCCAAGGGCGAGATAGCTGTACGCTGAGAGGAGGTGCCGATCCGGTTTGCCTGGCTTCAGGGCGATAGCCTTCCTGTAAGCACAAAGGGCGTCCTTATGCCGAGACGACTCACCCCACGCCATCCCAAGCCACGTCCAAGCTTCGTCGTCAGCCGGATCCAGCTCGGTCGCCCGACGAAAGGCTGAGACGGCCCTAGAATGGTCTCCGAGCAGCAAGCACGCCCGCCCGAAGTTGCCGTGAGCGCCTGCGTCGCCGGGCTCGAGCCTAAGCGCGCGCTGGTAGGCGCTCGCTGCCTCGTCCAAGCGGTCCAGTCGCTCCCATACTAGCCCAAGCCACTTCCAATTGGAGCTATCCCTTGGCTGCAGCTCGGTTGCTCGACGGTATGCCGCGACGGCATCAGCGTACCGCCTACGGTCAAAGTAGATCAGGCCCAGGTCTGAGTAGGAATCGGCCATTGCGTATCGGATCTCTGTAGATCCCGGCCTCAGGGCAAGCGCCTTCCGGAAGCAGGCGATGGCCATCGTGTGAAGCTCCTGGTCTGCGAAGGCGCGGCCCAAGACGACGTGGAAATCCGGGTCGTTCGGGTCCAGGGAGACTGCCTTGGTCAGGGCCTGAATTGCCTCCTGTGGCCGTCCGAGCGCTTCGTATGCGTCTCCGCGCCACGCATAGTCGAGGGGGTCTCTGGGCGGAATCGCCAGTGCGCCCTCAAAGTAGGCGCGAGCCTTTGCTGGCTCTCCGAGGCCTTCGTAGGCATGCGCCAACATTACACAACTGCCGATACTGCTCTCGTTGAGCGACATGGCCCGTTGGTAGTCACTCACCGCGAGCCGCCAGCGCTGCTGCTCTGTATTCAGCAACCCGGATGCATCCCACACGTTCCAGTCGTTGGGACTTCGCGCCTTGAGATGATCGAGAATCCGCTGAGCGCGAGCCAGTTCGCCTGCCTTGATCGCCACGACCGCATCCGTGACGGTGGCGTTGCTGAGATCCAATGTTCCTTCGGCGTTCTTGTATACGATGGCGCTCGTAGCGGCGATCAGAAGAACAACACCTGCAACGCACGCCCAACCTGCCGCCACCCGCCATCTGCTACGCTTCGCGGGCGCCTTTCCGGCTCCCGTCGAGGGAGGGCGCGAGGGAGTGGACTTAGCCGGCGCTCCTAGGCTCAGCTCGCGTCGTGATCGCTTGGTTCTCGCGGGTCCTTCACGCTGCGGACGGCCAGCCGGCTGCTGGGCAGGAGCAGACGGACTGCGAGCGGGTTCGGTGCGCGCGGTGTCGCGTTGGGCGCGCGGCAAGTCGGAATCGCCGGGCGCCGACTTGAGCGCCCGCAGTATGGCAGCGTAGGCGGCGTTCAGTTCCACCATCTTCCGCTGAGCGCCCTCCCTGTTCTTGTCCGACTTCCCCCGCTGGGCGTCGGGGTGCCATTTCAGCGCGAGTTCGCGGTAGGCCTTCTTGACGGCCTCCGTGTCCGTGGTATCCGCAGGCAACCCGAGCGTCGCCAAATAGGCAGCCAGTTCACCATGTTGCGAGGCGCGGTCCTCTTCGCTCACGGCGGCGGCTTCAGCCTCGAAGAAGGGCGCAATATCCTCCCAGTTATCCTCCATCCAGAATGCAAGGATGTACTCCACGTGCGCCATGGAGTGGCGCTTGGCGCGGAGCGCCTTCTTCGCCCCTTCCACCCATGCCGACACAAAGGACGGCTTCTCCCCCAAGGCCTCAAGCCAGTGCCCGAAGCTCTCCGTGAGGAAGTTGTACAGCGAAACGGCAGTCTCGTTGCTTGGGAGCTGCCGCCCTTCCGCTTGGATCCGCTGGAAGTCGGCTTGGCTGAGCGGAGCGCCCGCCTGGCAGGCCGGACAGACGAGCCAGTACTCCTTATGCCACTTAAGCAGCTTGAGGTAGTACGCGCCGGCTGTCTTGGCGGTGCGCCAGACCTCAAGCCCCACGACCCCTTGGCAATTCGGGCACCGCGCCAGGCCGGCCTCACAGACCTTCTTGGCCTCCTCGCCCCAGTTGATGATGATCGGAATCATCTCTGGCGGTTTCCCTAACGGCGCGCATAGGGCCCGGGTCGCACAAATGAGAGCCTACCCAATGCTACCGCGCGAGGCCGCCGCCGCTCGGCAGCCATCGACGGTCGAGCGCAGCCTCATTCCGGCGCCTGGCCGACCGGCCATCGCTTCGTCATTCCGTGGTGCCACTCGTAATCGTATAGGTGTAACCATACCGCCATCCCGCTCCCCCCGTACCGCCTTGATACCCCGGCTTGGCAAGCATGTCTTGCTCCCACTGACGAGCTTCGGCTTCAGAACTGAAGCTGCACTGCCACCAATCAGATGGATTCCCGTGCGCTTCCTTTCGAGTGTCAGGATCATCGGTAAGCCCAACGTACTTCGCCATGACATGACCTCCCACGTGATGCTCAGGTGCTGTCCGAACGCGAGCCGCGATTCGAGGACGCCTGCCCCATTCCTGCCCTGTCGCCCTTTGCCGTGCCAACTGGGCGGAACGCGACCATGAGGCGCTGTCCCACGCTACCCGCGCGGGAACCGTGGCTATCCCAGGTGAACCCCATCCGCCGCCCCGAGCGGCGGAACCACCTGCTCGGAGTATACGGGCGGCGGGCGGGAAGTCAAGG
>CAZUUK010000188.1:0-4658 GCA_964622675.1 uncultured Planctomycetota bacterium | reverse complement strand
GCGTTCACCGTGCCTTGCGGGCTTTCGCCCAAGCCCCCGCCGCACCCTGCGGCACAGCGGGAGCTGCTCAAGAGGATTCGCTGGCGTGGCCGGTCTTTGGGGGCTTCCCTGCCGAGGCAGGGCTTGCGCCGTTGCGGGCCGCCAGGCGTGGGCGGACGGCGCGGTTTCCCGAAGCGCTTAGGCCATGCCGCCAGGCTGTGCCACAGGGCCCTTCTCCCGGCTTCCTTCTTCATCACACGCCAGCTAAGGTTGATGAGGCGCGGCCAGTCGAATGCTGGGCAAAACGACAGCCGATCTCATCTAACGAGGTTGCCCGAGTGGGTTTGCCCCGTGCCCGTTCCGTGCACAGTGGCCGCCGCGCCTCATGTATCGCCTCTTCAATTGTCAAACAGCTTCCGCCGCATCGACGTCGTCGCGGAGCGGACAGAGGTGGCCGCGATCAAACAAGGTCTCTACCTGAGTGATGTGATCGACGCTGGAAAAAATGCGCGGCCGCGTGCGTGTGATGATGCGCGATTGGGCTATCAGCCGGCCGGTATTGTACGTATCGTTGTAGTGTCGTAGTCGGTAAGGGGTCGCGGTCAGCCCGGTCACGGGCAGCCCCAGGGATTTGATGAACGACTCGTACATGCCGCCCTTGCTGTTGACCAGGTGGCACTCATCGACGATGACCCGGCTGAAATCCGAGAACAGCTCGGGCTTGCGCACCACACTGCCGATAGTAGCGAAGGTAATTCTCCCGAGGTCCTTGCGTCGGCAGGACGCCGAATAAATGCCCAGGTCTGTTTCGCCGAAGGCCACCATCTTGCCGTGGTTCTGTTCGAGAATCTCCTTCGTTGGTTGCAGCACGATCGTCCGGCCGGGTGAGGCCCTGGCGATGGCGGCGATGACGAGGGATTTGCCGGACCCGGTAGGCAGGACCAAGAGGCCGTTCTTTTTCGTTTGCGCGGCGTCGGCCGCCGCCTGTTGGTAGTCACGCAATTCATAGGTCATGGCTCTCCTCCAGCTCTTCTATGGCGCATTGCTTGAGTCGGCCCCTTCCCCGCAGAGGTAATCAAAGGCATCGGCCCCGGATGCAAGGCCCTGCACCTTCGTCTTCAACTCCTGGATCCGTTCGTCGAGCTGAAAATTGACCCGACAGCCCTCAACGTGCTCGCATCCGACCGGGGCCTGAGCACCTCGGGCGGCGGCGCACCAGTTGTATCCGCACTTCGGGGCGTGGACCTGCGTCCGCATCAAATCGAGGATTTCGAGCAGAACCTGTTTGATGATCTTCTCTTCCATGAAGTCACGCCCCTTTCCGTTTGAACAGAAACTCACCTTCTTTGGCCTCTCGCTCCTGAAAATATTCAGCCTCAACACCGAATCCCGCGTGAGGAGAATATGCCACCGCTTCTTGTGCCTCCTTTGTCTCTGTCTCTGCCACCGGCCCCATCGCATTGATATACGTATCTCGGACGTTTGTCGGCACGAGTAAATCTCTCACTGTCACCCGAAGGGCGTTGATAGCGCGATCCCGTAATTCTTGCTCTCGCCAATCCGTAAATACTTCGGTATTCAGCCCGTGGGAAAATGAGTATTGCGCGCCTAACGGACGAGGACTCACCAGCAAAAGCACGGCCGCGTCCGGGGTCGCCAAATACCAATTCGCAATTTCCTTGTAGTCGTCGCTTCCGCACTCCGGCACTCCAAATCTCCGATACATATACGCAAACAGTCGGCCATAGTCCATACCAAGCAAATCATCATCCAAAAACTCCTCGGCTCCCGCGACAAACCCGTCCCCCATCGCAAACTGCCAAGTCCGCTTCAAATCATCTTTCCATAATTCCGTATGCCACATAACTCACGCTCCTTTCGCGATAAAGCCCAGACGAGTAGGGGTAATGGGCCCGGCCTCTTCGGATGGTCAGTCTTCTTTCTGGTCATTGACCCAGTAATCAACGATGTCCGGGTCCGTACCCAACTCAGTCAAGAATTGTTTACATGCAGACAGGTGATCGACGATTCGTTCCGCCGCCTTCCAGGCTTCGACGTTCGTCAATTCCCGATTAGTCCTGATCTCGATAGTCACCAGCGTCGTAGCTGCCATGTCAGGCGTTTCCTTTCAGTTGTCTTTTGATCCTGCCTCGTATCATTCGCAGGGCTTTGGCATCGTCCTGCGCGACAGGTCGTTTCCATTTGTTTTTGGTCTTCCACCACTCGATGGTCTTCCATATCACCGGTTCCGGCGCCTGCAACCGATCGGTGAGCAGCCGGACCAGCCCCTTCTCGTGCTCGATCTCCGCGAGGCGCTGCTTCCGCAGTTCGTAGAGCAGAGGTAGCATGTCGGCGTAGTGCTTGCGCTCGGTTCGACAGTGGATGTAGAACTCGATATCGGCCAGGTCGATCTGGTCGTAGTTCAAGACTTCATCGTCGCCGAAGTGGAACCCGATGCGCCGCTTGCGCGGCCCGTCGTCGAGGCAACGACCGGTCCAGCGGTCAGCGCGTCGCCAGACGACGTCGCCTGGATTGTAGAAGAATCGCAGGTGTTTGCGGTCCTGCTCACCCTGAGACCCGGCGACAACGACGTACAGGCCTTCTTTCGGCGCCGGCACACCGTATCCGGCGGTGTATCCCGTGCGAAAGTGAATCTCGTCATCCCTCTCGTAGTATCCGATCTTGTCCATCCAGATGATTCGTGAACCGACGCGGGTGGCTGAGTTGATCTGCCTCTGCCAGTCGCGCCACGGCAGGCGGCCCGTGGGCAGCGTCAGTTCATCATCGCGAATGAAACGTACCAGCCCCTTCCAGCTCTTCGGCTCAAACAGGTCCACGCTTTCGGCCATCGGCTGAAACACCTGTGTTCGATGCAATAGGCCCTGGAGCATCACGCCGTGTTTCTTGTAGGCGAACTCCCGCTCTTTCAAGTCCCGTTCGTCGAAGGGGCTCCAGTATTCCTCCTCTGTTCCCTCACTCCAGCGTATGTGTCTCGGTTTCGGCTTGAATTCGTCCTTGCGGGGAAAGAGCCGGGGGTGAATGTGCTCCTTCATCCAGATGCGATAGAGGCGCTGCCCATTGCGGATCAGCAGATAGGTCCTGGAATTCTTGGCATCGCCTTCCACTTGCGCCCAGATGTCCTCATATTGTTTGAGGTGTCGCCGCACCTGGAGCGCAACGGCTCCCTTGGCCTCGGGCAGTACCCTTGCGGTGTTTTCCGGCCTGACCACCCATTCGTCGAATTGGTCGATCCCTTTCCAGTCCAGGCCGCCGCCGGCGGGGTCGCCGAACTCCTCGTCCATGTAGAGAATCATCTGCCGAATAGAAAGCGGCTCCGTCGCGGCCGCCGGCTCTCCGTCGCGAATCAGGAGAACCTCCTCGTCGATCCCCAGGTACAGCTCGGCGACGTGAAGGACCTTGCGAACCTTCTCCAGGCCCTCCTGGAAACGGTGGACGATCGCGCCGATCTCATCGGCCTTCCGCTGCATAATCGCTCTGGCGATCAGGGCCCTGTTCTGCGCCGCTTGCAGCGTCGCCTCAGCCGCCAGGAGCGGTTCCTTTCCTTGGCAAGGCGCCAACGCCGTCTCGTCTGTCGGCACAAGGTCCGGGCCCGAACCGAGTGAGCCCTCCACGTCCTGCATCATGGCCAGGACATCCGACTCTAGTGTGACCGGGTCGCCGTCGTACTTGATGTAATCGTTGATGTGGTCGTAGCCGATGGTGATAAGGTCGCCGCAAGATTCCCTGTCGCACCATTGGCCGCCCTCCCATTCGGCCACGACGATCCGTTTCTCCGTCATCCGCAGGACCCGAAAGACGGCGCCCTGTCGATAGTTGGACCTCACGCCGACGATCACGTCACCCGGCCGGAAACGACAGCCGAGCTTGCGCAGTTTGGCTTTCACTTTCGCGCTCAGGGCCTTGCGGATGACCAGTTCGTTACTCATGATTCTGCCTTTCCAGGTCCATCGGCCAGTCGAACGTCGTGGTGAAGCCGCCCTCCGGCAGCGTCGCGATGGCCCGCCACTTGAACCGCTGGTAGCACGCATAGGCCTGCTGTTCGCAACGGCAGACCTCCAGGAGTACGGCCAGCGCCAACTGCGCCGGCCCGCTGCCGCCGTAGCCCCAGTTGAAGCCGTCGGATCCGTGGTCGTGCAATCGTTGGCTGGGCTCGGGATACAGCTCGCGGCCGTCCAGCCAGACCCAGCGGGTGTCCCCTTGGCCTTTCAATGTGTGTATCATCTCATCTCCTTCCCAGGGAGCGTTGCTCGGCTTACGATGGTTTGGAGGGCGTCGCCATACATTTCAGCCCACACCAGCGCCTTGCCCTGGATAGTCCCGGCGTGCTTGCGCTGGCGGCCGTTGGGATAACGGCAACAATACTTCCCGGCAAACAGCGGCATCCATTCGCGAAAGGTTATGCCGGCACCAAACAGCGATTGTTCGCCAAGCGGGAACAGTTCCATGAGTCGCTCTACCATCTCATGATTGCCAGTGAGGTATCTTCCGTAGCTGTAATCTCGACCGATCAGATACGTCCACCAGCCGCGATAGGCGAAGCCGAAAAGGCCGGGGCAGTAGAAGACCCACACATACAGTGGCCGGATAACGGGGCCCGGCGATTCCCGCTTGCGGGCCAATTGGTCGTGTTGTCGCTGCCGTTTCTGACGGCCCAGGTC
>CAZUUK010000187.1:0-4690 GCA_964622675.1 uncultured Planctomycetota bacterium | reverse complement strand
GCACCAGCACCATCCCGCTGACCGCCACCACGATCGACGCCGCTATGGCCGTCCGCGAACCCATGCCCACTAGAATCATCAGGACAGCCCCCGCCAGAAACAAGCCGGCGAGGATGCGGCGAACCAACGCGCGCGAATACATAACGTATCCGACGAGAAGAGGAACAAGCAAAAGGATGTGAAAGGCGCCCGTGTTCGGATTGGCCGTCGTGCCCGTCGCCCGATACCCCCACGCCCTCCATTCAAGTTCTCCCCGAAGAGGGCCCCGATAGAACGACGGAATGCTCACACGCAGTCCGCCCACGTTGTAGAACTGAAGCAGGCAAAGCAGCAATTCCGCCGTCAGCAAAAAGACGGCCACCACAAAGATCGTGCGGACCACGGAGGCGTCATAACGGAACGCATAGAACACGGCAAAGACGGCGACAAAGCGGAGCATGCCGAACGGCGTAAAAAGGTCGTGCAGCACGAAGACGCGGGTATGGACCGCACCGATGATCGTCGCAATGGCCACCCAGAAACAGAACGGGATAATCAGCGCGTTGACCCAGCGAACATGTCGCCCGAACAAAAAGCCCTCGGGCGAACCCGTCCGCGTGAAGAAAAACAGCACAAGAAAAAGCAGGATGATCGGGTCATGAAACCGCAGCGTCGGCAACAGAATGAAGGCCTCCCGGCCGAAAGCGATCGGCGGCCCCCAATAGATAATCACAAACAGCAGTGCAATCGCCCACGGATGCGTCCGCACAGCACCTGCGCCGTTGCGAGCCGCTGCGAGCCCTGGATAAAGAAGCGCCCCTGAATTCGCTGTCACCCTCATGTGCCCTTGACTCCTATCCGTCCGCCGGTCCGGACCGATTCGGCGACCGTCCGGCCGACTGCTTCGCACCAGGCGGCAATCGCCGCCGCGCTACGGTCTTCCCCTGCCTCGCCGGCCGCGTCCCCGGACATCTCGATGTTGCCGAGGTCCCGCGCCTCGAGGCCGACGTGACGGGCGACCTCCAGCAGGCCCGCTTCCCGGAAGGCTTCGGGGCCGAGTTTCAGGCTGAGCTCTCTGGCTCCCAAGTCCACGGGAAACCCAATGAGATCAATGGCTGCCTGACAGTTCATCGTGTATCCTTGTCGGGCTGTACAAGTATTGCCGGTCTCATCGAAGAATTCGCCGCCATCGGTGGCCACGGAGGGTGAATCGGACCCGGGGAAAAAGCGGGCAAAGGACAGCAACAACACGACCACAACAGCGGAAGCCAGCCTTCTCAATGCCTCGTCGAGAGTCGACGTTGTCCAGATTAGCGATCATGAAGACTCGCTCCACCTCCTGCCGGGCGGCGATCTCGCAGAGCTTCGATATCACGAAGGGATAGACCCCCCGCCCACGGAACCTAGGGAGTGTCAGAGCGTAGGTGATTTCGGCCTCACCCGCTCGCAATTTCACGTTCCTTATGGAGCGCCCCGAGTCCTCCTTCGCTCCGATCAGCCACGCCACGTGGGCCAGCTCGGCCCCGACGTATGCGGCATAGGCCCGATTGAAGCGAAGCTGATTGAAGCACCGTGCCTGACGAGCCAATTCATCGTCGCGCGACTCAAAGCTTGCCAACTCCTCGTCTGTCAGCTTGCGGAAGCGGACTTCCTCACAAGGCCTCCGCACCTTCACTTCCCGCGGGTCGTATTCGTAGACCGCGAGCCTATGTACGGCGAGCAGATACTTTGGCAGGGACCGCGGATTCTCTCGCACTAGCCTAAAGAACTTCAGCGCCTTGGAGAAGAACCTTCGCAAGTCAGGCCTCCAGCACGCAACCCAGCAGTTCGAGAGTCCTTTTCACACGCAGATTGCAGGACGCATTCTCGGTATAGATTCCCTCTTCAAAAATCCAAGAGCCCCGCTCCTCATCGTAAACATAGCGTCCGGGCTTGCCGTCGACCTCCATCGAGTGGTCCCACGGGTCTCTGCCGAAGACGGGGTGAAGCTCGTTCACCAAATACCCCCCTTCAGGTGTTTCGAAAATATCCAGGCTCATGCTTGCAAACTTTGCCTTGGCCGTCACTCGCCGAACAAAATCCAGTAGATGCCGCGGCGGATCTGCAAAAATAACGATGTGCGAGCCGCTGTGGAACTCGCCCTTTATACCCTTCTTATAAGCAAAATAGGAGTCGCCCATGCGGATCACTCGCCACTCCGCCGCATCCGCCAGATACTCCTGAAGCAGGACGCAGCCCCACTGCCTGTCGCGCGGGTCAGCGTCCCGGCGAACCATACCCTTCTTGAAACACCGGTTAACAAAGCGGCGCAGGGCTACGCGGTTACGAAAGATCTTCACGCCCGACGCGCCTGCACCCAGGTCCGTCTTGAAAACGATCGGCAGTTCGACCGTTCGGCAGAAATCCAGGGCCTGCCGGCGATCATAAAACACCCACGTCCGAGGGTGCGGAACCGCATTGGCCTTGAGCCAATAGTGCATCCGACGCTTGCTCTCGTAAAACCACAACTCCTCGTAGGTCGGATAGATAATCTTGCCCAACTCCTGGACCATCACCCTCAGCCGCTCGTCATACATCTGCTTCCAGATCGTGAAATGAGGCGAAGGGCGAACCAGAAACGCGTCGCATCCCGAGTCTCGGATGACATCGACCCAATCCGGCCCGGAGATATCGAGCAGTTTGTAAGGCACGCCCAGGTCGCGGCAGGCGCCGACGTACCAGCGGTGCGCGTGCGTGAACTCCTTGATAATGCCCAGCGTCACGTCCACCTTCGGCGGATAAGTGGAAACTTCCTCCGCGTCCGCATACTGGTCGTGGATGTCCCACAGTCGGCGCTGAAAATCCTCCTGGCCAATAAGCCGGAGCACCAGCCGCCTCAGCGGCTTGGGGAAAAACTGCCTGAATCGCTCGGCGCGGGCCAGCCAACTCAGAAAGCCCCCCCGAGGCCCATTTTCTCCACGCCTATTCTCGCTGGTCGGCTTCTTGTTGGGCAGGGATTCCGCCATCACATAGTGCCTCTTGAGTTCAACAAAGGCCCACCCGGCAGGCATCCAGCGTCCGAAGACCGCCCTGGAGATGCGCTGCGGCGCCCCTCCAGTATACCGGAACGCCGCGACCGTTTAGTCACGTTTTTTCACCTAACCGGCGGCCGTCGGCTCCCCGTCGGCAGCCGCGCGGCGCTCTCCGGTGATGCGCGTCCATCCAGATGCAGCCCACCGGACTGGCCAAGAGCTGCCCAAAAACGCCCCGGGCGGCCGCAGGTGTCAGCGCCCTTCGAAGTTGTTTCATTTTGTCAATACGTCAAGCAACTCCTTCAACGTGCCATCCCAGAGTTTATCCAGCGTCCGCGCCTGCCGCCAGAATTCGTGAGTCGGTAACAGGGCATCGGCAATGTGGATGAGACTGTCGCAAATCGGGGTGTCGATGCCCGCCGCCTCTGCCAGGGAATGCATCAATCCCAAGCCCATCGGGACGTCCTCCGTGACATACCGATGTGCGATCTCGAACGGCCCGTCGGGAGCCTCTGAAGCGTAACGCTTGAAACCGTCGAGGCCGTCTATGCCGGCGTCCTCGAATGTGCGTAACCGGAACTCGTCGAAGTAGGAAACGGGAGGAGCGCCCACGGCTTCGAGGGTGGCCATCTTTTCCCTGTCAAGAGCCTTGACGATGTTCCACATGGACGGGGAGAACCCATCGCGATACATGGCAAATGTCTTGTCCGGGTGCTCGACCATGGACACGTTCATCAGCACGCCAAGCGTGTGGATCACCAGGTTGGGATTGTGTAGCGCGACCTCCAGCAGATGCGTGCGAGGCACGCACTCCCCCAACACGGGGCTCAGTCGCTCGATCAAATCCGTGGCTCGGCTGGCTGGATATGTGGCGAAGGGGTGGCGCACGTTGCGCGATACGATGGCCACGGTTCCCGGCTCCGTGATCCGGGACGAATAGGGCAGCGTCTCGAATTCCGCGAAGAGCGGGAAGGAGGTATTGCCAACCGCTTTCATCTGCCTTTCGAATAAGAGGCTACCCGCATAGCCCGGGTTTAGCACCAGAATCTGTCCTTCGTGCAGGTATGGCGCGCAGCGGTCGGCTACGAATTCGTGGTAGTTCGATACGTAATAGACCAGAATCAAGTCGGCGTCGGGAAGTGCTTCGGCGGGGTCCGTTGTCACCTCACGTAACGGGAACTCCCCGCAGCCCTCAATCCCGGTTAGCCGAATCTGTTTTCGTTCCCGGAGAACCTTGAAGTTCTCCAAGTGAATGGTGTGACTCAGCTTGACGAGGCTGACCTGGTAACCTCTCATGGCGAGGGCGGCAGTCATGGCACAGCCACCATGCCCGCTTCCAACGACTGCAACTTTCAACACGTCTGCTTTCACAGATTCTCCCTGTTGTAGGGTTCATTGTGTGGCATCTTGGCCAGCCTCACGAGGGGGTCGCCAGGGGTGGTCGCGGCCCAGGCGCGACAGCAAATCCTCCACGCGGAGGTTGCAGCAGCCGTTCTGGCAGAAAATGCCTTCATCGAACCACCAGGTGCCGCTTGCCTCGTCCCGAATATACCTTCCAGGCTTACCGTTGACCACCATCTGATACGGACGCTTCGTTCCGAACACGGACTGGAGTTCGTTGACGAGGTACCGCCCGTCGGGTGTTTCGAAGATGTCGAGGTTCATGCTGGTGAAGTGGCCCTGCTCGGTGAGTTCGTAGG
>CAZUUK010000186.1:949-4725 GCA_964622675.1 uncultured Planctomycetota bacterium | reverse complement strand
CCTCGCCGGTGGTGTGAACGCCAGGCTGAATCTCCGCCGGCCCGTGCACCTCGACCAGCGTGGTGAGCGAGCGCACGTCCGCCTTGAAACGCGCGGGGAATGAGCGGGGCACGTAGACCGTCGGGCGGACGCCGGTGCCAAGCAGCGCCCCCAGCCCGCCGGTGTGGTCGCCGTGGGCGTGGGAGAGAACCACTGTCCTTATCCCCGCCGGGTCAATCCCCATCTTGGTCATATTGGAGAGCAGCGTGTGACCATCCCCGCCGGTGTCGAACAGCAGGTCGTCGCCCACCAGGCAGGAGAACCCCCAACCGGAGGTCAGATTGGGATCCAGCGTCCTGTTATCGTAAGTGATGATGATTTGCACTTATCGTGTCGCCTCCCTCACCCCCCTCGCCGCCGGTGACGTCGTCTGCGTCCAGTGCCGCCCCTATCTCCCGCCGGGGACGTTCCACTCCCCGCAGATGGTCTCGTCGCGACGGAGCGTCGCATCAGCCAGCGGCCAACCGCCCGCGCCAGCGCACCCGCTGCCTTCATCAACAGTCCCGTACCGGCAACGACGACGGCCGCGCCCGCCGTTTCGACCACCGGGCCAGGCCGGTAGACCGTGGGGGCCGGTCGCTCCGGGGCGGGAATGAGTTCGCCCTGTACCGTTACCACGGGCTGGATCACGCCCTCCGGGCAGGCGTCCGCACAGGCTCCACAGCCGGTACACAACTTTTCGTAAACGCGGGCTTTGCCGTCCACCAGGGAGATGGCCCCGACGGGGCACACCTCCACACACGCACCGCAGCCTGTACAGCGGGTGACATCTACCCACATGGTCTGCGTATCCATCATCCTCTCTCCTGAAACGCATCTCCCACGATCAGCGCCATCCCAATGAAGCCCCCCCAGGGCGGGCTCGCCTGCGGGCACGGCCACCAGCGGGGGAACAGCGTGGTGCGCCACACGATGTGCCCTTTCCCGCCGGTCACTGACCGCAGCCGCCGCTTCAACTCCCCCACGCCGTAGAAATGGGCCGCGTCGTAGACGGTTTGGTGAAAGAGCCCCGTCAGTCGGCGCTGCAGGCCGAGCACGCTCCATCGGTTGAGCACGCCCAGGAGCACTCTGTGACGGGTCACCCGCAGCGCCTCCACTAACGCCTCTCCGGGCCGCTCCAGGAACTCGAGCGTGGTGATTAACGCCGTCACGTCGAACGCGCCGTCGGCGAAGGGGAGCCTTCGTGCGTCACTCTGCACCAAGGGAACGCGGTCCAACGCCTGCGCCTCCGCCAGCATAGCCGCTGAGAGGTCCAATCCCACCGCTGCCAATCCCTCGTCGCTCAGCCAACGGGTAAAGTGGCCCGTGCCGCATCCCAGCTCCAGCACGCTGCCCGACCCAGAAAAGCCCTGTAGCAGCCATCCTAGAACGACCTTCTCCAACTCGTCGGCCCGGCGCCCCTCCGAGGTCTCGTACCAGGCTTCGTAGTGCGCGGCAACGCGCTCGTCGAAGGCTACATTCCCGGAGGTCACTTCAGGGCCCCTCCGGCGACGGACAGGCGTTGGAGAAGGTGACCGTCATCACCGTATCCCCGTGCTCTGCAGCCCGGTGGAACGCCTCCTGCAGGGCAGCGAAGACCGCCTGTTCTTCTCCCCACACCAGGGTGCTCATCTCGCCGAGGCGGGTTTCCAATCCGTGTTGGCGAAAAACGCGCACCGCCTCGCGGATGGCCGGCCCTATCGAGACTCGCCGCAGCGGGTAGAGGCTGACTTGTGCCGTTATCACGCTCTCTCCAATTCCTCGTCTGCTGAAGGCAACAGGCTATCCACCAGCAATCCCTTGAAACGGTCGAGGGTGATCGGGTGAAATTCCACCTCCAGACCGGTCCAGTCGAACAGTTCCAGAATCTCCTCGGCGTGTTGAATCATGTACTCCTCGGCGAGCCCAAGGCTGTCCAGGACGATGATCTTGTCGTAGAATCCTGGAAAGTTCGCGTTGGCGTCAGCATCATCCCAGCCAAAGTACTTCTGATAGACGACCTTCCAGTGCTTGAGCCAGCCCGGCGTGAACCAGAGGGTCTTGTCCTGCCTTCCGCCGCTGATCCGTTGCCGATCCTCAAAACCCGCCAGCATGTCGTAGCCATAGTCCCCTTGTACCCTGACGATCCTCTGGCCTGCTGCCTGCAAGACCGAGTCCACCCGCTTGAGCGGTTCATCAGTGCTGACGTAGCACTTCTTTCCATACACGACGATGATCCTGTGGTCGGGGCATTCCTCTCTCACTTGATCCAATCTCTTGAGAAGGTGCTCCTCCAGCCTATCCGGCAGGGCGTGCAGACCCGGCGGCGTGAAAAGGATCCGGCGCGGATTCAGAAAACCGCTTTCCGCCAGGTGGGTCATCTCCGGATGCAGCATCCCGCAGGAGATGATACAGCGGTCCTCAAATGTGGGTTTGTTCACTTCAGCCATCGCGTTGCCCTTTCTGGTGACACACGGTTTCCTAGCCGCTCAGCGCTCAGGTGGGACCGGAGCTGCAGGAGCCGCGCACGCTGCCGCTAATGCCCGCCCCACCAACGCCGAATAGCGATACAGCCCTCTTCACCTTCTGACTGCCACACTTTGGATAGGATTAGTCTTCTGTGAGAGATGATGAACGCACAAACACCTCAAAAGGCTCATCGCATTCTTCACATCGATACTCGTAGATTGGCATACGCCTCCTCCTTCAGACCGGTTTGTCCCTTTGATCGCCGGGCTCCCCTTCGGGGGAGTCGGTGGTCATCTTTTTCAGAACGATCAAGCTGTTCATCAGATCGATGCTCTCGATCTGGGCCTGGAATAGCCTGCTTTCCCCCAAGAGGGTAGTCAATTGAAGCCCGCCGTCTGCAGGCTTGATCCAGGCCACGTCCTGCATCACTTGTTTTCTTTGGCCATCATCTTCGATAAAGACCGTAGCCAGGCACATAATCCCCCCCTACAGCAACTGATCCAGTATGCTCCCGATGTCCGTCTCCACCCTATCGCGACGAACTGGACGCCCCTCTAGGCCAGACTGGAAGATCTCTGGCTCATAGCCGATGGATCCAATGACAGAGATGCCTCTCTCCTCCAGTTCTTTTCTTAATCGCGAGGCGATCTCCTCGGACCCGATTTTATTGAGAATGGTCCACACACGTTCCACTCCAACCTCGGCAGCGAGGGAGTTTATCTTTTCAGCGAGTTCCAGCGAATCGAAAGAGGGTTCGGTCACGATAAGCACGCTGTCTATACTCGCCTCAACGCCTCTGCCAAAATGCTCTATGCCGGCCTCCATGTCAACAACGGCCACCTCGTCCTCCTGCAGCGAGAGCCTCTTCAGGAACTCGCGGCTCAACACCCCCATGGGGCAGGCACAGCCCTCAAGCGACTGGAGGATCTTGCCTACGCAGACCAACCCGATGCCGTCTCTCTCCACGATATAGTCGCCGGGGAGATCCGCGACGCGGATCTCCTCCCGTGTCAGTAGGCTCTCGCGGAGATCCGATTCCTCAGAGAACGTCGGAAACACCTCTTTCTTTCCCCCAACGAGCTCCAGCAAAGGTTTGGGCCGCTTATCAAAGCCGAGCACTCGATAGAGCCCCGGGTTTGACTCATCGGAGTCGACGACTAACATTCGATACCCTCTGTCTCGCAGGCCATGTGCCAGGAGGGCGACGACGGTGCTTTTCCCGCTGCCCCCCTTTCCACAAATTGAGAGCTTTCTCATCCACATTTCCTTTCCGGCTATTGACCGAAATGAAATCTCCTACCGCTGTGTTC
>CAZUUK010000186.1:0-939 GCA_964622675.1 uncultured Planctomycetota bacterium | reverse complement strand
GAGATGCTCTTGATCGTCACCTTGACGCTCGTCTTGATGTCAATCCATCGTTGGACGCACAGCCGGGCGGTATGACTCCTCCACCGAAACGGCCCCCTGTGTGAGATTCACCCTCATAATTCTACCATTGTAGCCATACAACGCCAGCCTCTCCTTTGAGCTACGATGACAGCCTTCTTATGTTGTCCTTCAGGACGGCCTCATATCCTCTCTGGGAATCGGCAGCTGGCCGGCCAGGATCATCGTCTGCCCATGCACCTCCTGCCGCAGGACATCGAACCCGGCGTCCGCCATCCATCCCGCCATCGTCTTGGTCGCGAAGTACCTCTCCCGTGCCCCCGTCCTCGCCCCTCGAACCCAGTCCATGACCAGCAGAATCCCGCCCGGCCGCAGAATCTGCTTGGCCTCCCTCGGGAACCGCTCCGGCGCGTCGAACTCGTGCAGCGCGTGAAGGGTATAGACCAGATCGAACCGCTCCTCTAACGTGCTGATCTCCTCCGCATGGAGGTGCCGGCAGGGAGCTCTTCCGTAGGGATGGGGATCTACCCCCATCCCCTCCACACCTCGGCGGGCCAGCGCCCTCAACGTATGCCCCCCGCCGCAGCCCACATCCAGAACCCTTCCGCCGGGGGGAAGCAGGTCCACGATCAGCTCGGCCACCTCCTCATCCCCAAGCACCTTTCGATCCCCCTGTCACCCTTACTCCCCGAAGGAGGCTTGACCACTTTCCCTATGCCTCCTGCTCGGCGTTATCCGACCTCTATACCCTTGCCCTCCACGACGCGCCCGATGACCCAGTAGGATTGTCCTTCCCGGTCAAAAAGCGCGGTGAGCTCCCCCAGCTTCTTCTCCGGCACGGCAATGAGCAGGCCCCCTGATGTCTCCGGCGTGTAGAGCAGCATCTGCATCCACTCGGAGATAGAAGGCGCAAAGCGAACG
>CAZUUK010000185.1:0-4780 GCA_964622675.1 uncultured Planctomycetota bacterium | reverse complement strand
AACGAAACCGGTGTCGGCGATCAATGCACCAAGTTCAACATCGCCAGCAGTGGTACGAACACCGCCGGCGTGTACAACCTGTACGGTGGAACCATCCAGACGAACGCCGGCTATCAGTCGTACATGAACATCGGCAACTCGAACGGCGCCACGGGCGTCTTCAATATGTACGACGGTCTGGTCGACCTGTACAGCACGTCCAAGGGCAACGTCTATGTCGGCCGGGGTACCGGTCACGGTACGCTCAACATGATGGGTGGCAGCTTCATACAGGATGGCTCCGACCAGAAGGCGCACATCACCGTCGGGGACTATTCCGGCGAAGGCCACCTCAACATGACCGGCGGCTATATGTTCGTCGGCAAGCGCCTCTACCTTGGCTACAACAAGTCCGCCACAGACTACGCCTACGGTTATGCGTCGTTCACCGGCGGGACCTATATGGGACGTAACGCTTTTGTGCTCGGCAGGGGTGATGAGTCTCACACAGCTGCCGGAACGACAGGCGAAGGCCACGTTACGTTCGGTCAAGGCGCCAGCGTCCTGGTCAATGACTGGATATATTCCAGCGGCGGTATCGGCTCGACTGAGGAGTGGCTGCTCGACTCGGATAGTGATTTCGACATCTCCTTTAAGGGCAATGTGATGATGAGGGATATGAACACCATCATCACCGTGGACGCTTCCTATACCCCGTCCATCGGGCAGAAATGGAAGCTTATCACGGACTGCGAACAGGTCATCTGGCCTGACATGGGAACTATCACGAGTAACTATGGTCTCCCAGGTGAGTGGTCTCTGCTGGAGGGCGTCAACCTGGCGAACAGCCTCAGGCGTGATTTGGTCCTACAGTACATCCCCGAGCCGGCCACACTGAGCTTCCTGGTGTTGGGCGGCTTGGCGCTGATTCGTCGGCGCAGGTAAGCAGAATAGCGTAGGAAAACACGCAGTACGTAATACGTTGCAATAGCCGTCAAGGGCTCCAGGAGCCGGAAGGAAGGTTCCTGGAGCTCTTCTGTTTCCATGCATTCCCGAGCTGCCCCCAACGCCCCGCTGAGCGTCTTTTCGGGCAGGATCACGGCCCCACTAGCCGTCCGTGGTGAGGTAAAAGTGCTTCGTCGGCGAGAGCGCAGGATTTTGTTCAGGATCGAGGAGCGGAACGCAGGCAAATCCGTCGATTTGTCGAGTCTTCGCGACGATGAGCCCGGACAAAAGACTTTTCTCGCAGCCAGAATGACTTTTGCCACAGGGTGTTAGGGTGAACTGCTCCAGCTCCTTGTTCCGGCCGTCGGTGAGGGTGCAGTAGTACTGCTCGGCGTACGTCCAGAACCGTGCGAGGAGCTCCTTGACGGTGATCGTGGACGGCTCGGCGGGGAGCTGCTTGCCCGCGGCGATCCACTCGCCCACAGCCTGGTGGTATCGCTGCTCGGCGGCAGGATCGTCCGGCTTGCCGCAGTAGACGGCCCTGCCGGAGAGGACGACGTAGCACTGTCCGCTGGCCTTGTGCGAACGCAAAGAGGGCACACGCCGATTCCTTTTCTGAACCGAGGCGTGCCTTCTGATGCGGTGTAGCTGCTTCGTTGAGTTACTCATCGCCGCACTGCCCATTAACAAGTATGTACTCGCTCTCCTACGGGTTACGGCCGCTCCGTCGTCTCCGACGGTCTTCGCAACTCACGAAGTCAGCCAATCTTACGAACTAGCTCAATTCTCGCTGGCTTCGAAATAGGGCGTAAGACATGCCGGGGCGCTTCCTAGTTCATAACCAGGGCATGGGGTTAGAAACCGAGGGCCAGGGGGTATCAGAGAGGGGGCATTCCCATGAAAGGCGGCTGGGAGCGGCAAGAGCGTCTTCTTGCATTCTGTTGGCGGTGGTCCAAAATGTCGGCCTCTTGTGAATGCTGAACTTACGCGGAGGAGTGCGAGAGGCCAGAACGATGGGAATGAGAAGATTAACGGCATTGCCCCGAGGAAATCTTGCTGTCAACCGGCGGTCATGTTAGGTTATTGTACGGTTTAACATGAAGCTTTTCCCCTGCGATGTTGGTGACGGCTTGAACCTTGCCCGGCGGGCAGATGAGAAATACGCGCCGGCGTGGGAAGGGCTGCCGCCGGAGCAACAGGCAGCCTTGGCGTGGTACTTCTTCCCGCATCGGTCTGGCAAGCCCACGGTCAGCCCCACGCGGCCTCGGGTGGTGAAATGGTATTGCCCGTTCGCGGACCAAAGGCAGTTCCCTTCCGGTCATCGATACTGCATCAACGTTTACACCGGCTGCGGCCACCAATGTACATACTGCTACGCCGCTGGCTATGAACCCAAGCAGCCCGCCTGCAAGAAGGGCTTTGAGAGGGGCTTGCTCCGCGACCTGGCGGATTTGGATGAATTCGATGTCCCGCCGGCGCCTTTGCACCTGTCCAACAGCACCGACGCCTTCCAGCCGATGGAGGCCGAGGCCGCCCAGACCAAGCTGGTTCTGCAACACATCGGCCGCTATCGCCATCGGTTCACGACCATTACGGTGCTGACGAAGAACCCGCTCCTGGCAGCCCAGCCGGAATATGTGATGCTCCTGCGCCGGCTGGCCAGACTTCCGGGAAACCACCCGCGAGCCCGGCAATTTGCCGACGCCAACCTGCCCAGCCTGCGGGTTGAGGTCAGTCTGGCCTTCGCGCGAGACGAGGTTCGCCAGGTCTTCGAGCCCGGCGCCCCTTCAGTCGAGGATCGAATGGAAGGCATTCGCCGACTACGTGCCGCGGGGATCCCCATCGTTCTTCGAATCGATCCGCTCGTGCCTCGCAGCCCCCTGCGCGACAAGACGTGCGACGACTTCTGCTTGCCCGACGCCCAACCGCTCTGCGATCTGAATGCCCTGCTGGATTTCGCGGAGGAAGCCCGCGCCATGCACGTCGTCTATTCGGTGGCTAAGATCACCAGACCGCGAGGGGTTGAACTCACAACGACGATGGGGAAGCTTCTGAAAACTTACCGTTTCCTGGCGGAACCCGCCGCCCTGGAGTTCCGTGGCGGGAGTTGGCGGCTGCCGTGGAACATCGCCCAGGAACACGTCGTCGAACCGTTTCTGCGCCTCTGCAAGCGGCATGGCTTAGCGGCGAAGTTCTGCAAGCAAAACCTCCTCACCACGCCGTAGCAGAAACCGGACTGCCCAACACGGATCGAAAGAACGTATAGGACTGCGCGTCATTACCGTTTGAGGGGTCATGCACTTTCTGCCGTATCGTGACCTTCTTGCAGGACGTGCCAAGCTTGGCGGTGAGTTGCCTGGCCATCGATTCGTGGAACTTGTCTTGCAGAACGATCCCGCAGGTCCGCCCGTCTGAAGCGCGAATCATCGAATCAAGCCCATCAGCGATTTCGCTGTACTGGGAGTCTTCCTTGATGGCTGCCAAAGCATAGGACATGAAGCAGAAGTCATAGAGACCAACGTTCCGCTGTATGCGTTGGAGTTGCGGTGTGCTTTTCGGAAAAGGCCCTGAAACAGGAACAACATTACGAACGCCCAAGCGTCGCATGTTTCGCGCGAATGCTCGGATCAGCTTCGTTCCTTCCTGCATTGCGACGTTCGAGATATCGTTCAGCACGATATCGACAACCAGCGGCCTGTCAAAGCGGGGGCCGCTCGTCTCCAACACATTTGCGGCAATGTCCATCGCGGCCGTGCTTGCTGTCCCCGCTCCGCTCCCTATGTCGACTATCCGAAGGACACCCTTCTCGCAGCGCTCGGTGAGCTCGGTGAAGGATTGCGGCAGAAGAAGAGAATCCTGCATCTGATGAAAATGTCGAACGAAGAGACTTTCAAGATTTGCTCGAACCCCACTCCGAGTCGTCGGGCATCGCTGTTCGTCATCAGAGACGTCCTTCTTGGGCAGTCGGGATATGGCGTTCTGAAGGACGCGACTCACGATCGGGCTGAGCGCAAACAGTTCGAACGGGGATACCGTTTCTTTCACTTGATTTCGAAGCTTCTTGTTCATGCTCGACTCCTGTCTCCTGGCCACAGTTGCCTCCCCATACTTTCCGGAACAGCCCTTCAGCGCGCGCAAGAGAGTCAATTAGGGTCGACTTGCCTCGGTTAACTATTTAGAGTACAAGACTTAATAATTATTTCCGAAAAATCTTGGCTTGAAGGAATGTTGGGACAACGTGCGCGCGCAAATCGGAGTGCTCGACCCTGAACAGGTCCTGCCCCGGGGCCAGGTTGGGCCAGGTCCTGTTGTGGGAATCCCGGACACAAGTAGATCGGACAGCATAGGTAACGGGGTGAACACATCTACATCTTGGCTCGCTATGGCGCACGGAGGTCCATTGCGGAACGCAAGGGATTCCGAAGACAGTGTGCTCGAAGAACGGTTCACACCGACTTCGAAATGCAGCCAATAGCACGCGGGCATGTTCCTGATTCATAACCGGAAGCTGGTGGCCTTAAATGCGGCCAGACCGGTTATGGAAGAGAGTAATCTCGGGGGAGATGCGAGGAGCACCTTCTTGCATTCTTCCGGCGGTGGTCCAAAATGTTGGGCTCTTGTAATTACTATACTTACAGCCAGCGTGCGGGAGACGCAAAAGATGCAGCCTATTGACCTTCGTGTTTCTAACGTAAGTTGACGGCTATTGCCGATGTTCTTTTCGGACAATGGAAAGGGACTTCCATGAGACCGAAAGGGACCGCAGTAGCACTAGAGCAGCGCCGGCGGCAAGCTATTGCCTTGTTGCAGGAAGGCAAGACGCAAGTGGCGGTGGCCAAAGCACTCGGCACGAGCG
>CAZUUK010000184.1:0-4793 GCA_964622675.1 uncultured Planctomycetota bacterium | reverse complement strand
ACCTTAAGGATCTTGAAGAGCTGCTGAAGCAGACCGAGGGGAAAGGGATCAACGTCTACACGCACGGCGAGATGCTGCCGGCACACGGCTATCCGGGTCTGAAGAAATACAGGCATCTGGTCGGCAACTACGGCGGGGCGTGGCAGGATCAGCGGAGGGAGTTCGACGAGTTTCCGGGCGCGATTCTGATGACGACGAACTGCATTCAGATGCCGAAGGAGAGCTACAAGGACAGGATATTCACGAGCGGATTAGTTGCGTGGCCCGGGGTGGTTCACATAGGCGATCGGAACTTCGAGCCGGTGATTCAGGCGGCGCTTTCGGCGGAAGGGTTCAAGGAGGACGGCCCGGAAGAGACGATCCTCTCCGGTTTCGGGCACGAGGCGGTTTTTGGTGTGGCGGACAAGGTTGTCGAGGCGGTGAAAAGCGGAGCGATAAAGCACTTCTTCCTAATCGGAGGCTGCGATGGGGCAAAGCCGGGGCGCAACTACTATACCGAACTCGCGCAGGCAGTGCCGGACGATTGCGTAATCCTCACGCTGGCTTGCGGGAAGTATCGCTTCAACAAGCTGGAGTTCGGCGAGATCGGGGGCATTCCGCGGCTCCTGGACATCGGCCAGTGCAACGACGCGTACTCGGCGATTCAGATTGCCGTCGCGCTGGCGAAGGCTTTCGATACGGACGTGAACAGCCTGCCCCTGTCGCTGATCCTTTCGTGGTACGAGCAGAAGGCGGTGGCGATCCTTTTGACGTTACTGCATCTTGGCATAAAGAATATTCGCCTGGGGCCGAGCCTGCCGGCGTTTGTGACGCCAGCCGTGCTGAAGGTTCTCGCGGAGAAGTTCAACATAATGCCCATCGGAACGCCGGAGGAGGATTTGAAGGCGATTCTGGGGTAAAGGCGAGGCTGAAGAACGGGCGATGGCTTGAACCAGCAGCAAGATGGGAAGTAGGGCAACATGGCTGAGGCTGCCGAACGCCGGCAGCCTCGGTTGTCTGAGGGCTGGTATCGCACGCACTACTCGCCGGCCACGACCACATCGTCAACGAACCAGCCGCGGTAGTTGTTGTAGAGCGGGTCAATGGTGTCGAAGTAGAAGGAGATCTGGGAGAAGTGTGCGGCGTAGGGATCCAGATCGATCGTGACCTGCTCCCAGGCCTCACGGACATCCCCGGCAGAAGTGTAGAGTGAGGCCCAGCTTTGCCCGCCGTCGATGGAAAGCCAAACCTGGCGGATGTCATAATTGGTGTTCAGCTCGGTGAGAGCCCAGCTCCAGAAGGTGAGGGCTGACGACTGGGGGAGCGTGAAAATGGGGGAGAAAAGTCCGCCAAAGGAGCGATTACCTGTGTCGTAGTTCCCTGTCTGGTCCCTGCCGTACCAGTAGCTCTTGGTGCCGCTGTGAGCGAGGCCGTAGTGTTCGTCCTCAGCGTCGACCAAGTGCCAGAGGCCTGATCCAGTCCAGTCCGTTGGGTCCTCTTCGAAGTCTTCGTCCAGACCGGTTTGGACAGCATCCATGATCCGGACGTCATCCACGTACCAACCGCGGTAGTCGTTGTATATTTCGTCAATGGTGTCGAATTTGAAGCGGATGCGGGCGATGTTGTCCCCGTAGCTGCAGAGATCCGTTACTACCTGCTGCCACTCTCCCTGGGTGGAGCCGTCTGAGGTGTGAATCAGCGACCAAGTGATCCCTTGGTCGGTGGAGATGTAGACCTGCCGCACGTCGTAGTTCTGGTCCGATTCGGTCTCCTCCCAACCATAGAACTGCAGCGCCTTGAGGGAGCCGAGGAGGAATGCGATGGAGTCAAGCGTGCCGGAATTGGGCGCGCCAGTGTTGTAGTAGCCTGTGGCGCCCTGGCCGTACCACCAGCTGTGGGTCGGGCTGTTAGCCTCGGCATATGGGTCGGCAGCCGTATCCACCATGTGCCACAAGCCGCTGGGGGTCCACTTGTCGGGTCCCGATTCCATGTCGTCTTCGAAGGTGGACGGCGGCAATGAGGTTGCGAACACGTCGTCCACGTACCAGCCTCGATGGTTGTTGTAAAGTTCGTCAACGCTGTCGAACGTGAAGGCCACTTGGCTGAGGGGCCCGTAGTAGGAGGGGATATCAACGGTCTCTGCGACCCATCCGTTGGTCGTGGAGGCCGAGGCGGTATAGACCAGTTGCCACGTCGAGCCGTCGGTAGTGACGAGCACTTGGCGGAGATCGAAACCCTCGCTTGCCCACTCCTCGACTTCTCCCCAACTGGCAAAGCGCAACTGGCTGCCGATAGGAAGGTTGAAAGGTTTGGACTCGAGCGTGCCCTGGGTGCGGGCGCCGGTGTTGTAGTTGCCAGTTTCGTCCTGGCCGTACCACCAACTGTGGCTGCCGCTGTGTGCGAGCCCGCAGCGTATGTTGGCGGTTACGAGATGCCACAGCCCGCTGGCCCTCCAGCTGCCCGTCCCTGACTCCATGTCGTCGTCGAGGCTTGGGAGGATAGTTCCATCCAGGACCATATCGTCGACGTACCAGCCGCGGAAGGTGTTGTACAGGTTGTCGATTGTGTCGAATTGGAACTTGATGTGTCCGGCGCTGCCGGCGAAGGCAGCCGTATCGACGGATGCCCGGTACCAGGTGAGCTCCGGGGCGCCGGAACACCAATAGGCCAGCTCCCACGTCTGCCCGCTGTCGGGGCTGATGAGGATCCTCTTCATGTCATAGCGGATGTCGGCTTCCGTTTGCTCGAAGGACCAGAAGACGAGGGAGCCGTCCTGGGGGAAAGTGGTCAAGGGGGAAGTGAGGTCGCCGGTGTTAGCTGCTCCTGTGTCGTAATTGCCGATGTAGTCCTGACCGTAGTACCAACTATGAGTGCCGCTGTGAGCTTCAGCGTAACGGTTGGGAGGGGTCGGCAGGGGAGTAGGAGTGCCGGGGACTTCAACTATGTGCCAGAGGCCGGTAGAAGTCCAACCGAAGGGGCCTCTCTCGACGTCGTTGACAAAGCCGACGGGAGGAGATAGATTCTCGTACCACACAACGACGTCATGCCAGTGGGAGGTGGCAGCGACATCAATGTCGCTGTCGCCGTCGAGGTCGGCGCCGAAGATTCCGAAGCATCCTTCGCTGCCGGGGCCGATGGTGCGCTGCGTGAAAGACGGCGGCGAGCCGCCGTCGTTTTCGAACCATGCGATACCTTCTTCGGCGGCCCAACTCGGTCCTTCGAGGATGTCCATGTCACCGTCGCCATCCAGGTCCACCACGAAGACGCTCCACGGGCCATGGTCTGTAGGGATGGCGCGCTTTGTGAAGGAAGGAGGCGCCCCGCCGGCATTCTTGTGAAGGGCGAGTCTATCGCCCTGCGACAACTGCGATGCGGCGACAATATCCGTAGCACCATCGCCATCCATGTCGGCGACGTGGACATCAACTGCGCCCGGGAAATCGGAATCGAGCATGTGTTCTGAGAAATTTGGCGGTGAGGCCCCGTCGTTCTCGTACCAAACGACCCGGTTGCCATAGTATTCGGCGCTAACAACATCCACGTCTCCATCTCCGTCGACGTCGGCTGCGTACACATTGAACACCCAGAAAGCAGATGAGCTTATCGTGTGATCCGTAAAGGTAGGGGGTTGACCCCCGTCGTTTTCTCTCCACGCGAGCTTGCTGTCGTACCCTGATGCATAGACCACGTCTACGTCGTCGTCGTTGTCCAGGTCAGCGGCATAGAGGCCGAGTCCCGGCACCGCCTCGGATATTTTCTGCGCCAAGAAAGAAGGGGGGGAGCCGCCGTCGTTCTCGTACCATGCGACCTTGCCGGACCTTCCTTGTTCTTGTGAGGTGGAGAGGATATCGAGGTCTGCGTCGCCGTCAAGATCGGCTGCGAATACCTGGAACACCCGCTGAGTATAGCTCTTTCCATCTCCGTCAGGGTCACCGTCAACGACGTGTTCTGTGAAGAAGGGAGGGGAGGTGCCGCTGTTCTCGTACCAGGCGAGCTTGTCGTTATCGCTTGAGGCTACGATTACGTCTTTGTCTCCATCGCTGTCAAGGTCAGCTACGAACAGGCCCTCTGGGTTCCCAACGTCGTCGGTAATAAGGTATGCTTGGGTGAAGGGGACATCTCTGGCGTAGGCCGTGGGAAGGAATGGGCAACAGACAAGGGCGGCGAAGACGACGGCTGTCATCATCCGGCGGTGGCCACGCGGAGGCCGGTGGGTGCAACGCATAAGTCGTGCGCGCGTCACGTCTCCCGCTCCCCTACCGAGCTTCTGCCGCACATCGTGTAAACGCCCGGTTTGCTAGGACATATGCCTAGGGCAAACAGCAATATTCCAACAAGGCAGAATGACTACTCTGCTAACATCTTAGCAAGCCTGGCAGAGCTGTCAAGGCCTCATAGGGAAAAAATCGGTGAATATGAGGTGAGCCGAATGATAAGAGAGACAGACTTTTTCGCAGGTCTACGACCGCTGGAGGCCAGGTGCAGGGCGCGGCGCGAGGTTAGCCAGGAACTGCAAGACGTCGAGAGGCGGGCAACGCCCCGCCGCAGAAGGCGGGGAGGTTTTAGTGGCGGGCAGTCAGGGATTTTCCGGTGCGGCAGACGACCACGATCCTGACATCAAGCCAGCTGGTTTTCATGTCAACGAACGGCCTTCCATTTTCCAAGCCTACGGTACCGAGGCCAGAGCCGGTTGCGAGGGCCGCTTCGGAGTCGGCGCTCTCCGGATCGCGCCCACTGATTCGCTAGTCGGTAGCTACTGTCACATCGTCAACGAACCAGCCGCGGTATTGGTTGTAGAGGTTGTCTATGGTGTT
>CAZUUK010000183.1:0-4827 GCA_964622675.1 uncultured Planctomycetota bacterium | reverse complement strand
GGATTGGCGATGGGCGACGCTGGCGACGGCTGTGGCAGTCGGTGCGCTGGGGCTACTGGGCGGTACGGTGGCAGAGCGCGGAGTGGGATTGGGGTTTGGGTTGAGGTTGGGGCTGGTGGTGGTGATGGTTGCGCCGGTTGGGTTTCTTATGGGGTTTCCATTTCCATCGGGTCTGAAGGCTCTCGCGAAGAAGCGGCCTGAGGCGATTGCGTGGGCGTGGGCCGCGAACGGTGCGGTTTCGGTGGTTGGCTCGGTGGCGGCGATAATGGTAGCGCTGCACGGCGGTTACACGTGGGTGCTGTGGGCGGGGGCGGGGGCTTACGTGGGAGCGTTCTTTGCGTGGGCTACTTTGCCTTGCGAACGAGGGGTACGAAGCGAACAGCGCCCTGGTTCGTCCACTTGAGCTTGTCGCCTTTCTTCCTTATCTGCCAGAGTGTCTGGACGGCTCCCTGGGGGCCGACGGGTATTACCAATCGGCCACCGTCTTTGAGCTGGCGGATGAGCGGGGGCGGGACGTGGTCGGCGGCGGCGGTTACGATGATGGCGTCGTAGGGGGCGTGCTTTTCCCAGCCGTAGTAGCCGTCGCGCTGGGCGCAGACAGCTTTGGTGTAGCCGAGACGCTTGAGGCGTTCGGCGGCTTTCTCTTGAAGCTCACTGACGATCTCGACGGTGTAGGTCTCCTTGGCGATCTCGGCAAGAATCGCGGCCTGATAGCCGGAGCCGGTGCCGACTTCGAGGACTTTTTCTCCGCCTTTGAGTTCGAGGAGCTGAGTCATGAGGGCGACAATGTACGGCTGGGAGATCGTCTGGCCGAAGCCGATGGGAAGCGGATAGTCGGCGTATGATTCGCGCAGATATTTCTCAAGGACGAACTCGTGGCGGGGAACTTTCGACATCGCCTGGAGGACTTTGGGGTCGGAGACGCCGCGTCGCTCAATCTGTTTTTGGACCATGCGCTCCCTGGCGGCGTCGTAGTCGAGTGCCAGGGCGGTAGCCAGGAGCGTTGCGCATAGAAGGAATGCGAGCCACGACTTCATCGGGAATCCCTCCGAGGAAATAGTAAGCCCCGGAGGGCCGGAAGTCAACCGGCGAGATGAGGGCGCGGCAAGCGGCGCCCCTACGGCACAACATGATGCGGCGAGGGGAATGACGGCGCGGTCCGCCTTCGCCCGCCACACTCGCCACAAAGCCCGCCACACAAACGGCGGGTAAACCCGCCACAAGGCCCGCCACACAGATGGCGGGTAAAAAGGCGGGCAAGCCCTCCACAAAGCCCGCCACACAAACGGCGGGTAAAAAGGCGGGCAAGCCCTCCACACGGAAGGCGGGCAAGCTCTGCCCGTACGACGATCGGCGAGATTTGGGTGGTTCAGGGGGATGGGCTGATGCGGGATAGTACGTGGAAGTCGTAGCTGCGGGAGCGCTTCCGCCCGATCCTGGGGGTCTGAGCGGTGGTGATGGAGATGGAAATGAGTGCGGAGTTGGAAGGATCAGCTCTTGCGACGAAGGAGGTTACTCCGCCGAGGATTGATGTGCTGTGGGCCAGTTCATCGGATTTGCGCTCTTTGATAAGCTGCCCATCTTCGAGGAAGTAACGGACGGTGGCGCCGTCGGGTGACCGAAGGGTGAGCAAGCTTCCGTCAGCCGAAGCGGCGACGGTGGATTTGCGTATGTCAGCGGACAGACGCTGTATGGCGAAGGTGGCGCGGATGGAGCCGGAGGCGGCTTCTTCAGCATCCAAAGCGGCACGGTGGGTCCAAAGAAAGGCGCCCAGCGATGTTGTGAAGAAGAGAAAGGTGAAGATGGATATGACGACCAGGAGCTCGACAATGGTGTAGGCGCGCTGTCTGCGAATTGCGCGGGGATTCAGTTTTCGATCCATTGGATCACCCTTCCGAGGGTTCGAGCGCCGATGCGCTCCATGCGTACCCCTGCCGAAATGGAACGGCGGTATTCTTTGTCGCCGACGGTCAGGAGCGCGGTTGAGGTTACGGAGAAGACGCGGGAGCCGGCCTGGGGGGTTACCTCGATGGAGAATTCGCCTGGGTTGAAGGGGGTGCGGGTTTCGCCGGAGTAGGAGGGGTTGCGGGTCAGCTCGTAGATGGCTTTGGCGACACCTGCTTCGGCGATGTTGAGGGCGAGCTGCCGCGTATGGGCGCGCCTGACCGCGAGCAAGTTTCCGGCTATCACAACGAAGACCGAGGTAGAGATCATGGCGAGAAGGATCATAATGATGAGGACGTAGGCGACGGCGAAGCCGCGCTGACGGGGATTTTTCAAAGTCGAAGGTTTCATCGGGGTCCCTCGTGCCTGGCGATGCGGAGGGTTACGAGGGTTGGAATTTCGAGCGACCGTCGAGTATTTTGGATCCACCAGGAAGCTTTCACCCGGACCTCTTTCAGCTCAGCGTTGGTCTGCGGAACATCAGTGACGGAAAGAGATAGAGCAAGGGATGAAACTTGATCGAGAAGGTCGTCCGAAAGGGGGAGCGGTTTGTCCGTACATTCTTGCAAGGCTTCAAAAGGTGCTGCTCGAAGGCGCTCGATCTCGGACTGGGCGGCGAGTGAGGCGAGGTGACGGGCATACGCGGCGCGCGAGGCACGGTTGCCGTGGTAGAGCACGCTTGTCGTACCGGCGACGGCGATGGTGAACATGGCTATGGCGGCGGCAATCTCCATCAGGGTGAATCCGTGCCTGGGGCGGGAATGAGAAGCTCTCATATTGTTTTGTCCAGTGCATCCATGAGCCCCCGCAGGGTTCCGTATGTCGAAAGCGCGAACAAAGCGGCAATGGCACCAAGGATGAGGATAGCAACGGGAAGAACGAACTCGATTGCGCGGTTCATCGCCACCTCCAGACGACGGGAAAGCACTGAGCCGGCCTTGGAAAGGGAAGAAGCGAGGTTGCCGGAACGCTCGCCGACGGATACCGCCCAGGAGAAGGTGGCCGGGTAGCCGAATTTCTCGGAGAAGGCTTCGGAGGCTGTAACCCCCTCTTTGAGAAGGTCTGCTGAAGCACGGAGCCTGCGACGCAGATGATGGTTGAGGCCGAGCTCGGAGGCAATTTCAGATGCCCTGTGAAGAGGGAGGCCGACGCGGAGCAGCTCGGCGACGGTGTTCGCGAAAAGGGAGAGGCCTGTCCGCAATTCATATTGATGAAAGAACGGGAGGCGCCACCTGACCGCGTCCCCGACGCGGCGCAGAGGTCTCAGCGGCCTGTAACCCATAGCCAGAATCACTATCGCCAGCCAAAGGACGATGCCCGCAAAACACCCGATCCACATAGCGTAGAGGAACAGGTGGTGTGCGGTCAGCGGTGCGGCGTAAAGCTCGCCGGAGAAATCATTGGCGATGTCTGAGAGAAGGGGATAGAGAAATTTTCCCACCAAGGTGGCGAAGACTGCCAAGTGCAGCGCAACCCAGGCTGGATAAAGGAGATGTGTAATGAGGCGGTTTCGCGCCTTTGATAGAGACTCGTGGTGGCGGCGAACGGCGCGAAGGGCTTCGGCAAGACGACCAGTCTTTTCTCCGATGGCGATCACACTGATGTGAAGGGGTGAGAAAACCCGGTGGAAACGGCCAAGAGCTACAGACAATGAGCCTCCGCTGAGCAATTCTTTCCTGCAGCTGCTTGCGACCCTTTGAGCGAGGCCATCGGAATCCCTCTCAATCGCGTCCAGCGCGCCAATGAGCGGAACACCCCTCTCAACAGCCATCAGAAGCCTTGATATGAACCAACCCCTTAGCTGGGATGCGCGGTACCGATAGTAGCCTGCCCAACCGAAAACGACGGCGACGAGCGGCGCAACGTAAAAAGCAAGGAAGGCTGCGCATCCGGCAACTGTGGAAAGTATGTCCTCGTAAGAGACGCCCAGGAAGTACGTAATGGAGAGCACCACGCCGACAAAGACAACCGCAGTCACCAATGCAAACAGGAAAGGAGCGCGAACGCCGGTGGAGCTGTGGGTTTTGAGTCTGCGGGTTCGCATGATGTCCTTTGTCTACCCCCCCATTTCTGTCATCAGGCTGATCAGAGTTTGTAAGGCACCCCAGAATGCAATCACGGTTGGACTGCCCGACAAGAAAAGAATAACGACACCGAGTGGGGTCGTGGCATTCCAGGCTAGACTAGCTCGGCGATTGGTCTCGCTGGTGTAAAAGTCGGCAAGGTCGTGGAAGGTCTCCGGCAGTGTACTGGTTTCCTCTCCCTGCGAGACCATCCAGACCAGGGTATGAGGAAAAGCCCGTGTTTGTCCGAGCGATTGGGTCAATGATGCTCCCTGAGAAGTTCTGTGCGAGACATTCTCCAGGGCGCTAGAGATCAACGCGCTTCCCACGGCCCGCCGCGTCAGGTCCAGGGCCCTGGGAAGAGGGACGTTAGCGTCCAGAAGGAGGGCAAGGGTGGAGGAAAAACGGGCCAGAGAGCCATTTCTCCCGACTGCGCCGTAAATGGGAACACTATTGAAGAAACGTTCGGCGAATCTTGCGCCGGCTCGACTCAGCGAGGCTAGTTTCAGAGCGATCACAAGAAGGATGACGAGAACTCCAAGCGCGACCTCAGACCACGTAATGACAGGCACCGCCCTTTTCCATCCGGCGGTGGCTTGAGGAATCGCTATGTCCTCCACCGTTCTGGTCATGAAGGGCATGAGAATGAAAGAGAGAAAGAACAGGAAGGCAAGGCAAAGGAGGTAGACGATGGCGGGATAGATGAGGGCGCTGTGGACCTTTTGCTTGAGTTCCTCGGTGGACTGGTAGTGGCGGGTCATTGATTCGAGGACGGCAGGGAGGTTACGGGACTCTATCCCGGCCTGAATCATGGCTGTAT
>CAZUUK010000182.1:629-4838 GCA_964622675.1 uncultured Planctomycetota bacterium | reverse complement strand
CCACTACCTGACGGCGGACAGGAACATTATTTGCGTACAGGCGATGGTGCAGTTCGCCATATCGCAGCCGGTCGAGTATTTGTTCAAGTCCAGGGCTCCGGAGGAGCTGGTGCGAGCGGCGGCGGAGGCGGCGCTCACGAAGGTTTGCGCCCGGATACCTGTGGAAGAGGCGATCACAGTGGCCAAATACGAGATCCAGCAAAAGAGCATGGACATGGCACAAGAGCTACTTGACTCGTATGGGGTGGGAGTAAGGATCACGGCGGTGAATCTGCAAAGCGTCGGGCCGCCGGACGAGGTCGCGGCTGCGTTCAAGGACGTGATCGATGCCAAGGTGGAAAGGAAACGGCTTGTCAACGAGGCGGAAGGTTACAGGGCAAGAGTTGTGCTGAGGGCGCGGGGAGAGGCAGAAGGTGTCCTTAGTAAGGCGAGGGGCTACGAAGTTGAGGCGATAGAAGGTGCAAAGGGGGAGAGCGGAAGGTTCCTGATGGTGGCGGCTGAGTATGAAAATGCTCCATCTGTTACGCTTCGCAGGCTGTACCTGGAGATGATCGAGGAGGTCCTTCCACGTGTTCGCAAGATGGTTGTGGGATCCGATGGGAGGTTCACGATAGGTGTTGGAGGTGCGCAGCGGTGAGCAAGGTCCTCGGCGGTGTAATGTTGGCCGGTGTCTTGGCGCTGGTGATGTTCCAGGTGGCGCGGAGACAGCCCAGGGTGGTCGGTCCTGAGGAGGTGGTATTCAAGATGATCGGGAGCGCGCGTGCGGGGGACTTGGAGGGCTACCTGGATTGCTTTTGCGGGGAGATCAGGGAGAAGCTCTCCAGGCAGGTCGAGAGGGAAGGGGCTGGGGGGGTCGCGGAGGATCTTCGTCGAAGCACAAAGGATCTGGCGGGAGTCTGCGTGACCGGGAGCACGCCGGGGGCGTACGGGGAGGTGGAACTAGACGTGGAGTTCGTCTTCCCCACGCGCACGGAGAGGCAGCGGCTCCGGCTCGTCGAACAAGGGCGCGAGTGGAGAGTATCGGACCTGCCGGGCGCTCAGTATACGAAGCCGGTGGAGAGATACGGGTCGCGGGTTGAGAGTCTCTTTCCCTACAGCGGGGAGGAGCGGTAAGAGCTGCGGGTCGGGCGCCGTGCTTCGCTTTGTTCCCTTCGGATTCTCCTGCCGGATTTTCAGTTGACAAATGCGGCCGGTTGGACACAATTCTTCTATCTTCGGGACCTCGGCTTAGCGAGTAATTGAGGCTTAGGAGGTGATTGTGGCGGAGAGAGAGCACTGGCGAGGCAGGTTCACTTTTATCATGGCGGCTGTTGGATCCGCGGTGGGCTTGGGGAACCTGTGGCGATTTCCGTACGTGTGCGCGGCTAACGGCGGCGGGGCGTTCCTGATCCCGTACTTCATTGCGCTGCTTACGGCCGGGATTCCGATTATGATAATCGAGTACGGGCTGGGTACGCGGGCGCAGGGCTCTGCGTACAAAGCGCTTTCCGACATCAATCCGAGGTTTGCGCCTGCGGGCTGGGTGGCGATTCTGGGGGCTTTCGTGGTCAATATATACTACTGCGTAGTAATGGCGTGGACGTGGAATTACCTCTTCGGGGCGTTCACGATGACGAAGTGGGCCTCGAATCTACAGACTGTCGGCAACCACTTCACCCAGACGCTCGGCTTGACGAAAGGGGCTTGGGAGATCGGCGGCCTGAAATGGCCGCTTTTCGTGGGCCTCGCGGGGACGTGGTTTTGCATGTGGATGATAATTCGCGGCGGGTTGGGAAGGATAGGGAGGGTTCTGCTGCTGACGGTTCCGCTGCCGGTGATCCTGATCGTGATCATCGTGATTCGCGGGATTACTCTCGAAGGGGCGACCGTCGGTTTGAACTACTATCTTGCCCCTGACTTCTCGATGCTTCGACAAGCGGCGGTCTGGCGGAATGCCTACTCGCAGATATTCTTCTCGTTGAGTCTGGGGTTCGGAACGCTTCTCGTGTATGCATCCTTCATGCCCAAGAAAACCGAGGTGCCCAACTCGGCGTTTATCACATCGTTCGCCAATTGCGGGTTCAGTTTTCTTGCGGGATTCGCGGTCTTCAGCGTCCTCGGTTACGCTGCATACACTTCCGCAGTCGGCTCCGACGGTGTGGCGGACCTCGCCAAAGCGGCCGAGAACATGAAGGAGCTGGGAGCAGCCGGCGGACCGGGCTTGGCCTTCGAAGTCTATCCGATGGCGATAGCGAAGCTTCCCTTCTGGGTGCCGGTATTCGGATTCCTGTTCTTCTTGACGCTTCTGAGCCTGGGAATTGATTCAGCCTTTTCTCTCCTGGAAACGGTTTCGGCGGCGCTGATGGACAAATTCGGGCTGAAGCGTCTTACCTCGGTAAGCCTTGTGGCGATTGCGTCCCTGCTGCTTGGCTTGCCCCTCATTACAGGTGCAGGGCTTTATTGGTTTGACATGATAGACCATTACGCTCTGGGATATGTGATAACCGGCTCCGCCCTCCTTGAGTGCATCATCGTGGGATGGAGTCTGGGGCCGAAGAAGCTCGCCGAGGAGCTAAATCCCAATGCCGAGATCAAGGTGGGCTGGGTCTGGGGATTTCTGGTCAAGTTTTTCACGCCGCTCGTGCTCGGGGCGATCATAGTCTGGAATGTCGTGGAGGAATTCCGCAGGCCGTACGAGGACTATCCGGTAGCTGCCCTTGCGATCAGTGCGGCGCTTGCCGTGGGGGCGGTAGTCGCCCTTGCATTTTTCCTGACCAGAGTGCGGACGCGGGTGCTGACTTCCGCCCAGGCGGGAGAGGAAACAAAGCCATGAACGTTTCTGCCGTTGCCATGATGCTTTTTGGGATTTTGCTGCTGTATGGCGGGCTGGGGGTGTGTCTTTACATAGCGTGGCGCTGCTACAGGCAAAGGTGCCCGAAGCCGGAGGATACCTCGTCCGGGTAGGCCGCCGCGAGCGGGAGCGGAGCGGGAAGAGGCGTCAAGGGTTGACGAGAGTGTGCGCCGGTAGAGTCCGCGTGCTTACATGGATCGTGCTCCCTCCAGCGAAGCGTACAGGCGGGCTTTTTCAACGCTGTCGGTGAGGACGAGATAGCAGAGAAAGGTGCGCCGTTCCAGAGGGGGTACGTGGATGTCTCCTGTCTGGCTGAGATGAGCCCCCTCTCTGTGCAGGTCCTGCATGCTGATGGACAGATCATCCGAAGCGTTGATCATCACGATGAAACGTCTGCGATGGGGGTTTTCAACGGCAGCCCAGTCCCTCCCACCGAGGCGCAGGCGGATGTTGGTTCGTCTTCTGGCTCGCGGGCGGCCGAGTTCGTAGTGGAGCACAGCCTTGCGGCGATCCCCGCCGACTTGAAGATTAGACCGGATGAGCCCGCGGCTGCGGAAGTGAGCGGTGCCGCGGTTGTGGATGTGCGTCTGGATGGCGATGATGTTGCTCTCGGGCAGCGTGAGGTACTCGACGCGGAGGCCGAGGCGCTTGCAGCCGGGGCGGTTGACGTTGGTGATGAGGCGGACTCCCGCCCATTTGGCTGCGGTTTCCCCAATTCCGCGGACGGGTTCGCAGCGAAACTTTTCCTTATCGAGAAGGCCGGCGGGAAAGAGCCTCCCTGCAAGAAACGGATGGATGCCGCCGTACCAGGGCTTTTCCCAGAGGAACTCGCCGGGTTCCGGAAAAGCGGAGTAAAGGTGGTCGGTTCCTTCCTCCTCCAGGCCGAAAAGGCTTCCCATGAAGTCGGGGGAGACGCGAAGGGTAATTCGTCCGTTATCAATGACGAAGACGTGCAGTCCCTCGACCTGCTTCGGGCGAATGCTGATGCGTTTCCTACGGGGGCTCGTGCAGATGAACGGGAATGAGAGCTCCCGGTCTTCCGCCTTTGTACGCCAGCGTACGATCAGTTCGGCGGCATCGGCCTTTGGCTTGCGCTTTGTGGAAAGAGTGATCTCACGCTCGTAGGGATCATCCGCCTTGACCCCTTTGAAATCCAGGCGGCGAGGGGAGACGGTCCAGCCCCTGGGAGGGGTGAACTCAAGGGTCCCTTCGTGGGCCAGTTTCGTCAGAGCCGTGAGGGAGACCTTTGCCTTCGCTTTGGTGCTCGAAGCGATTATTGGAGTTGGCTCTATGGCGACGGTGCGGACCTCTCGGGTCTTTGGGGGCTTGTCGGGCTTTTGGGCGGGCTTTTGAATGTGACGCTGCCACATCCCGCGAAC
>CAZUUK010000182.1:0-619 GCA_964622675.1 uncultured Planctomycetota bacterium | reverse complement strand
CGCGAACTGCACGCCAGTCACCTGGGCCCGCGTAGAAATAGACGGGAGCATGACCAGATTCAGCGCCGCGGGCAACCTTGCCCAGTGAGATTTCGAGGCCCGGCCAGGCTACGGGGGCCCGTTCGGATTCCTCCCAGATCAATCCCAGCACCATGCCTTCGGACTCGTATGCAATCCACGTCTCGTTCATCTCATCGGGTTTGGCGGGGAACTCCTCGCCTTCGTGAAGTGGGTAATCGCTGGCGCCCACGTAGTCCGACACCAGGCCCTTTGCTGTTGGGAGGGTGATTCTCATATCCCTTCCGTCTGTCCAGGTGCCGAACTGGAGTTTCAGGTCGTAGGGCTGGCCGCCTTTGTTTATGACGCTGTGCTCGACTTTGATAAGCGGGCCGGTGCTCACGGTGACCTTCCGAAGCAACGTGAGGCCGGGGTACTTGTCTGATTTGGCAGAGAACTGGAGCGTTGTCTGGGCTGCGGCGCTTGAGAGGGAGAGGTCGAATTTTTTCGGGGCGAACTCGGAAGGCCAATATGGCGGGCCGAGTCCCGGACCGTGGAGTCCGCCGAGGGATTTGCTGGCAAGTTTGTCTTCGAAGCGGAGAAATGCACCAAGTCTGTTCGC
>CAZUUK010000181.1:0-4867 GCA_964622675.1 uncultured Planctomycetota bacterium | reverse complement strand
CGGGAACGGAAAACATTGGTCGCAGTGCAGTTCGTTTCTACTGACCTTAATCACGCTGATGTCTTCGATATCGGTATCGTGGACGACAGCGCGGTAGCACCGGCACTCACTACAGAATTAGCAGCTCTTGTGGCCGCCGCAGATCCTGGGGTGATGGCATATCATCAAGTTATGGCTAGCGTTCAAGCAAGCGTGCTCAGTGTGGACGTAACCGGAGCCGCAGACGGTGCGATCACCATCAACGGTGTGGTATTTACCTGGATTGCTGCTGTTCCCGTTCCTGCCGACGGAACGTGGGTTGATGCAGCCGATTTGGTTCTTGCAATCGCTGCTCTGTTGCCGGATCTTGTGGCGACGGCTGCTGGTGAGGTCGTGACCATTATTTCGGCTATTCCTGGTGAGCAGACGATCACGCTGACCAGTACGGTAACCCTCGTGATCGACGCGGATATCGTGACCCTGGAAGGGGTGACGTATCTGGAGGTGGACGCCTCGCAGTTGGTCCCCGGGGCCACGACCATTGCGGTCGTGATCGACAACGTGGGTACCACGGGAACGATAACTGCATCAGCTACGCTGGTGCGGGGTAATGCCCGCTACGTACCTGTGCCGCAGGCTGTAGCGTAACGGAAGAAAATCAGAAGTCTTGGCGAGGAGGGTTACTCCTCCTCGCTTCTCTGGAGGAGAAAAATGCAACAGAGAGTGATCAGGCCGTTCAGGTGGAACGGCAACGTGAGAATGCCCGGTCAGATCGTGGAGATGGATTTTACTCAGGTCGGACAGCTGCGGAAAATGGGTCTTATTGGCCAAATAGCTCCGGAGCGTGCCGTGATAATGCCACAGCAGAAAGCGGTGCCTGCCGAACGCGAGAAAGCGGTCAAGCCTCCGGGAGAAACACGGCGCGGGCGTAAGCCGAAGAAACAAGAAATAGTGCCGCCTGAATTTGTAGAGGAGAACAAAGAGAATGGCGCTGAAACTGGTAACGCCTCCGGCGATTGAGCCTGTCACGCTGCTGGAGGTCAAGGAGCATCTGAGAATTGACAGCGGCACGATGGCCGATAATCTCACGGTTGGGCATAGCATCGAAGCGGGAGACCAGGCGATCATTGGAGCCTACGGGCTTCTGGGCGCTTCCGTCGATGTGTTGGGCTCGGATGTGCTCGTGGTCCTCGAGGCGGGTGTTTTTGGTGCCGGTGGTCTTGTTGATGTGAAGCTTCAGCATTCTGAGACAGGTGTTGCTCCCTGGACCGATGTTACCGGTGGGGCTTTTGCTCAGGTGACCGATATACTCGATGAGACGACCTATGAGCTGGCCTACAATGGTGGCAAGCGGTATATACGGGCCGTGGCGACAGTGGCCGGCGCGCCGTGCGCTTTTGGCGTGTACGTGATCGAGCGTGCGCCGACGACTTATGAGGATAGCCTGATCACCGGCTTCATCACTGCGGCCCGCGAGTACTGCGAGGGCTACCAGAATCGTGCCTATATCACCCAGACCTGGGAGTTGTTGCTTGATGAGTTTCCGGATTCGGTAATCCAGATCCCGCTTCCACCGCTTCAGTGGCCTTTGGCTTCGGCGATTGTGCTGGCGAATGATCTCAAGGCATCGATCAACGCCAGTTATGCCGATGCCGCTGATCACACTACAGCTCCGGATGCGGTGAACGTTATCACAAGCCCCGCACCGCTTACTGAAGCGGCACTTATAACGTTGATCGCGGAAATGCTGCTGGATTACGACGCGCATGATACTGATGCTGAGCTGGGGATTGGCTGGGCCTACCATGCCGCACAAGAGGCGGTGGATCACTCCCTGGCTTCAGTCGTGGCGCCCGTCAACCTCCAGGAGTGCATTACGCGACTCAACGACATCAAGGCGAAGTTCAACGCCCATGATGCTGATGCTATCTGTCACGGTGCTGGTGGAAACCATCAAGTAGCTTCGGCTGATGCGGCAGTAGATATGAGTATCACCTATTACGACACGGCCGGAGCGCCACATGTTGTTGCTATGGCGGATTACCAAGTGGACACAGACAGCTACAAAGGGCGGGTGTGTCCGACTTATGGGAAGAGCTGGCCGACTATGACCTTGCGACCGATGAACGGCGTGGTCGTACAGTTCAAGGCCGGCTACGGGCTTCTGACGACGGACGTTCCAGAGAATGTTCGGCTGGCGATCAAGGTTCTGGCAGGGCATATGTATGAGAATCGTGAAGCTACAGATGTAAAAGAGCATCGCGAGATACTTTTCGGCGTGCATTCGTTGCTCGGGCTGGATAGGATTTGGCCGTTATGAGAGCGGGAAGACTGCGGCATCGGGGAACGATCCAGCACGTTGTGCGGGATCCTTCCATTGGCGGAACGGATACTTGGTACGATTATGCCACGGCCTGGGGGGCGATGGAGCCCTTGCGGGGACGGGAGTACCTGGCGGCGCAGCAGGAGGGCGCGGAAGTGACGGGCAGGATCACGACACGGTACATCAACGGGGTGAAGCCGGGAATGAGGTGGAAATATGGGTTGCGGATATTCGACATCATTTCCGTAATCGACCTGGAAGAGCGGCACGTCGAGCTGCAGTTGATGGTCAAGGAGGTCCTGTGAGCGAGGCGAAAGTGACGGCTGAGCTGGTATGGTATGGGGATGAGATCATCAAGAGACTCATCGAAAGTCAAAGACATACCATCTCCCAGGGAGTCGACCGCATGCGGGATAGTGCGAAGCGGCATTGTCCATTCGGCCAGACCCGACAGAAGGGGGCACATCTGGTTGAGTCGATCGAGGCCCGGATGAAAAAAGGCTTCCCCGAGGGGTATGTATTCGCCGGTATTTACAAGCCCGGTGCGCCGGCATATTCGCCCCATGCTCATCTGGTTGAGATGGGAACTGTCAAGATGCGGGCTCAGCCGTTTATGCGGCCCGCGTTCGATGAAAACGTGAACACGGTCAAGGACACGCACCTGCGGGAGACAAGGAAGATTGTGAAATGACCATAGAGCAGGCGGTCGAGACGGCGTTAAAAGACTCAACGGATCTCGCGGCCAAGGTCTACGAGCGGATTTATTATGCGCAGGCCCCGCCGGAGACGCAGCCGCCCTACGTGGTGCATCACGGAGTATCGAGTCCGGCCGTGCCGCAAGTGCCCTTCTACCGGCCGCGCTGGCAGTTCTCCTGCTGGGCGAAACGACTGGACGAGGCCAGGGAGATTGCGCGGATCGTCCGGGATCTTTTTATTCGCTACCGGGGCATTATGGGCGGCGCCGGAGGAGTGACCGTCCGGCAGGGTGCCTATATCGATTCGATACCATACCAGGATCCGCAAGTCGGCTGGTGGAACGCGCCCGTGGAGCTGTACTTTATCCATCGGGAGGGATTGTGAAAAAGATCGCCGTGGTTGGCTATGCCCTTCCTTCCCGTAAGTGCGCTCCTTTCTACGATCCGAATTTCGAGATCTGGGGACTGAACTGGCTATTCTACAAGATCCCGAGGGCGACCCGCTGGTTCGAGATGCACAAGGAGCTCCAGCGGCCGGAGGATATCGAGCCGGAACGCTACCGGGAGTGGCTGACGAGTCAGACGCGGATCCCGGTGTACATGCATCGGGCGGTCCCGGGGATCCCGGCCAGCACCTCCTATCCGAAAGAGGAGATCCTCGAGGAGTTCCCTCCGGTTTTTTCCTGCTCGGTATGCTGGATGCTCGCCCTGGCGATTCACGAAGGATTCGAGGAGATCCATCTGTACGGCGTACACGCGGAGGACGGATCGCCCTACGAGAGACAGAAGCAGGGCATCAGTTTCTTTCTCGGGGTCATGCACGGCCGGGGGATCCGGTACTCCCTTCCTCCGGAATCGTCCCTGCTCAAAACGGACGTGCTCTACGGATACGAGGAAAGGATAGGCCATGAAGAAGCTGGTAACAGTACGGCTGCTGGTTGATACCGGCAGGAACAAAACAGGCGATGTCCGGAAGCTGAACTCCGAACGCGCCGAGGCATGGGTACAAGCCGGGTGGGCCGAGTATGTAGAGAAGCGCAAGGCCTCTCGGATGAAATATGAAACGAATCTGACGGAGGAGAAGGAAAAATGAGTCAGACAACGGTACAAAGACCGGAAGCGGTCCGGTTCGGGAGCTGCAAGTTCGAGCTCGGTGAGACGATCGGGTCCCTGGTCAACATCGGGGCTTTGAGGAACGTGCAGGTCGCCGAGAGCTGGGAGGAAGTCAAGGTCGAGAGCGGCAACGCCGGGGTTCTGAAGAAGAAGATCAAGAACCAGAAGGTGGCGATTACCGCCGATTGGCTGGAATGGGACCTGGAGACGGCGAACCTGCTGCGCGGGGGGATCGACGAATATGATACCGTCCCAGGATCCCCGACGCCGGTGACCGATGAGGAGGTCAAGCTCGAGGACACAAACCTCGTCCGCTTGGAGCACAAAAACGGCGACAACACCGAAGTCACCAGCATCGTCGTGACCTCAAACGACGCGACCCCGGTCGCCAGAACCCTGAACACCGACTACATCATCGGGGTGGATCCGGCCGGCTACACCTGCATCGCCCGGATCGAAGGCGGGGCGATCGACGACGGGGACACCGTGCTGGTCGACTACAGCTACACGCCGAACGTCAGCAAGAAGCTGACCAGTGGAGGGAAGTTCACCATCAATCCCCGGGTGATCAAGCTGACCAACAAGAACGAAGCCAGCAAGGATCTCACCATCACGATCTACTATGCGGCTGTGGGTGAGGGCATGACGCTTCCATTCCCGGATGATACGGCGGATGACGCCCTGGTATCCGGCATCAACCTGGTCGGAGAAGTGGATGCTTCCCGGGCTGCGGGCGACCAGCTGTTTGAGATCCTGG
>CAZUUK010000180.1:0-4920 GCA_964622675.1 uncultured Planctomycetota bacterium | reverse complement strand
CAATACCCCATACCGTGCGGGGAAAGGCTACGTCTACGAAGGGGGACAGCGTGTACCGGTAATCGTGCGCTGGCCCGGACATGTGCCTGAGGGACGTGTGATCCACGCACCCACGAACAACATAGACTGGATTCCCACGCTGCTGGAGCTTGCGGGAGCAACTGTGCCGAGGGGTCTCGACGGGATCAGTTTTGCGGAAGGGTTGAACGGCGGCACCGTCCCGGAGCGGAAGCTCTTCTGGCATTTTCCGCATTACACCAACCAGGGCGGCCGTCCCGGCGGGGCCGTGCGCGACGGCAACTGGCTGCTGGTGGAGCTCTACGACGAAGAGAAAGCGGAGCTTTATGATCTCTCGGCGGACGTCGGAGAGAAGCAGGATCTTGCCGAACGGCATCCCGATCGCCTCGCCTCTATGCGGGCGGCGCTGGACGCGTGGCGGCGGGAGAACGACGTGCAATACAACACGCCGAATCCGGACTGCGTCGAAGATAAGTTTAGAGCTCTTTACGTGGACATCGACCCGAGCAAGTTCGATCCCGTGACGGCAGATGAGGCGGAATGGGCCCGCATCCGAGAATGGCGGAGAGAAATGAACGAGGTATTTCGGAAGAAACGGGAATAACCCGGCGAACAAAGCCATTCACGCGACGCTTGACAGCGCGCCTGATGGCGGACGTTCTGCTTCCCTTTCCAACCCGCACCACCCCGACACTTCAAACTCCCGCCCGGTGAGTAAAGAGTAGTCGATTATGCCGATGCGCCGCACAGCACGCCGGTCGCCGGGCGAAGGGCGTTGTGTTGAAGAGCCCTCCCTCTGGGTCACCGTCCGCGTCCGACATGGATCCGAGATGGATTTCGAATTCTTGGGGATCTCGGCACAGCCCGAGACGAGACCGAGCACCATCGTGACGTCCTTGGCAACGTTGCGCCCGACGACATGTACTTCGGTCGGTGGGAGTCGATGTTGCCGGGTCGGGCCGAGTTGAAACGGGAAGCGCTGGCGCGTCGCCGGTGCAGGAACAGAGGGGTCTCTAGGCCAACGGAGGCCGAATCTATCGCTTCATCCGGCGACCAATAGTTGCCACTTTCGCTGAAGATACACACCCCTGGACCTCTCACTTCATCTCCCGCTTGGCTATTGCCAAAGTCGCTGACGTTCAACAGTGCATCGGCGCGCGCCGGTGTCTGCGCTTGCGGAAGGACCTTGCTTTCCGGCAAGAACTGCGAGAGTTTTCGTCAGCCTCCATTCTGCAAGCGAAGTGCCTCTAAGTATTCCTCCACGCACTGCTCGCAGCTACGACCATTGGTCCCTTCTTGGATAAACCTGCGGAAGGCATCCAGCCAGTTTATACGTGCGGGAGAATGGCGCTGAATGAAGGCCAGAAAACAAACGAACCGCTCCAACGCTTGCCGGTTCACCGAGTGTTCCATGTCACAAGTGGTCGCTTCCGCCTGGCGCCGTTCCAGCCCCAGAATGTCCTCGAGAAAGTTCTGCACGATGTGGTGGCGAATCGCAAGTTCCTCCGCCTTTTTCCGGCCCTTCTCGGTAAGCGTGATCAATTCGTAGGGCTCGTAGTTGATCATTCCTCTTTCGGCAAGGCTTTGCAGGGCTGCGGTCACCGTCGAGCTTGCCACGTCCTTAACTCGCGAGATATCCTTGGGGCGCGCCGCCTTCTGCTTGCGCTCGATTCGGTAAATAACCCGCAAATAGTCCTCGAGCGTTGGGCTCAGTTCTTCATTCATGATTTTCAATCCTTCCTTTCCTTCGCAGTACAGGACAGCACAGTACGGCCGACGTGAAACACCCTGAGTCATGTGGCCCAACGCCGGGCCTCATCTATCATCGCTAGGTAATTCCGCACCGGGATGTAATTCGCCACCGTGTTTCCCGAGCCCAAGGCAAACCGACCGGGCATGCACCCGTCGAGGATGTGTCGCACATACGCCCGGAGATCGGCCTCTTCCAACCTGCCCAGCTTGTCCATGTCCACTCCTCCCAGCCCCGCGACCCTGTCGCCATAGCGGTCCATGAAGTCCTGGATCGGAATGATCACGTCCTGAAACGAGTGGAACGCGTCAATCTCGACGTCCTCGATGAGCTCCTCCATCACGTTGAGGACATTGCCGCAGCAGTGGTACCAGAAGGTCTTGCCCTGTTCGTGCGCGAGCTGCGTGAACTTCCGGAACCAGGGGAATACATTTCTCCTCAGGAACTCCGGACTCATCATGGTCGCTGTCTTGAATCCCAGGTCGTCGGCATGGAAGATGGCGCCGACCTCCGGGTACTGGATGGCATGGCTGTAATAATCGTAGACCTTCTGTCCCCAATGGGTGAACACAGCCTCCACCAGCTCCGGATTCTCCATCGACAGAATGAACAGGTCCTGATAACCGAGGAATTTCTCCAGGATCATCTCGAAAACGGTCGCCCCCACGACCAGCTTCATGCCGTCGGGCAAGGCGCGCCGCATCTCATCGAGCCGGCTGAAATCGGGGGTAATTCCGTCCCAGCCGACGCGCTCGAAATCGTCCCAGTTCTTTATGATCCCGCCGCTTTCCTCGACCCAACGGCGCTCGCCGCGAGAAAGCTCGGCGGTGTCGGACGCCCTGCGTTCCTTGAACTGAGGGACATTCTGAAACTGTGCCCAACCCGGGGCGAAATCGTAGCCCATTCGAGCATAGACGCGTACGTGCTGCCGCACATGTTGACTGAGGGTCTGGTCGGTATTCGAAACCCGTTCCTCGTCGAACACGTTCTCCGTGAGGAAACGGGCGATCTCCTGGTCGATCCCCAACTCCACGAGATGGACCCGCGACGGCTGCTTCAGCCCCCTTATTACGGCCTCAAACTCCTCGAAGTTCGGCCTCGCCTTCAGGTTCCCTTTCATCACAGGCCACTTTCTGAACGGACCTTACGCGATTTTGCGACACGTTCGGTTATCAAGTCCGATCCAGCCGAGCGTAAGAAAACTGGACAGCGTTCCTGTCTCGGACATTACACCCTTATTGACAACTCCAAGAACAATCACTCGTTCTTCTCGGTCAACCCTCCGGATTCGGTGCGCAGGGTCCACATGCGGGATCGCCTCTTCTTGGCTCACAGAGCGTGCAGGCGCAGAGAAGGGCCCCAAGCAATAGCGCGCCCCCCGCCAGAACAACTGCACGGTACCCGTATCCGTCGGCTAGCCAGCCCCCAAACAGGGGCATAAAATACAGCGGCATCAGTAAACTTCCCTCCAAGGCGAACAGAAGTGGCCGGATCTCTGGGGTTCCAAGCTCCAGAATATAGCCACCGAAGCCAACCGCCATGGCGCTCATACCCGCGCCCGCGAGGCCGAAGGCCAGAGCAATGGCAACGGACGAGCGAAAGAGGAGGATCACCATCACGCTCAGGATGGCCAATCCAAGGCCCGACAGGATGACAGCTCGGGTTCCGAATCGATTCCCGAGCGGCATCCATGCGAGATTGCTCAGGATCGCGCCTGCTTGCTGGGCGGCGACATAGAGCCCGACCCACGCCAGCGGAACGCCGATCTCGCGCGTCGCATACAGGGTCAGGAACGGCAAGACCAGTGTGAGCCCTCCCGACAGCAAACGAACGGCGATCAGCCGTTTGAGGACCGGGTATTCCTCGCCGACGCGGCTCAGTTCCTGCCGGAGCGGGAGGACGCGGTTGCTTAATGCTTTGCCGGGGTACCTGGGGAATCTGAAGCCGGACATCGCCGCGTACGCGATCGCTAGTGACGCAAACGAGAGAGCGAAGAGGACCCCATAATTGCGAGGGTAGGCCAATGCTTCGCAGCCGAGAATATACTTGACGGCTACGCCGGCCAGCACAGCACAAACGCCCCCTGTCACCAGGCGCCAGCCGAAAAACGAGCTCCGGCGTTCGGGAGGGATCGTCCCGCTGATGACTTGTTTAAAAGGTAACACGGCAACTCCTCCGCCAAGAGAGTAAATGGAGATGAGAAAAACAAAGAGGATGAGAATCCACATACTCTGCATGGGCATCAACAGGGCCCCTGCGGCGATCACCCCCCAAACCCCGCAACGCGTCCAGATCCCCGCCAACATGAAGGAGCGAGCGGAAGCCGGCTTCTGGCGAATCTGCCGCGCCATCCCAATTTGGGGCAAAACGCTGACCGCTTGTAGCAGGCTGACTACCAGTCCAATAAACGCTCGCGATTCGGTAAAACCCGCTACGAAGAGAGGAATCACGGCATACGGATCGGCGAACCCTTTGGCCATGTTGAAGAACGCGCCATGCACGACTCCATGGCGCATATTGTGACGCGAGACACCAGTCGCAAGTGCTTCGCGTCCCTCCTGGACGTAGCGCTGCGTCCCAACAGGCTTGCTTCTTCGGCCTGACCCAGTCAAGGTTCTCTTTCCATTAGTCGGTATTTCGTTCGCTGCGCCATGTGGTCACACGCCTGCGAGGTAAAAGAGGATGCCTATCACTACCGCCGGTATCGTGGTCGTGACGGTCAGCCAGAGCGCCGCGCGCGGATTCATCGCAAGGATGGGGAAAAGGGCGTCGCCGTCCTGGCTGAGCGTATGGGCGCCGGCGATCTTACCGACGTAGATCCGCTCGGCATCGGCGGGCGCTATGTCCAGCAGTCGCGGCGAGATCAGATGGTCGTAGACCACCACGTCGGCCTCGGCGAGAAGTTCGCGGCCGCGCACCGTACAAAGGCCCGGATCGCCCGGGCCGCCGCCCACGAGATATACGCATCCGGTGCTCATAGCGCTCCAGACGCCCCTTCCGGCCTGCCGGCGGCTTCGGCCCGGACCTGCCGGAGAATTGCCTGGCCTCCGTCGCCCAAAACCTTCACCGCCAGTTTCGCACCCAACTGCTCACCCGCGGCGCGGTCGGCCACCGTCGCTGAAAGCGTATGGCGAACCCTGCTTGTACCGTCC
>CAZUUK010000179.1:0-4942 GCA_964622675.1 uncultured Planctomycetota bacterium | reverse complement strand
GTTGAGCATTCCGGTGCGGCGATTGGCAGTGGGCAGAACGACATAGACCAGCTCGAAGCGCGGATGGTGACGCTCGGATTGCAACCTCTCCTTCAGAGAACGGGGAACGAGACGGCAACAGGAAGAGCTATTGACGAGTCGAAGTCACAGAGTTCGGTACAGGCTTGGATTCGTAGCGTGGAAAATCTGTTGGTGCAGGCATACGAGTGTGCAGCGAAGTGGGTAAGCGTAGAGCTGCCGGAAGATTTCAAGGTTGACATTTTCAACGACTTCGGAATATCGCTGAAGGCGCAAGACGATTTGAAAATGCTTCTAGAAGCTCGGAAGGTCGGGGAGTTGTCCCGGGTTACATTCCTCCGGGAAGTCAAACGGCGCGGGCTTCTCTCCGAAACTCTGGACGTGGAAGTCGAAGTACAAGCGATAGAGGACGAAGGCCCGAGTCTGGGCGAGTTGGGCGCATTGGGGGAGGCTGAATGACGGCTAACGAAGAACTCCTCAACCGCGCCGTCCTCCATTCTCACTATCTGGAGAGACTGAAGACGGGAGAGGTCAACAAGATTGTCCGCTTCCTGAACCGCGACGTCCTCCCCGACGTTCTAGAAAAGCTGGAGCATCGGTTGCGCCGAATCACCGCTCGCGGTTTCGACTCCGGGGTTTGGACAACGCAGCGATTGCGAGAGACGATTGCCGCAAGCAAGGAACTTCTCGCAACGGGGGTCAGCCAGGCGGGGAAGACTCTTCGCAGGGACCTCCGAAGATTCGCGCACCACGAGGCGGACTGGCAAGTACAAGCAATGCAAACGGCGGCACCCATCAACCTCGGACTGGCGACGCCCAGTGTCTCCCGGCTGAATTCAATCTTGACAGCCAGACCCATGCAGGGGCAGATCCTCTCCAACTGGTGGAGCCAGGTATCACGCGTTGCACAGACGGACATCCAACGAGAGTTGAACATCGGGCTCGCTGAAGGTGAGACTCTTGGGCAGATTGTTCGCCGATTGGCAGGCACAGCCGATGGTCGGTACATGGATGGCGTATTCGGGAAGCTGCGGCGGAACGTAGAGGCGACAGTCCGCACGGCAACCAATCACGTCAACACTCACGCTCGCGAAATGACCTATGGAGAGAACGAAGATGTTATCAAAGGCGTGCAGTTCGTTGCAACGCTTGACCACAGAACGACTATGACGTGCATGAGCCTCGACTCTCGCGTCTTCCCGATAGAAGAGGGACCCCGCCCACCGTTGCACTTTCAGTGCCGCTCGACAACCATTCCCGTTCTGAAGAGCTGGAAGGAGTTGGGCATCAACCTCAAGGAAGCGCCTCCGGGAACACGCGAATCCATGACGGGGGCTGTCCCGGCGAAAACGTCATACGCGACTTGGCTCAAGGGACAGCCGGGTGAAGTACAGCGGGAGATTCTCGGTCCCGGTCGTTACAAGCTTTTCAAGGGCGGCCTTCCTATCAACAAGTTCGTTAACGCGAAGAACCAACCGTTGACGTTGCGGCAGCTGCGAGCAAGGGAGCCGCTCCTTGAAGTCAAACGCCCGGCGGGAAGGAAACCACGGGCAGGCCGAGCTGCGGCTCCGGCTGCTCTGACAACCGTAGAGGCAAACATCAAACAATTGCAAAAACAACTGAATGTAGGTTCCGTAGAATTCTGGGGGGACCCCACAGGGAAGCACGGCCTGAAACCTTTGAGCGCAAAGAAGCAAGTGAAGACTCTCACAGCACTGAATAAGGAGGTTGCGCGCCTCCGTAAGGAGTTCCCGAAGCTGGCAAAACAGATGGACACGCGTCCTCTGGAGAGCATTGTCTTTCAGCCAGGGGAGGTAGGGCATTGGCCAGGAGCGTCGAAGCAGGGTGCGCTTGCGGTATATCTTGAAGGCGAGGGGAGAAGAGGTGGGAAGATCTATGTGGCAATGAAGGACCTGAATTTCGGAAAGGAAGGTACGAGTCTGGTTGGGACAGGAAAGTTCACAACAGCGGGGTACAGCTTCGAGCGGATTTTCCGGCATGAGTATGGGCACCACATTCAGTATGCCATGTCGAAGGGGCGACAGAATAGATGGGCGAATTTTCATATTGATAAGGAGATTGACGTTGGAAATTGGTGGGAGAAAACCGTTACACGGTATGCAGGACGAAATCATAAGGAGAGCTTTGCAGAAAGCTTTGCTGCACGCGTTCACCCGACTTACCCGAAATGGAGAAAAGCCCTGCCTGAGTGGATAGGTGAGTTTATGGAGGACCTCCTGATATGACACCGGTCGAACCAAAATGTTCTTTGCGCGCCTGCCGTCATTTTCTCGGGGTCCTTCCAGACGATCCGGAGAAGACGCAGCCGCTGATTCTGATATGTAAAGCTTTCCCGGAGGCACCGGGGATTCCGAACGAGATAGCGTATGGGGACAATAAGCACAAGAAACCGTATCCCGGAGACAATGGGATACTTTACAAACGGCGAGAAGCCGGGGAGTGATGCAACCGACTTCTGAACGAAACAGGTTGTGAGGCCGCGCGAGAAGTGCGGGACCGGCGGGACGCCGGGTTGTGGAAGGGAGAACGAAATGGCGTTGGTGGCAATGTTGGATTCCGTGGACGCGCTTTCGGAAGAACTCCGCAAGGAGTACAAGAAGCGTGACGATGGGAAGTGGGTCCTTGAAGTCACGCCGGTCGGCGGGTTGGAACTCTCCGATACGGCGGGACTCAAGACTGCACTCGGGAAAGAAAGAGCGAACGCGAAGACAGCGGCCGAGAAGCTCGTTGCCTTCGGAGAACTCGATCCAGCTGCGGCGAAAGCGGCGCTGGCGAAAGTGAAAGAGATGGCCGACTGGGACCCGGAGAAGAAGGTGGCAGAGAAAGTTCAGGCACGCGAAAAGCAGCTGATAGAAAAGCACGAGGCGGCGGTTGCGGCTCTTGAAAAAGAGCGCGATTCCGTTTCGACGGAGCTACAGCGGAACCTGATAACAAACACCGCAATCACAGCACTGCAAAGCGCGAAGGGTTCGGTGAAGCTGTTACTGCCGCACGTCGAAAGACAAGCGAAGATGCGCCGGACGGAAACCGGACAGTTCGCCGTGGATGTTATCGGGGCGGATGGCAACCCGCGAGTCGGGGACAGCGCCGGAAACCCGATGACTATCGCGCAGCTGGTCGAAGAGCTGAAAGGCTCGAAGGACTTTGCTGCCGCGTTCGAGGGAGCAGGGGCGACGGGCAGCGGGACGGCGGGCGGTGGCGGAACGAAGGTTCCCGCCGAGCCTGCCAAGGGAACACTCAGGATAGATGCTACCGACCAGGAGGCGCTCAACGCCAATGTGGAAAAGATCGCGAGCGGAGAAGCAGTGGTTGTGCCATAGTGAGGCAACGCTTCGCACCGTTCGCCCTGGACGAGGAGTGAGGACAGATGGCAAACGACCTGTCTAACATCATGCCGAAGATTCTCGCGAGAGGATTGATGGTATTGCGGGAGCGCTGCATTATGCCGCGCTTGGTGAACGGTGACTACTCAGCAGAGGCAAAGCAAAAGGGCGACACGATAGACGTTCCGATTCCGGCAACAGTGTCGGCGCTGGCCGTGGTGCCGGCAATCACTCCGATTGCCGCCGTTGACCACGACCCGACGAAGGTTCAGATTTCGCTCGACCAGTGGTATCAGAACTACCCCGTGCACTTGACGGACAAGGAACTGACGGAAGTTGACAAGCAGCAGAACTACTTGCCGATGCAGCTCGGAGCAGCGGTGAAGGGTATTGCGAATCAGGTCAACCAGTCCATCTTCGCCAAATACAAGGGAAACCTTCGCGGTGTCTACGGCTGGCAGGGAACCGCCGGGACAACTCCATTCGCGACTGTTTCGGACGCGACCGGAGCGCGAAAGATTCTTCACGGCCAGCTCTGCCCGAGAGACCAGAGGCGTGGCGTTCTGGACTTCGACGCGGAAGCGAAGGCCCTTGATCTCACTGCGTTTTCGGACGCGGAGAAAATCGGGGACAAGAGCGTGAAGATCGAAGGTGAAATCGGGCGGAAGTTCGGGATCAACTGGTACAGCGACGACCATGTTCCGACCCACACAGCGGGGACTCTCGTTGACGGCGCGGCTGCAAAGACGATGGCCGTAAACGAGGGAAGCGCGGGTGACCGAGCAATCGGCACGACCTACATGAACATGGACGAGGGAGCAGCGACATCGGCGGTAGGGACGATTCTCGTGGGCGACGTGATTTCCTTTGCGGGACACTCACAGACCTACGTGGTAGTCGCGTCAACGCAGAGTTCCGCACAGTACTCCGCGGGCGTCTACACAGCCGCCGCCAATGCGATTGCGGACCTGGAGTTCTACCCGGGACTCAAGGTTGCGGTTGCGGACGATGAGGTAATGACCATCAAGGATACCCATGTGGTCAACCTCGTTTTCCACCGCGACGCCTTCGCGTTCGCAACGAGGCCCCTCGTGGCCTCGACGCAGGACCTGGCTCTCGGCTCGAAAATCATGGCGATGCAGGACCCGCACACCGGGCTGACGCTGCGGTTGGAAGTGAGTCGGCAGCACAAGCAGGTGGCGTGGGAGTTCGACATGCTATGGGGATGCGAACTCGTGCGGCCTGAACTCGCCATGCGGTTGGCGGGCTAGAAGTGATGGGGATATGGGGGTGGAGTCGGCCTTCACCCCCATGCCCTGCTGTTTTCCTGGAGGAGTTCTGCTATGGCAGACCCGAACAAACGTGGAAGTGTAAGTCCGGATGCGAACATTGCGAACACAGCGACATCGGCAGCGAAAGCCTTTCGGATTGCACCCCAATGGAAGCAAATCAGTTTCTTCCTGAAGTCCAAACTCGATGGGGTCGGTACAGGCCAAGTAACCCTGACCGTGTTCGGCTCGCCTGACGGAACGAACTACACCACGAGCGCCGAACGAGTGAAGAAGATAGGCAGCGCGGCG
>CAZUUK010000178.1:2149-4981 GCA_964622675.1 uncultured Planctomycetota bacterium | reverse complement strand
CGCCTACACCTACACCGAGCCCGTCATCTTCTACGAATACATGCACGACGCCGCCGAGCACGCCCGCAAAAAAGGCGTCGGCAGCGTCATGATCTCAAACGGCTACATCAACCCGCAGCCCATGAAGGACCTCTGCCGCGTCCTCACGGGCGTCAAGGTTGACCTCAAATCCTTCAGCGACGACTTCTACGTCCGCTGGTGTTCCGGCCACCTCAAGCCCGTCCTCGACACCCTCATCCTGTTGAAAGAGCGGGGCATGTGGCTTGAGATAGTTGACCTCCTCATCCCCACGCTCAACGACTCGCCCAAAGAGATCAACGAAATGTGCAAGTGGATAGTAAAAAACCTCGGCCCCGACGTCCCCGTCCACTTCACCCGTTTCTACGCCGCCTACAAGCTGACGAACTTACCCCGAACCCCCGTAAAAACCGTCGAAGTCGCCCGTGACATCGCCCTCGACCACGGCATCCACTACGCCTACGTCGGCAACGTACCATTCGGCCGCCCCGGCGAATCCACCTACTGCCACAACTGCAAGAAACTGCTCGTCAAGCGCTTCGGATACCACATCACGGAGAATCGCATCAAGGACGGCAAGTGCCCCGACTGCGGCACCGAAATCCCCGGCATCTGGTCCGACCCCCTCGCCTGATCGTCACCGTCCGCGTCCCCCCGACTCAACGTAACTGATCTTCAGCGCGTCGAACCACACGCTCCCCGGCCCGTATATCTGCAGCGCGACGCGGATCGCCTCCGTCCCTTCAGGCACTTCCACCGTTCTCGCATACTCCTTCCAATCGTGATCCGCCGGCGCCTCTCCATCCTCCTTCGCCCCGATGTACGCCGCACATTCGTGCTTGATCCACTCCCCCTTCGCATCGAGAAACTGCAGGTCAACCACCGCCTTCGTCACCTTCTCCGCCTTCACCTGCACGCTCACGCTGACGCCTCGAGCACCCCCCGCGTACGGCATCGTCCTGTTCCATCCCGCAATCGGGAAGTACTTTTTCACGTTCTTCTTCAAGCAAAGGCTCGCATTCCCCTCGGACGCCTCTCTCTTATCCCAGAGGTACTGAACCCCCGTCACTGCCATCCCTCGCTCCCAACCGTCGGGAGACACGCGCCCGGTCTCAAACCCATCGCTCAGCAAAACTCCGCCCGCGCCCGCCGGCGGCGAAGGCGCTTCAGCTTCCACCGACGCCGCCTCAACCGCACCCTCCAGCCACTTAATCCCCCTTCCTATATCTCCATAGACATTTCCTCGCCAGCCGTGCCCGCCCGCGTACGTGGCCAGCTTCACCTTCGCTCCCTCCGCCGCCAGTTTATTCTTCGCCTCTTCCGCCATCCGGAAAGGACACGTCTTATCGTCCGGCGAGTGATATAGAAAATACGCATGACCCTTCGCAAGGCTCAGCGGCGGAAGCCCCTGCGGCTTGAACACCGACATCGCTATGAAAGACCCCCTGACCGACTTTTCCTCCTCGAGCGACACGGCGTAAGCCGCCGGCCCGCTGGAAGACCACGTCAGCGTGAACACGTGCCGCTCGTCCACCTTGTACTTCTCCCTCACATCCTTCACGACCGCCTTCACAAACTCCTCCGTCGAAAACTCCTTCTTGAGAACCCGATCCCGCTTCGTCGGCCACACAATCCCCTGCGTCCGCGTCCATTTCACAGCCACCGGCTGCGCGACCAGATAATCATCGCCGAGCGCGTGCTTGTAAATCCTCTTCACAAACGGATGGAAATCCGCGCTTCCGTCCCCGCCCGGCATCACAACCACAAGCCCGTATCCTTCCCTCGGCTCCGCGGCCCCCTCCTTCGGCCCGATCAGAAAATATCGCTTATTCGCATCCCCTCCCGCTCTCAGGTCCTGAGAAGAAATATCCGCAACGTCCTCCTGAGCGTACCCCATCCTCAAACCCACTCCGCACGTCCAGATCGCTACCGCAATCGCAGCCAGCACCTTTCTTCTCATCGCCCTTCTCCTCTACTCCAATTCCTGCAGCACTCACCGCCGAAACGGGGGCTTTTCATCTCACCCGACGCGCTGCCTTCGCTTTATCTCGACCTTCGGCCACTTCCTTCGAGAAATCCGGAATCCCCATCGCTCGCCCGTCCGCCGCATAGCGTGACTTGTTTCGCTCCCACCACTTCCGCCACCACTCGCCGTCGTGGCTCTCGTCGTAGCTCACGTCCGTGATGTGCCTGAGCCCGAAATACCCAACCCCATAGGTCGAATCGTACGTGTCGTCGGCGATGATGACCCCAATCAGCGTCGGGATCGCCCGTGGATCCCCCGTCTCCGCGATCGCCTCCGCAATTTCAGACAGCCCCAGGTGCCCCAGCTTCCCTTTCCTTATCTCATCCCGCATCAGCGCCGCCAGCCCCTCAAAACTCTCCAGATCCGCCTCATACGGCCTGTAGCTCCTTCCGTGCGCCGTCTTCGGCAGATCAGGGATGGGTATCTTCTGCACTTCTTCCGCATACCGCGACTTGTTCCCCTCCCACCATGCCCTCCACCACGCCCCGTCGTGATAGGAGCTGAACCTGACCTCCGCCAGAGCGTGCAGCCGCCTGCCTACGCCCCATACGGTCTTCCCGGAGTTGTCCGCATCGACCACTCCGATCATCGTCGGAATCGCCCGCGCATCCTTCATCTCCGCGATCTCTTCCGAAATGTCCGCCAGGAGCATATCGTCCACCCCCCCCTCCGCCCCTCTCTCGATCTGCAGAACCAGAAACCTCAGCAAACCCTCCAGGGTGTCCAGATCCTCGGGGAAATACCGGTACGTCTTGCCGTGTTCGGTCTTCGGCAGGTCGGGGATCGGG
>CAZUUK010000178.1:0-2049 GCA_964622675.1 uncultured Planctomycetota bacterium | reverse complement strand
GTCTTGCCGTGTTCGGTCTTCGGCAGGTCGGGGATCGGGGTCTTCTGCGCTTCCTCTGAGTAGCGCGACTTGTTCTTCTCCCACCACCGCCGCCACCATCCACCGTCGTGAAGCAAGCTGTACTTGACGCCCGTCAGCTTGTCCAGCGCTGAGCCCACGCCGTGGATGGTCTTCAGCGAGTTGTCCGAGTCAATAAGGCCGATCATCGTCGGAATCGCTCGCCTATCCCCCAGACTCAACACAGCTTCCGCAACGTCCGAAATCTCATTTCTCTCTTTCTTCTCCACGGCATTCACTAACTGACCGAGCAGCAGCTCCAGCGCATTCGGCGGATTCATCCTTGCCACCGCCCTGACAATAGAAGAGCTCACACTCGCAGGGCATTCTTTCAGCTTCGCTTCTTCCAGCAGTTCTAAGATCAAAGGCAGCGCCCACTGATTATCCCGAGTCCCCAGCGTACCTATGGCTGCGGCGCATACTTCCGGAGGCTCGTTAGGTCGGGTCAAAGGGACAACCTCGCGTTCGAGCAATTCCTGCCCCGGTTTCACTTCACCCAAAGCCCTTATGGCCGCAACTCGCACCTGCAATGGTTGACCCGCTTGGATTAAAGGAACGACCTCACGCTCGACCAATTCCCGATCCGGTTCCATTTTCGCCAGCAGTTCCAACGTATCTTCCACAAACCCGGGCGAAACGTCCCGATCGTGTAACCACCCCGCCACGACCTCCGGCAGCCCGGCCTCCCTCGTATACCTGCGTTTGCGCGAGTAGGTCGTCGCGGATTTCCCAGCCCCGAAATCGTCGTGAAGCTCGGTCAGCATCGCCATACCTGTCTCCGCGTCCACTTCACGCAGTCGCGCGGCAAGTCGCTCGCAGCTCGCTCGCAACACCTCTCCTACAAGTTGATCGCCAAATTCCTCGTACCACCTCTCGTACTCATCGGTGCCCCAGTCGAACGTCCTCAGCGAGATATTCCGCAAATAACGCCGTCCGTACTTTTGTACCCGCGCATCCCCATCCGTCATCCCGAGGTTCAGCACCTTAAGCACATGCGGATGTCGTCCAAACGCGAAAGCCTTCAGCAGCCCGGTCTTAACCTCATATACGTTCAGTTGCGGCCACACTTCCTCCGCCACCGTCAGCGCCACATCAGCGTCAGCCTCCATCAGCAACGGCCCGTAGGCGAAAGCCATCGCGTTGTGCTTGCGTAGCCCCTTGATCAGCTCGACCCATGCCTCTTTCTCATCCACCCCTGCTTCGGCGCGGCCCCTCCCATCCGTCACTCGACGAGCATCAGCGCGTGCTTTGTCAGAATCCGACGGGAGCACGGCGGAAGTGCCTTCAGCCGACCGGTCTCTTTCCTCGCGCTCCCCGTAGGCAAGCTTCACGCCCCCGAGTCCCGCCAGCCCCACGCACCCCACCAGTACCGAAACCGCAATCCAGCGCCGCCGCAGAGCTTTCCACACCAGCCCTCGCTTCAGCAGCTCCAGCCGCACCCGGATCTCCGGCTTCCGCACCATCGGAATCCCGGCCAGCACCTGCCGCCGCCGCACCATCTCCAGCGCCGCCCGGGCCAGCGTCCCTGAATACGCCTCCGTGTCCCCCACATATCCCGCCGCGACCGCGTCACCCGCCTCCTCCGAGGCACTCGCGTGCGCCCCACGGATCCCCCACACCAGAGGATGAAACCAAAGCCCGATCGAAACCGCTTGGATGACCCGCGTCCACCAAAGATCGCCTGACCGCACGTGCGAAAGCTCGTGCGCCAGAATCCCAGCCAACTCTTGAGCGTCACCCCCCCCGAACCTCCTCTCAGGCAGCACGATGATCGGCCTCATGAGCCCCGTAAGAAGCGGCGAAGCGGCTTCCTTTGAGCAGCAAAGCTCCACATCCCCCCTGCAACCTAACTCAGCCGCGACCTTCCCAAGCAGACGGCGGGCCTCCTCCGGGGCTCGGTGGCCCGCTCTCACAATCCTCCGCGTCCGCCCCGCTGCCTTCAGTGCGCACCCGGTCAGAAAAATCACCCCCGCTCCCCAGACCCCCGTAAGC
>CAZUUK010000177.1:0-5015 GCA_964622675.1 uncultured Planctomycetota bacterium | reverse complement strand
GGGGGGGGGGGGGGGGGGGGGGGGGGGGGGGGGGGGGGGGGGGGGGGGGGGGTGATCAGCTTTCTCGGTGAGGTGCTGTCGGGGCCGAAGGAAGCGGGGGGGAAGGGCGGCGGCTGAGTTTCCCGATAGATAGTACGGCGGATAGTAGTGCTGCCTGAGAGAGTCTGGAGCAAAGGAGGTGGAGGGTGCTAGCTGGTCTGATAATCGTTGTGGTGCTGGTGATTTTGGTGGGGGCGGTGTTTGCGGGTTTATATAACTCGCTGGTACGGTCGCGGAATCAGGTGAAGAACTCGTGGTCGCAGATTGACGTGCAGCTCAAGCGGAGGTATGACCTGATTCCGAATCTGGTTGAGACGGTTAAGGGTTATGCGGCGCACGAGCGTGAGACGCTGGAGGCGGTGACGAAGGCGAGGCAGATGGCGATAGATGCGTCGGGTGTGGCGGGTCAGGCGAAGGCGGAGAACATGCTGACGCAGACTTTGAGGTCGCTTTTTGCGGTGGTGGAGAGTTACCCGGATTTGAAGGCGAATCAGAATTTTCTGGCGCTGCAGGAGGAGCTTAGTTCGACGGAGAATAAGATCGGCTTCGCGCGGCAGTATTACAACGATGAGGTGCTGAGGCTGAACAATAAGACGGAGGTGTTCCCGAGCAATATGGTTGCGGGGGCGTTCGGGTTCAAGAAGGAGGATTTTTTCGAGATAGAGGAAGGGACGCAAAGAGAGGCGCCGAAGGTAGAGTTCTAGGATGTGGGATCAGATCAGGTCGAATCAGAGGCGGGCGGCGGGGATGGTTGTTTTCATGGCGTTTTTGCTGTTCGCGGTGGGATATCTGGCGGGTGAGCTGCTTCACGGGGGTGCGGGGATTTTCGGGCTTGGGATTGCGGTTTTGGTGTGGGTGGTTCTGACACTGGGGGCGTATTTTAGCGGGGATCAGATTTTCCTTGCGGTAAGCGGCGCGAGGAAGGTGCGGCGGCAGGATCATCCGGTGCTTTATAACGTTGTGGAGGAGATGACGATCGCGTCGGGGCTGCCGCGTATGCCGGATGTTTACGTGATAGACGACCGGGCCCCGAATGCTTTTGCAACGGGAAGGAAGGCGGAGACGGCGTCGGTGGCGGTGACGAGCGGGCTTTTGGAGATTTTGACGCGGGATGAGCTGCAGGGGGTTATAGCGCACGAGATGGGACACGTGAAGAATCGGGATGTGCTTTACATGATGATTGTGGGTGTGATGATGGGAACGATCGTGCTGATTGCGGATGTTACTCTGCGCGGGATGCGGGTGATGTTCTTTACGGGAGGGCGGAGGACTTCTTCGAGGGGGAAAGGAGGAGGCGGCGGGTATGCGATGCTGGCGCTGCTACTGATTGCGCTTGTGCTGATGATCGTGTCGCCGATCATCGCGCAGCTTATTTACTACTCGATTTCGCGGAGACGTGAGTATCTGGCGGATGCGTCGTCGGCACTGTTCACGCGGTATCCGGAGGGACTGGCGAGCGCGCTGGAGAAGATGTCGAAGTCACCGCGGAGGATGCTTGTGGCGACGCGGGCGACGGCGCCGATGTACATTGTGAATCCGTTCAAGCCGAAGCTGACGCTGCTTTCGGGGGTTTACAGGACGCATCCGAAGACGTCGGAACGGATAAGGATTCTGCGATCGATGGGGGGCGCGGGACATGGGAGCTACGATGCGGCGTTCAGGAAGGTGACGGGGAGGCCGGTGGGAGTGGTGCCGGTCGCGTCGCTGCAGGGGGCGAAGGAGTACGCGCTGAGGGAGCGGAAGGAGGGGGAGAAGGCGGTGTCGAAGCTGGAGCGGGTGAGGCAGACGACGGATATGCTCTGGAAGCTGAATAACTTCCTTTTCATTGCGTGCGCGTGCGGGACGAAGCTGAAGATTCCGCCGGAGTATCTGGGAAGGGAGCTTGAGTGCCCGCACTGCGGGAGGAAGCACGAGGTGAAAAAGGCGGCGGGCTAGAGGTGGAAGAGGTGCTTGCGCGAGGGCGGGAGGAGTGAGGTGCGAGTTGACTTTGAGCGCGGGGGGAGGGATAATAGATGACGTCAGCCGGAGAAGGTGCCGGTTTTTTGAGAAATGGTCCAGCGGAAAGGAGAGTAGAGGTCAGGATTTTTCGGTTGGGGAGCGTCACGGTTTGTAAGAGAATGTTTCCAAGAAAGGGAGCAGAGGTCGAGAGATGAACATTTATGTGGGCAATTTGAGTTACACCGCAACGGAGGGGTCGCTGCGGACACAGTTTGAGGCGTACGGGGCGGTGGATTCGGTAAGGATAATCACGGATCGTCAGACCGGACGCTCGCGCGGTTTCGGATTTGTCGAGATGCCAAACTCTGAGGAGGCCCGAAAGGCGATAGCGGAGCTGAACGGGAAAGATGTTGACGGGCGTGCGATGACGGTGAACGAGGCACGGGCGAGGAGTGAGGGTCGCGGAGGTGGAGGAGGACGCGGGGGAGGGCGCGGGGGACCGAGAGAAAGACGGTGGTAGCCTACCTTCGCTGAGGGTTTGGCAGATGTGGGAGAGTTTGCCGGAGCCGTCACAAGGCCCGCCACACAGAAGGCGGGTAAAAAGGCGGGCAAGTCCGGCGTTTGGACAGCAGGTTAGATGGATGATGGATTAGTGGATTAGAGAGGCCCCGAGGGCCAAAACCCCCCGGGGCCTTTTTTGAGGGGGCAAGCCCTTCGACAAGCTTGGCGCAGGGAGGGCGCGTGCCATCTCAGGGGGTGTACGAGGACAGCCGGGACAGGAGTTGCGAGGCTGAGATGTCGGCGTATCAGAGACCGATTGCGGCGTGTCATGAGATTGGCGAAAAGCGTATTCGGGAGTTGTGCGAATTGCTGTATGGTGATACGATTATTGCGAGACCCGTTGCAGAATGGGACGCGAGGCCAATCGGATGGCGACGCGGAGGAAACAACGCGATGCGGCTGACTCTGCCGAAGGGATGCTGTTGGGGCCGGGAGAGGATTACGGGCTGATCTTTGGGGACTGCGTTGAAAGGCTGGCGCGTATGCCGGCTGACAGCGTCGACATGATATTCGCAGACCCTCCCTACAATCTTTCGAACGACGGGTTCACTTGCCACGCAGGAAGAGCAGTAAGCGTGAACAAGGGCAAGTGGGATCGGAGTCGTGGCGTTGAGAAGGACTTCGAATTCCACAAGAAGTGGATCGGGGCGTGTAGGCGTGTTCTGAAGCCCAACGGGACGATCTGGATTTCGGGAACGTATCATAGCATATACGCTTGCGGATTCGCGCTTCAGTTGCTGGGCTACCATATTCTCAATGACATATGCTGGTTCAAGCCTAACGGCAGCCCAAATCTATCTTGCAGATACTTCACGGCAAGTCACGAGACACTAATATGGGCGCGCAAGGCCAAGAAGGGGAAGCATACCTTCAACTACGACGCGGTGAAGGCGGGCAGCTTCCCTAACGATTTCTTGAAGTCCCCTGGCAAACAGATGAGATCTGTCTGGGCGATAGCAACCCCCAGAAAGTGCGAAAAGAAGCATGGCAAGCACGCGACACAAAAGCCTGTTGAGCTCCTCGACAGAATCATCCTCGCAAGTACGCATCCCGGGGATTTGGTTTTGGACCCGCTGATGGGCAGCGGGACTACTGGTGTGGCAGCTTTGAAACTCGGAAGGCGCTTCGTCGGCATTGAGAAGGACAAGGCCTACTTTGAGCTAGCCCAAAAAAGGGTTGGGGATGAGGGAAAGCAACGGGGAGGGTCACTGTTCTAGGGCGGCCGGGGATATGGGCGTCAGGTCTACCTCAACAGCAGTTGCTTCAATTATGTAGGGGTATAGCATGCCCGTGTCCGGTATATTTGTAACGCTTTATGATGAGGACACAGTGCGGCTCTACGTGGAGAAGGGCATTTATGGTTTCCTGATGCGGCCTGTTCCAGAGGGGGGGATACCATCGCGTTTCCATTTTAGGGCATTGGCGGACTACGCTTGCATTAGGGAAGGGACACACGTGTTCTTCTTTCTGAAGCGGGAATTGGTGTATGGTGGAGAAGCACTTGGTTCTACGAGCACGGGTTCGTTCTACCTCAACGGAGCGAACAGCCCGATGGCCAGAGAAGCTGGCGCAAAGCTGTGCTGGGACGAGTCCAGAAGAAGGGACTACGTGCCCAGTGAGAACCCCGGTACTTTTCTGGTGCCTAGCATAGGGGAGATCCGGTGCCAGCCGTATCTAGTGCGCTTTGTGGACAGGATCGGTCTGCGAGGGCAGAAGATATCATCCGATGAACTGTACTTCCAATTGGGGAAGTACGGGTATCCGCTGCCTTCGAATGCAATTCAGGGGATGAGCTTCTGCACGATGACGCCCAAGGAAACGGAAATTGCCCTGTCTCTGCTGGAGGGCTCGCGCAAGGAGCTCTCGGCGGCTGGAAGTGTGGACCGCGATCTCTGCCTTGAGGGAGAACCCACATTGTTTGCGCCCGAATATGGGGTGCCACATCTGAAAGACGCATTAGTCAAGTCCAGCTTTACGAGCGAGGCACACCTAGAGATGTCGGTTTTGGCGAACCCTGAGTTGTTACCTGACGAGCTGCGGCCGGGCGAGAACGATGCGATTTGCAGACAGGTCCCCATATCAGCATTCAAGCCGGCTCAAATGGACAGGGCGGACATTTGCTACTACTCGTCACCGTCGGTCGGAGATGGCACGCTTCCGAATGCAATCATTGAGCTGAAGAAGGACAGGGCGGGCAAGAGCGCAGTGAACCAAGTGAAAAGATATCTGGACTGGCTGTATGCAGTTGTGCCCGGGGAGGCCCCGAGGGTTAAGGTCCATTTGCTTGCACCATCGTTTGCGAGGACGGTTCTGGCGGCGGAATCGGGGCGTAAGTATCATCGTCAGTTGAGACTTAGTGACGGTGAGAGCGTGTGGCGTTTGTAACGGCTGGGGTGGCCTGTTGGAAGTGGATGGCTTCCGACCAGGTGAGGCGGAGGGCGCGGCGCTCCTTGAAGTGACGGCGGAGGGGGCCGCGG
>CAZUUK010000176.1:0-5039 GCA_964622675.1 uncultured Planctomycetota bacterium | reverse complement strand
CTGTGGCTCACGGGGGGTCGCGCAGCTTTTCGCCCCCGCCGCCGCGACTGTACGCCGCGCGAGGTGAAGGAATTCGCGCGTGTCGTAGACAGCGGATTTCGCTTTTGCGAGGAGTACTGCGACGGGGTTCAGGTCGATCCCTATGGAGTTGCGACCGCTCACAAGCGCTTCGACAAGTACCGTGCCGCATCCGGAGAATGGGTCAAGCAAAGCCTGGCCAGGCCTTGATACCTCTTCGATTGCGTAACGTGCAAGATGGGGGACCATTTTGGCGGGGTAGCTGTCAAGTCCGTGTGTCGCATATGTTCGGCCTGGTATTACTGTCCGCATAGCGCGCCGCACGTTTATTTTGGTTACCTTCACCGAGAGATCCTGCTATGGCGGCTGAGGAAGAATCCACGTACTGCCTACGCCCTTTGACAGATAAGCATGGTTTGGTTCCAGCGGCGAAGCGTAAATCACGGTTGCGGACCTCGGAAAACGTGAGCAGAAGTAGTACATCCCCACGCACTGCGGCTTGGTCCCCAAGGGGGCCAGGCATAGGTTATCGCGCTGGCGCTCGGCCCGGGGATGGACGACGTTCTTTAGGAATGCGTAGGTTGCTAATGGATTTCGAGGGTCGACGGAAAAAATGCTTTCGCCTCCCACACCGGCCAAGAGAGCAGCGTTCAATCTTTCAGACACCCCCTCCCATTCCGGATGGTAGGCGGGACGACCAATGACAGCCAGTGTCCTGTGTGGCTCTACGCTTTGCCATAGCCCCAAAGCCCTATCGCGCTCATACCCCAAGAACATCACCAGTGTGAGCTCCTGGCTAGCCACATATGGTGCGGCGAATGTTGGCACAACCGTCACCCGCCGTAGACCGTACGACAACGGCTCCCTCAAGTCGTCTTTGTACTTCCCGGGCTCCGTGTATAGCAGGCGGAAGTGTAGGTCGCTGCCCAGTCGTTGAAGGGCTTTGAGCGTTAAGAGGAGGGAGATCTTGGGAAATGTCGAGATGTCGACCGTCACCCTGCCGCCACCACGGTTGGCAGCCCTCACCGCCTGTGCGAGCACATTCAGCCCCGCCAAAGGGTCCGCATGCGTGGTTGGGCACACCACGGGTCCCTCGTCCCAGGTGCAGAGCGACACGAGTTCGTCCAGATTCCGCTCCCGTTCGGGACATTCTTCATCGGTTATGCGGAGGATACACGCGGTCCTTGCCCTGTAGGAAGCAAAACGCCGGGCAGCCCCCAAACACCTGTCCTCGGGGCTAGCGAAAACCACGAAGGCGACATCCGGCTCCCGGTCCCCTCGCACTGCGTCAAGTTTCGCGGGTACAGCGTGCGTCATTCGGTTGAGCCTCCCTTCGCGCCAAACAGCGGAGCGTCCCTGTTGGCGGCACCATGCTTCTTTCGCAAAGCGTTGCGCTCCTTCACCCTAGTACTCAGCGCGAGCAAGCCAGTCAGTTCGGCCGACCGAAACTCGGTGCGCCAGCGAGGTCTCGGGCTGAGACGCAAAGCGGGCGCAAGCGTTCGATTCAGCAAGTAGTCGTCGGAGCGTACGTCGGTCCTGTGCTTTGGGAAGTAGGCGTTAGTGGCACGTGCTGCATGCAGCACACCCCACCTGACTGCATCGTCGAGAACGGCAGCGAGGAGCTTGTGCTGAGGCTGATCCAGGGCGCTCGGGTCCTTCAGGACCAGCCGAGCGGCCTCTGGTTCACTGTGGTGATGCAGGAGCTTCTCTCGGAACACGTCGGCAAGGTCGAGAATAAGCCTGGAAATGGCCGGTCCAGTGTTCTCGATGTTCCGTGCGATCTGATTCAGGCTAGCGGTGGACACGTGGTAGACAGCTTTGTTCTGTATAGACCAGGGAATGGGCGCGCCCGAACGCACGTTCACCCCCTCGGCTTGTGCGAGATAGAAGGCCATTTTACAAAGCTCGAGGAACGTACTAACAGTCCCGCTGCTAAGCTCGACGAAATCCCCCAACCCGGCATACGTAAACGGCCGCCGGCGATGGTCGCTGGACCGAAATACAGCGGCTGTAGCCCAATGGTGAAGTTGCTCTTTCGATTCCTGGTCCGAAAGCTGATCGGGGCTTACAGTTCGCGAACGCAGGATCTCGTTCAGCATGGCGGTCACTTTCTCTTGCGAAGAGGGATGGTACTGCGGTGCTCCTGGCAAGAGAGCACTTATGTCAGTGACCGTGAAACGTTCAGCTTCGAGGCGTTTCCCAGCAATGTCAACCAGCAGCTCTCTATAATCGGCCCGCTGCACATCGTAATCAAGCAGGACAAGGTGGTAGTCCCGTGGATGCTGAATCTGTTCACCTTGGAGGTCGCGAATCGACTTGATCCCCAGCGACCGCGTTGCAAGCTTCAAGGTCAACGAGAAGGGGCGGAGCTTTGCGAGGGTGTTCACCACTTGCTGCTGGAAGAGCGCCAGATTCTCGTACTCGTCGAGTAGGAAGAAGATACGGCAGCCCTTTAGGTCGTGGACACTCTGCGTGACTACCTTGCAGGCCTCGTCGAGGTAGTTATGGATCGAAGTGTGAGTGCCGTTGTACGTGGGGCGCGGCTCGGAGAGTCGAAGATCCCCCATGTACTGGCAGACGCAGTTCTCTTCGTTCAGCAGGGCAGACCTGAGGTGCGAGAAGGTGGGTGCGCCAACTTCGAAGGGGGACATCTGGTCGATGTGCTCAACGATTGAGCGTTCTTCGGCATCAGCGATTTGCAGGATGGCCTGGCCTCTGCTTTGGTCCAGGGCGTCGATCAGATACCGCAGCAGTTGCACGTTGAACACGTGCTGGAACAGCTGCACCGCGACGGGTTCGCGCACGCGGCAGTCGGGGGCCCATTCGTAGAAATAGCCACGGGCGAGTTTGATGTACACACCGAAGTACTTCAGGCCGGATTGCACGAATCCGAACGGGTCGCGCCGGCCCAGTTCGGTCGAATCGCGGCGAAGGCGTTCGATCTCGACTGCTGCTGGCACCGAGAGGGAACGAAGGATCATCGACTTGCCGCAACCGCGCCGACCGGCCAATATGAGATTGTCAGGACTACGGATGTCGTCGTAATCAGAAGGCTGACGGAAGAGAGCCGCGAGTCGGGCGTAATCGTGATCGAACTCCTCCGCTTTCACGATTCTGAAAGGGTTCCGGTGTTCCGGGCGGGAACTCTCTCGCTGGAGGACGGTCGGGTCAAGGAAGGTGAGACGTCCGATTAGCTGGTCCTGGGCGGCATGGATTTCATCAAGCTGCCGTTGCAGTTCCCCCAGTGCCAGAGTCTGACATTGGTGATCCTCGGCGACGCGGAGCATGTGGTCGAGCTCGCTCTGCGCCATGGCCAGACGTGCTGCCGGCAGTTGCGTGAAAAAGTCCGACAGCGCTTCCTCCAGCAGGTTAGCGATTTCGCGATCGATGTCCCTCTCCGTTAGCTGGTGCCCCGGAAGGATCAGAGCGTGCTGGAAAGCGGGGGCGAGCGAAATGCCAACCTGCGCCTTGTCGGACGGCAAAGCGCTGACGGCATCAGCCGACCGCCAAGCGACGATTGCTCGGTTCAGACCGTCCTCGTCGACTTGGACGGACTGAGGGTCTCGGTCCTGGGTGAAATGGGCGAGTTTGCGTCTGTTCCGCTGCACGGCAGAACGGAAGCAACGCTTGAAGAGACCCTCCGCGTCCGTATCGGTGGCTTCCCTGACCTTAGCTTCAAGGAACTGGCCGACCGTCAGCACGTTGGCCGCGAAACCGAAGAATCTCAGAGCAATGGCAACGATCCCCATGGTCTGTTCCTCCAGCAACCTCCGCCAATACTAAGTCTACCATGGACACTTCGGGATCGTCAAGACCGCGTGGGTGGGGAGATGCCATGATGGTTCCACCACTTGCGTGTTCTTGAATACGAGCAGGCCCGCGCGAGGGCCCCCGAAGGACATCCATCACGTCGATATCTGAGTTCTCGTCCGCCTCGCCGCGGGCCTGAGAGCCGTACAGGATGACGTGCTTCAGCCGCTCGCCGTAGAGTTCCACGAGGCCGGCTTTCAATTGGGGCAGGATGGTCTCGAGGTCGTCGGGCATAGAGGCATCTCCCACGAATTATACGGCACACTATGAAACCGTGATTGCTGGTGTGCGTCAAGGCGAAAGGCGCTCGCGCGGGCGGTACGGACAACTCGTTGTCCGTATCGCGAAGCGACAAGAGGATCGCGCACCGACCTGCCCCCGAACGACACCGCCCTTCGGCGCGACGTGCCGCGACCGGAATCCTCTTGTGCCTGCGGCACCCAGACAACCAGTTGTCTGGGCCACCCGTCCTTGCGAAAAGGTGCCTGTGGCACCCGGCGCTCCCCTCTCCCTAATCCTCTTCCCGGGAGGGAGAGGTGGCCGGCGTGCGCGTGACGCCGGCGGCAAAGGCCGGCAGGAACCGCTGCCCCAGATCCTCGCTGTACTGAAAGATCATGAATCCATCGGCGCCCAGTTTCCGCGTGAGCAGGATCTGGCGGATGGTCGCTTCCGGCGTGGCCGTCCAGCGCGTGCCGGTACCGGCGCCGATCCCCGGATACACCGGAACCCGGTGGCCCACCCACTTGACCTGCTCGCGCACGAGGCGGGAGAAATCCGCATCGCGCGAGGTGTAGTTCATCGGGCAGACGAAGTCGAGGTACCCCGCTTTGACCCAGTTGACCCAATCCTGCCCCACCGTGTCGCGGTGTGAGGGCCAGTAGTTGAACACCGCCGCCGAGACCTTGATCTTGGGCTTGATCTTCGGCGCCTCATCGGCCACGGCGGCCACCAGTCTGGTGATCTGCCGGCGGCGGAACTCCAGGTAGGCCGTTCGGTGTGGGCCGCGGATCACGTCGTGCGGCCAGTTCTCGACCTTCTTGCCGAGTTGCCTCTCGAACCGCTCTCGGCAGCCGTCGCAGTAGCAGCCGTTGAGCCCGGGGTATCGGATATAGTCGAAGTGGATGCCGTCGAGGTCGTAGTTGCGCACCAGTTCGAGCATGGAATCGCGCTCGACGGCGGCGTTGTCGGGATGACTTGGGCAGAGCCAGGTG
>CAZUUK010000175.1:0-5082 GCA_964622675.1 uncultured Planctomycetota bacterium | reverse complement strand
CCAGGTGAGGCGGAGGGCGCGGCGCTCCTTGAAGTGACGGCGGAGGGGGCCGCGGTAGTGGGACATGAGGGTGATGACGCCGTGGGTGGGTTTGTGGCCGAGTTCGTGCTCGTGACAGGGGACCATTACCGGCTGGATGAGCTTTTCGACGTCGGGAATCATGGTCTTGGGCCAGTAAATGGGGATGAACCAGATGTCTACGGTCCAGCCGTCTTCCACAGCCTTCTTCAGCCAGCCGGCGAAGTCCTTCCCGCGGTTGTCACCGTGGTGGAGGAAGGTGGTTCCCCCCTTGGTGCGAATGAGGTAGACGTTGTTCTGGGCGTCGTACTTGGGGACGGAGATCCAGTCGCCGGCTTCGTCTTTTCTCATGTACTGGACGCCGTCAAAGGTGCGGACGGTGAGGGGGCCGAGGGCGTGGTCTCTGCCGGGTTCGAGGACGGTGAGGTTTTCGGCGAAGGGGTTCTTTTTCCAGTGATCCTTTAGCTGCTGAGGGACGATGACGGTTTTGCCGGCTTGTATCATGGCTTGGGCGAGGGCGAAGGAGGCATGGTCGTAGTGCCAGTGGGTGATGAAGAGGAGGTCGGTTATGGCGGCGAAACGGGCGCGCATGGCGTCGGTCCATTTGAAGAGAAAGGCGGGGTCGGCGGCGGGGGATTTGTTGATGTTCTTGTAGGGGCCTTCGACGACGTCTATGGCGAAGGTGGTGCTGGGAGTCTTGATTAGAAAGCCGGAGGAGTAGAGCTTCCAGATGGCAGCGCCGGAGGAGACGCGGGTTTTGGCGGCGGCGCTGAGGGCTCTTTCCATCGAGCGGAGGTAGTAGGCGAGAAAGTGGGGGTTGGAGGTTTTGGGGTCACGATCCCAGTAGATGGTGTCGGGAGCGAGGGCCCAGGCGTCGAGGGCACCGTAATATTTTTCGCGGATGGGGTCTTCGCCGAGGTGCGGCGGGTTGGCGAGGAGGCCCTTTTCGATCTCGGCGAGGTCCATGAGTTCGGCGGCGCGGGAGGGTTTCCAGGAGGATGAGGCGGCAAGAGAGAAGGCGGCGGCGGTCGAGGTGAGAAATTGGCGGCGGTTGAGTTTTTTGTGACTCATTGAATCTGGACCTTGGCCTTATATGCGGAAGTGATTTTAGCACATTGGGGGGTTCGGGAGAAGTCCTTTGGGGCAAGGTGTGGGTGAGGGGCGTTACGCGATATGTGTCGTGGTGCGATTTTGTGCGGGCTGGGAGTGGTTGCTATCGGGGGTGATGGTGATGATAATGTGTGCCGATAAAGCGGCGAAAGAGGGAGAGGAAGAATGGTGCTTACGGGTTGGAAGGCGGCGGTGGTGATGAGCGCGATTGGGGGTCTGGTTTTTTCTTCGGCGGGGCTTGGAGAAGTTACGGTAAGCGGCAATCGCGTGCGTGTTGATACGTCACGTTACGCGGCGGAGTTCACGGGAGCGATCATGACTTCGTTCAAGAATAAGCTGATCGGCGGGGTGGAAATGGTAAGCGCGCCGGAGGAGTCGGCGCGGCTGCTTCTGCTCAGGATGGGGACGCGCGTTGACAATGACGTGGCGAAGGCAATGGGCGATGCGAAGTCGGTTGTGATGGAGGGGGAGTGCGCGCTGGTTACGTACGAGAGCGAGAAGCCTAAGGGGACGTACACGCTGCGAATAGGGGTTGATCGTGAGACGGAGGATCTGCTGCTGAGGGTGTATGCGAGCACGGCTGAGCCGCTTTACCAGCGGAACTGGTATTTCCATCCAGCGAGGGAGAAGCAGCGGCTATTGCTGCCGATGTGGGGCGGAACGCTTCTGCCGTCGCAGAAGCCGGAGGGGATGCAATACATATGGGGAAGGACGGACAATTTCATAGAGGCGCCGGTGATCCTGGTTGAGCGAAACGACCACAGCGGGGGGTTTGCGTTCTGGGTGCATTCGGGCGATACGCGGGTGAGTTTTGCGTTCCAGGTGTACGACAAGGGCGAGAGAAGAACGGTGTGGACGACGCAGACGGACTGGGTCAGGCCGGTGAAGGAGGAGGCGGGGTTGGAGTTTCGGCTGAACGCGTACGAGGGGAATTGGTCGTATGGGGTGGAGCTGGTGAGGGGTCGGGCTTTTTCGCCGATTGATAATGAGCCGCCGGGATGGCTTGATGAGATCAAGCTGGTTTACAACACGCCGCATTTTCGCGACCCGAGGGCGGCCCTGCGGGTGGCGGATATAACGGAGGTGATGGAGCGGGCGAACGAGACGTTTCCGCGGGCGACGGCGCTCAGACCGAAGAACGTGCTGCTGTATCACAACGATTGGAGCGCGGACGGGCACGACCGGAATTACCCGGAGTACTCGATGGAGCCGCTGCCCGGGCACGAAGAGCCTACGCCGTACAAGGTTTTCACGACGGAGGCGAAGAAGGCGGGCTACCGGATAATGCCGCACTTCAATGCGAAAGAGGTGGCGAGGTTCAAGACAGAGCGGGGCGACCCGAGGCGGATTCTGGGGGACCATCCGGTGTGGGAAAGGTACAAGGACTATATCATCGAGGAATGGGACAATCAGCGGCAGAGACGGGTGCAGAGGGGATGGAAGGTAGGGGGCGCGCCAAGGCCGGAGATGATGTACGCGGTCGGGCTGGGGAACGAGTCGTATAGAAAGCTTTTGCGGGAGAGGATGCTGGAGGTGGCCGCGGAGGTGAAGGCGGATGCTATTTTCCTTGATACGACGAAGAGCGCGTGGAATCCGGCGGATATCAACCCGAACAACAAGCCGGGGACGGGGGCGAATTATGAGGGACTGAAGGCGCTGATAGGAGAGCTGCGGGCGTCGGGAAGGGCGGTAGGCGGGGAGATGCCATGCTGGGAGACAATCAAGGCGGGGCAACAGCTCTGCCAGGTGTTCCCGGTCGGGGCGCCGGATTTTAGGGAGTACTACAGGCATATGTGCGCGGTTACGGGATGCCTGCTGTGGGACAGTCAGATATTTTTCGGGCATCTGGCGATGCCGTCGCCGGAGTCGGAGCCGGAGAACTACTTCCGGCAGTACATTGGGTGCTTCTTACAAGGGGCGCTGCAGAACGTGCGGTGGCCGGCGCCGGCGTGGGGAGTTGCAAAAGAGAAGGCTTACGACAAGCGGGGGAAGGTATGGGCGAACGAGCGAGCGCTTTACGCGCTGAACCACGATGTGAAGTTCTACACGGGGGCTTCGGAGATTTGGTCGGACGACGACGTGCTCATCATCGAAACGGTGGACGGGGTGAATGCGGCACGCAGCGAAGATTGGCTGGTGAGGATGCTGATCTGCGATTGGTACTGGATCTACGGGGGGCGGGCGCCGACGGAAGCGGAGTTTGAGGAGTCTGCTGAGGGGAGGCGCGTGCGCGACGGGAGCGCGATCAGGGAGCTGAGGGCGATAGTTGGGAGGTTCAGGGGAAAGCCTACTCCGGCGGAAGAGGTCGAGCCGAGGGGTCTGGCGCTTACGAAGATATATGATCTTTTCCCCGAGTATCCGCTTGTTGATAATACGGTACGGTGGATGGAGGATTCGGGCGAACGGGTGGTGACGCTTTCGCGTGAACCGGCAGAGCCGTAGGCGCCGTTCAGGAAATTCGAAGAGAGGAGGAAGGAAAGATGAGGAGAGGCGGCTCAATGAGGGAGCAAGACGCGGAAACGGAAATGGAGGGGAAAACGAGCGGGTTTGAGGTGAGGATGGGAAGGAGGGGGTTTCTGGCGGCGATGGCTGCCGCGGCGGCGGCCGGATGCGCGGGTGTGGGTACCAGCATTGGCGGCGGAAGAAAGCCGAACATCGTTTTGATCTATATTGACGACCTGGGGTACGCGGATCTGGGGTGCCAGGGGTCGAAGGATCTGAGGACGCCGAATATAGATACGCTGGCGCGGGATGGGGCGAGGTTTACGGACGGGTACGTGACGGCGCCGATATGCAGTCCTTCGCGGGCGGGGCTGATGACGGGGCGGTATCAGCAGCGGTTCGGACATGAGACGAATACGGGAGGGTACAAGAGAGAAATCGCGGAGGATATAGGTCTGCCGACGACGGAGAGGACGATGGCGGATCTGCTGAGGGCGGCGGGGTGCGCGACGTGCGCGATAGGGAAGTGGCACCTGGGAGCGAGGGATAAGTATCATCCGATGAGCCGGGGGTTCGGTGAGTACTTAGGGCATCTTGCGGGGGCGCATGATTATTTCAAATGGGAGGACGAGGGATGGGGGCCGATCTATAAGGGAAGGGAGCCAGCGGAGGGGGAGGGGTATTTGACGGAGGTTTTTTCGCGGGAGGGGGTGAGTTTTGTGAGGAGGCGGGCGAGTGAGCCGTTTTTCCTGTACCTGGCGTACAACGCGGTGCATACGCCGATGCAGGCGCCGCAGAAGTATCTGGAGGGTTTTGCGGAGATTGCCGATGAGAAGCGGCGGGCGCTGGCGGCGATGCTGAGCGCTGTGGACGACGGGGTGGGAGAGGTTTTGAAGGCGCTTAAGGAGGAGGGTCTGGAGAAGGATACGCTGGTTTTCTGCATAAGCGATAACGGCGGGGCGAGGGCGAATGCTTCCAGCAACGAGCCGCTTAACGGGAGTAAGACGACGCTTTTCGAAGGCGGGGTGCGGGTGCCGTTTTTGATGAAGTGGCCGGGTCGGATTCCGGCGGGGATGGTTTGCCGGCATCCGGTGACGACGCTGGACGTGCTGCCGACGGCGGTGGCGGCGGCGAAAGGGGAGCTTCCGAAGGATAGGGCCATAGACGGAGTGGATTTGATCCCTTATCTGAAAGGGGAGAAGGAAGGGATGCCGCACGAGGTTTTGTTCTGGCGGGTGGGGAATAAGTTTGCGGTGAGGAAAGGGAAGTGGAAGCTGGTGAGGCCGCGGTCGGGGATTACGGCGCTGTTCGATCTTTCGACGGATATAGGGGAGAGTAAAGATCTGGCTAGGGAGCGGCCGGAGGTCGTGGAGAAGCTGCTGGCGGAATACTCGCGGTGGGAAAAAGATAAGGTAGAGGGGCTGTGGGAGTGGAAGGTGAGGGCGGCGGGGCCGCCGAGGGAGCAAGGCGCGTAGCGGCAGTGAGAGGCGGATGAGCGAGGAGTACGGGTGC
>CAZUUK010000174.1:0-5095 GCA_964622675.1 uncultured Planctomycetota bacterium | reverse complement strand
GGAATTCCTCTACACCGGCCTCTGAAAAGGGCTTGCGGAGCTTCAGGATGCGGTCGAACAGTGTTCCGCGAGCGATGCCCGTCGCGCGGCTGAGTTCGGTCAGGGTCAGCTCCAGGAGCTGCTCGGCAAACTCCCTTGTGTCGGGGGCCAGGGAGTCTAGAGCCTCGTCGATGGCCATCCGCAGATCGGCCTCTTCGATGAAGTGTCGCTGCGCTCGGCCGAGCCGGCGGAGGGCCGAGTCCTGGTCGAGCAGGTCGCCCCGTTCGATGGGTCGCTTCTTCTCGCGCCCGACCTCGTCGTTGAGGGAGAGGTGACGCTCTCCGCCGCCACGTTTCTTGGCTCGCCGGTGCTCGATCAGGGACGCAAACTTGTTCTTGATCAAAGACCTCTCGAAGGCCTTCACGTTGCCACGGCCCGGAGTGAATGAGGAAGACTTGGACCACAGGTGGATCAGGAGTTCTTGCTCCGTATCCTGTCTGTCCTCGTCCGTATAGGAGTGCCCCATATGCCTTTTCACCCAGAATCTGATGAGTTTCGCTGCGTGATCGGACGGCTTCCATTCGGCGGGACCGGCCATGCCCTTGCTCCTCGCGATGTGCGAGGAGGCCGCGTGGGCGCAGACCGACCCCTTAAGCGAGACCTAGTCCCTGTGGAGGGCGTGGACCGCTGGTGCTTACCGAGGGATCGGCGAGCGCCAACTGGCCTCCACGCGGGTCATTGGTGCTGGCGGCACTGTGCCGCCCATGACCCATAAGCAGAGGGCGTGCCGTTTCAGTAACAGCTTGACAATCACTACGTTACATCACATGCGCTCTCGTGTATGTCAGCAGAAATGCCAGGATTCCAGACTTCCTTGCCAGGGACTGCCTATTCCCTGCCAGGAATCGGGAGCAGAATGCCAATGGGGGGGGCTGTCTTGCCAGGAGCTTCTGCTGGTGTGCCAGGAGAAGAGGGGCTACGTCAGGTCGGCGAGGAACGTCGCGGCGTCGAGGACTTCGCCGGACGTCAGGTTGCGGCCGGTGTCATGCAGGTCAACAGCTCTTCGGATTGCCTTCTCGAGTTGCCGTATGTTGCCGGGCCAGTCGTAGTCGGCTCTGCTGAGATCATCGAGGTCTTTCTGCCGAAGCCGGAGTTGGGTTAGCTTTGCCCGATCCTTCATGGCTGCCTCGAAGAACCTCTTTGCTAGAGCCGGGATATCATCACGGCGTGCCCGCAGAGGTGGCAGCCTGAGGACGTGGTCGAATCGGTAGAGGGCATCCCTGCGGACTTTGTCGGGTCTGTTGGTCGCTGCCAGGACGCGGACATCAACGGCTTGGTCCTTGCCCCCCACGGGGTGGATCACTTTCGCCTGCAAAAAGCGCAGGAGGTTGCCCCAGCACTCATCCGGCAGCTCCCCAATCTCATCCAGAAACACGGTGCCATCCTCGGCCTGTCGGATTTTGCCTAGGTAGTCCTTTATGGCGCCCGTGAAGGACCCCTTGACGTGTCCGAACAACTCCGAATCAATTCGTTCCTTGGGCAGAGTAGCACAGTTGACGACGACAAAGCTCCTATCCTTCCGCCGAGACGCCTGTTGGATCTTCCCGGCATAAAACTCCTTGCCTGTACCGGTCTCGCCGAGCAGAAGGATAGAGCGATCGGTCCGTGCCAGTTTCCTGATCTGTCGTTCAATATCAGCGATCGTCTGGCCGCTACCTTCCTCTGTCAACATTGGACCAACCAAGTCGCCAGTCGACGGGGTCTCGCCGCTGGGCGCCGTACTTGGCAGCTGGGCAGAAGGCGCGAGACTTACAGCTTCGTTGAAGATGCACTCGTCCGGGTTCCTCCCAAGCAAGCTCAGCTTCTGGCGCAGCAACTCCTGCTTCGCGCCCAAGCTGTCCAGGGCACGGATTCCCGCGTCGCGAAGCCCCCCGGCATCGTCTCGATCGCCCCCAGCCACCATGGTCATCGTGTAGTCCCACATCGGCGTGGGGTCCTCGCCCAAGGTCTTCGCTATGAGGTAAACCTGCTGCATAAGCATCTCGGCGATGGTGGCGGGTTGTCGCCCCTCCTTGGGACATCCATCCTTCATCCACCGCAGGAAACTGCCATCCTCAGCCTCGAAGATAAGGACGCCTGAGGATGCGAGTCTTGAGACTTCCTGGTCCCAAGCCACAAGAACGGCTTGCACCTGGTCCAATGTCATCGTGAGGACGTCGGCGTGGACCCAGAGCTTCTCATCGGCTACCAAGCCGCGAGAGTCGATCGCGTAATCTGTGCTGCCGGTGCGGTTGTCCGTACCGTCTGCTCTCGGCGAACCGTCCGCCTCGGCCCTGAGCCTTAGTCGCTCGAGGAACATGTCAGCCTTGCACATCTCCCGGTAGATCCCAGAGACCACCTGCTCTTCATCTGTCCAAGAATCGTGGACCGCGTCGCTGATCTTAATGTTGACCCCGGAACTGGTGTCGGAGAATTCAGTTGAACAAATGCCGTAGACTTCGAGTGCCTTGGCGAGGAATCTGGATACCTCCTCACATCCCGCTTCCGGCCATCGGTCGAAGCAGTGGGTACAGGCTTCGTCGCAGAAGTTGTACCACTCGTTCGCGACGAAGAGCAGCTCATCACGGCTCACATCCGAGAAAGGCTTGCGGGAGATCGCCAAGGCTCGCCCGAACACCTCGAACGCCTCCTTGATCTTGTCTGGATCTGGACCGGCATCCCTCCCTCTGGGTGGCGAGGCAGCCCTGCTTTGTCCTCCAGAGATGGCGGAATGGCCCTCGCAACCGGCCGCTTCCTCTGTCAGCGCTTCGGATCGCGCATCGCCTGGAAGATGAATCTCCCAGTCCGTTGCCTTCATGAAAAAGTCAGCGTCCTCGCCAGTTACCTCACCTCCCCGGTATTTCGCGATTGAGGCATTGGCAAGTGCTATCTCGCCCGCGTCGAGTGCTTCGCCGGCAGTGTATCCGAACCGAAGTTCATCCCCATGTTCTGCCCCGAACATCCTGCAGATAGGGGCAGCTATGTCTTCCGAGGCGACTTTGTAGAAGTAGAATCGCTCATCCAAGTTGGCGGTCGGGTCTTGTGGATAAACTGACCCCCAACTCCACCAGAGATACACGCTCTCTGCCTTGAACCGTAACGCGCCCACAAGCGCGCCACGGGCGTTCCCGAAGCGTATTTCCGACTGCATCAGGTCGCGGCAAGTAGAAGAGTCGAAAAGCTCCCTATGGTTTATCAGGGCGGCCCAGTACTCGCCGAGAGCCTCCTGAAGGTCCTGAATGGCCGATTCAATGCGGCCAGCCAGTTGGTCATGTTGCAGCGTCTTGAGGCCATTAATGAGTGCGTACACGTCCTCGCAGATCTTCGGATCAAGCTGCGCCGAGCGGACCTGATCAATGGTACGGGGGAGGGAGTAGCCTCTGATGGATTGAGCAGTTCTGTCTGCAAGAGCAGTTAGTGCTTTCTCGGTCAGCGGCACTGCTAGCCTCCTCATCCTAGGGCGACCTGGCGGGGCTGCTGGGCAGAGGAGGACAAAGCCCCGCCAAGATGTTCACCTACCTGTCGGCAAGCCGTCCCCATGCTCCCCCGGATTGTATCAGAAAGTGCCTTGTGGATCTTGTCTCGGTCGATTCCGGCGCTTCTCCTGCCGTTCCGGTAGATAACCAGTAGCGGCACATGCGAGGCCGCAGACGGAGCGGCTATGGCTGACGGACACGATGCAGACCAGATGACCGACACCCAACGCCTGAACGAGGCAGCGGGCATTCTCGCGGCAGGCCTCCGGCGCCTGCTGACCAAGCGCGCTCCCGCCCCGAAAAAGAGAGCGTTTTGCCCGGATAATCGCCTTGAGGTGTCCCGCGAAACAAGCCCTGATGCGATCAACCTTTAGCGGAAGGGAGATCGCATGGACAGAACGGTAATGGAGCAGGTTACGGAACTGCCGGAGATGCCCTACGAGGCGCTCAAGCAACGCTGGCGGGACCTGTACGGGACCGACCCGCCAGCGTACAGCAGGCAACACCTGATCCGCCGCTTGGCCTACCGCATCCAGGAGCTGGCGTACGGCGGGCTCTCGGACGAGACGAAGGCGGAGTTGGAACAGATCGCCGAAGAGGACGAGCGCCAGCGGCAGGGCGCCCGGGCGCAGCGGCGGAAGCCCAAGTCGACGCACCCGCTGCCGGGCACGCGGCTCGTACGGGAGTGGAACGGCCAACGGTACGAGGTGACGGCTGTCGAGGGCGGCTTCGAATACGGCGGCCGAAAGTACCGGTCGCTGTCAGCCATCGCCAAGGCCATCACGGGCGCCCACTGGAGTGGCCCGCAGTTCTTCGGGCTGCGGACGCCGAAGAAGGAGGCCACGCCATGATCCGGGCGGCGACGGAAAACAAGACGGTCCGGTGCGCCATCTACTGCCGGAAGAGCCACGAGGAGGGCCTCGAGCAGGAGTTCAACTCTCTCGACGCCCAGCGCGAGGCGGCCGAGGCCTTCATCGCCAGCCAGCGGCACGAGGGCTGGACGGCCCTTGCGGCCGACTACAGCGACGGCGGGTTCACGGGCGCCAACATGGACCGGCCGGCCATGCAGCGGCTTCTGGCGGACACCGCTGCCGGGCGCGTCGACTGCGTGGTCGTCTACAAGGTCGACCGCTTGAGCCGGTCGCTGCTCGACTTCGCCAAGCTCATCGCCCTGTTCGACGAGCACAACGTCTCGTTCGTCTCGGTGACCCAGCAGTTCAACACGTCCACGTCGATGGGCCGGCTGACGCTGAACATCCTGCTGTCCTTCGCACAGTTCGAGCGGGAGATCATCGGCGAGCGCATCCGGGACAAGAAGCTCGCCACCGCCCAGCAGGGCAAGTACGTCGGCGGCCAGCCGTTCCTGGGCTACGACATCGACCGCGAGAAGAAGCGCCTGCTGGTCAACCCGGCCGAGGCGGAGCTGGTGCGGCACATCTTCGAGCGGTTCATCGACACGCGGTCCTGCCTGAAGGTCGCCCGCGAGCTGAACGCCAAGGGCCACCGGACGAAGAAGTACAAGGCCATCAAGAACGGGAGGGTCATGGGCGGCAAGCGGTGGAACAAGGTCTACGTCTACCGCGTGCTGACCAACCGCAAGT
>CAZUUK010000173.1:0-5128 GCA_964622675.1 uncultured Planctomycetota bacterium | reverse complement strand
GAATCACTGACCCCGGGGAGAATCTTGAAACCCATCTCTTTCCGGTGCTCGCCCCAGTCGAGCGGAAGCGGTTAATGAAGGTTGGGGCCGAGATCGGGTATGTGGTCGAGCATGATTTCCAGGTCCGCCTCAATGGTTCGGCGTATGCCAAGCCGCTGGACTTTTGCCGCCACTACTTCGCCACCCGGCAGGACGGCCCGGTGCACCTGGGCAATGGACGTAGATGCCACTGGTCTTTCGTCAACTTCATCAAAGCGGGACTCAATAGACTCGCCGAGTTTCGCTTTGACAATCTGCCTGACCGGGGCGGGTTCAAAGGGCCGGACCGTATCCTAATTTTTCCAGTTCCAGACACAGTTCCTGCGGGATCATATCCGGGCGTGTCCCGGTAATTTGTCCCAACTTGACGAAGGACGGGCCAAGTTCCTCCGGGGCCCTCCGTATCTGTTCCGATCGGGCCAAGAGGGCGGCCTGGACCGGCTCGGTGCCCTCAGTCGGACGCTGACCCAAACCGAGACGCCGGTGCAGGCCGACGGTCGTTACCAAGTCCCCGAATCCGTGCTTCAGCAGCACCGTAGCGATCTGGCGGTATCGGTTGATGTGACCGGATTGCCTGCCGCAGGAAGGCCAGTCCACGAATCGGCATCGGAACTCTCCGCTATTTCTTCCTGTCGGCCTTTTCCAGTTTGGTGATGCGGCCCTTGAGGCCTTCAATGTCGTCCTTTGTCGGAAGGTGCATCTTGTGAAGCGACTGCTCGAGCCAGTTCTCGACTTGTATCTTAAAGTCTTTCCTTGCCTTGGCGGATTTGGCCACCATGTCGTCCGCCAGTTTGCGGGCTTCTGCTTGCGAGAGTTTTCCCTTCTCAGCCAGTTCTTCGGCGAGTTCCTCGACCTTCTCGCCAGACGTCGCCGCCAGACCCACACCGACCAGAAACGCCTTGTTGATTACCTCGAACACGATAACCTCCCTTCAGTTAAAGGGCCTATATCGCATGTGCCATTTTCTGATGCACGTAACGCTCGTTCCAAACCTCGCTGCTCAGCCGATTATATTCCTTACCATAGGTAATCATACCACAGTGATAATCAGGATCGGCCAGCGCCACTGCCGCTTCCTCATCAATCGGCCTTGCATGGCAATCTTGAACGGCATCGAGGAATTCGCCGAAGTAGTCACGGACGGCGCAGGGGCACAGCCAGTTTCCGGTATTCTCGGCCGGCTGGGCATAAGCGTATTCATCCTGCCACTGGCGAATCCGCGTCATCAGCGGACATTTGAGAACATCGTCAAGATTTCCGCCGCCGCGATAGATGTCATTGATGTTCGCCGTCGAATACGGAACGAACGCGCACGGCGTGATGTCGCCGTCCCAGTCGATATAGAGGTATCCGCCTGCCCTGCCCGCAGCGATACACCCGCTGCTGCTCGTCCCGCTGTTCCAGAAATCCGCGACGAATATTTTCCGATCCAGACCCAGCCGCTGCGTGCGACGCCACATCTCCAGCCGTTGCTCGGGCGGAACCACTAAATCCAGCGTGTGCTTCCGACCTATGGGCATGTACTGGAACATCCAGCCGTAAGCAGCCCCCTGTCGGTCAAAGTAATAATTCGCGAATTCCTCGCTCGTTACCATCTCAGCATTGTCGCGGGTCGCCGTAACGGATATCCCGAACGGGACGCCAACTTCACGAAGGTTCCCCATTGCCCGGAGAATCCGCTTATGAACGCCTTTACCGCGACGCTGGTCGGTCTCAGCCTCGAAACCCTCGACCCAAATGGCGGGCGAGACGTTTCCGAGTTCCGCCAATCTCTTGGCCACGGGTTTCGTAATCAGCGTCCCATTGGTATAAACCATAAAGAAGTTGGAATCGTGCTTGGCCGCCATGTCCAGCAGGTCTTTACCGTCATCCTCCCACAGGAACGGTTCGCCGCCCGAGATGACCGTGAAGTACGATCCCCACAATTCTTCTTTCTCGGTAAGGATGCGGTCGAATGTCGCCCAGTCTAACTTCGCCGCCCAGGCTGCATCGCTGCACGCGTCGCATCCCGTGCAGTGGAGATTGCACTTCTTGCCCGGGCTAACCAATACAAACAGCGGCGGTCTAAAACCAAGCCGATGTTCCGCCTCACGGCAAGCATCTCCCCAGCAGAACACCTTGTCGAGTAATGTATCCAGCCAACGGTCCATGACATGCCTTGAAATCAGGCCCCGCTCGACGGTGCGGCCAAAACTGTGCAGAATGGCCGTCAGGTGAGCGAGCTTGTCCTCCTCGACCTGCACGGGGCGGTTGTCCTTGTTTTCCTCGACAACAATCCGTCGGGCCTTCTTTTCAATTAACCCCATAGAGGCCTGTCGCAAACGCCGGTGCTCGACCAGAAACCGCACCAACGAAGAGAAAGAATTATGTCTCACTGCCTTTACAACGTCCATTTTCACATTTCTTTTCCTGTGTGATTACTGCCGTGCATGACAGAATTGCCGGGTCTGGCCAGAATACCCTTTAGAAATATGTGTTCAGCCGCCTCAGTTTCCTTTTCCGGTGAATCCGGAGAAACCTCTCGAAACCAGGAAAACACAAACGCGCTTGTCTGTCCATCAAGGGCGGTCGTTAGGGCCTTTGGCGAGGCTTGGGCGAAAGTCCCATCCGACATCCCACGTTCAATCGCCCCGGAAACACTGTCCAGTAATGCGCGGTATTTATCCTGCAGGGCAAACGAAAGTGCCCGTTCTCCGTAGAGTGGCGGGCCGTGCATCTCTACAAAATACAGACGGACGAAATCCCGGTTCTCAAAGAAGAAACGGAGTTTCGCTTCTATGAACTTCTTGACGACAAGAACCGGCGAGGTCTCGTCGGCCATCGCTGCGGAGACCGACGCAACCAATTCGTCCACCTTCTGCTCGATGACTTGTTGGTAAAGAGTCCGTTTGCCCTTAAAAAAACCATACACCGTCCCCAGGGCAAACTCCGCACCCTCGGCAATGTCCTTCATCGTAACCTTGAAGAAACCTCGCTTGGCAAACATCTCCCCCGCGACGTCTAAGACGTGCCTCACGTGCTCCTGACGCTCTCGCTCACGACGTGGCAGCGTTTCCATGACCGGTTCCTTACTCTCGTCTTCAACTGACCCGTTCACGCCAATATCACCTTGTCAAAACCGTCAATCCAATTCGCAATCCCTATAATCTAATATTCGAACGCTCATTCTATTTGTCAAGCCTTAATTTCATGTTTTTTTGCCCTGCCGTAACCCCTTTTGAGCCAGGACGTTAATATACGGATGCTGTCATTCTCTGAACGTAACCGTCGAATTTTCCTCTTGATTTCGGAAACGAAATACGCAGAATTCGACTAGTAGACCGATACGGTCTGTTTGTTCGCTGCCCTGGAAGGACAATCCAAAGTCGGGAGAACAGCAGCATGACAGAAGATGTTCGATCCCGGATCATTCGCGCGGCCAGGGTGTCGTTTGGACGGCACGGGTTCAGGAAGACGTCGCTTGCCGACGTAGCCAAAGAAGCACGGATGGGCAAGAGCTCGCTCTACCATTATTTCTCCAACAAGGAGGAGTTATTCCGCGCCGTCGTGACTGCGGAAATGGAGGTGCTCTCGCAGCGGGTCCAGGAGGCCGTGTCCAAGGAGGACTTGCCGAAAGCCAAATTGAGGGCGTTTGTGCTGACGCGCATGCGCGTTCTCCGGGAGCTTGCAAATGCCTACGCCAGCCTTCACGAGGAATACCTGGATCACTTGGGGTTCGTAGATCGTTTCAGGGAACAGGCATTCCAGGCCGAGGTCGAGATGATCCGCAGCATCCTGGAGGCCGGAACGCAAACAGGCGAGTTTGAGGTTACAGATATCGGTCTGGCGGCTTATGCAATTGCTTTGGCCCTCAAGGGATTGGAATTCCCATGGATGGTCAAGTCGCAGAAGGGACGCCTTGACCGCGACCTTGGCGTGCTGCTGGAGATGCTGATGAGGGCGATCCAAAAGTGAAGTTTTTTTTGACCAGCCATCGACTAAAAGACCGATTTGGTCGAATGGCTGATGCGGCGGGTGTTTGGAGATTCCACATGGTGAAAGAAAACATGCATACACCGCTGGGCATCGCTTGGCCAATGTTCATGTTCTTTCCTAGAAAGGAAAGCCTTTTCCAGGTTTATTGAGGGCCTGGTTCAAACTGTGAATAAACGTTGGCTCAGAAATTGCTTACGCTGAATACAGTTCATATAAAGGAAGGCGAAGCCAATTCTGTCAAGATCTGACGGAAAACGTTTCTCGGTTACATTGTTGAACAAGGCACCCAGTCTGCAACTTGTTCCCAAGTTGTATAGTGTCTTTGATGATAACTTCGTCGCCGCATGCCCCAGGGTTTCTCGGGGTCTGAAGCCGCTTGTTCGTGCCATATCGCCTGCGAGCCAGCACCGGCACGGCATCTCGCCGAAGGCCGGCTGTCCGATTGCTTGGGCCTGGACAGTCCGCTATCCAAAGACCAACCGAACCATCTTGGTGCAGGCCTGAAGTCGGCCTGCCGGCGACCTCCGGCCGAGTCCCTCAGTCTCTTGGCTGGTCCTTGGACCATGCCGTCAGCGGAGCGGCAGGCGGCGACCGCGACGTGTTTGCGTTGATCATGCGTCGCAAGGCGTAGATCACCCGGACAGATGACGAATCCACGGCGGGCGGGCTTCCCCACGAGGCCCGCCCGTTGGCCACTAAGCGCTTCAATGCCGATTACCATCTCCGGTCCCGGCCGGCCCGACGGGCAGATCGCTTCCTCTCCGGCATAGATAGCCCAATAGGACGAAGTTCAAAGTCCGTTGGGAGCAGATACGATGCGCGAAAAAGACCGTACAGATGCCGTGGTAGCTCGCCGCCGAGGGATCGCCAGGCCCCGTCGGCACCAGCGCCAGAGGGTGGAGACCGCGACCTTGTTGCCGTTGATTCTCGGCAGCAGCTTCGTAGCCTCGGTTAGCGTGATGAGCTGTTCACCAAGACCGATCTGCCCCTGCTCCTCGTTCCTCGATCCTCGATCCCGAACAAAATCCTGCGCTCTCGCCGACGAAGCACTTTTACCTCACCGCGGACGGCTAGCCATTCTGCGGGCAAGGTGGGCGGGTTTCTGCAAACCGAC
>CAZUUK010000172.1:0-5203 GCA_964622675.1 uncultured Planctomycetota bacterium | reverse complement strand
GAAGGGGGAGATGGGGAGGGTAAGGGAGGCGCTTTCTTCGATCAAAGCAGCTTCTTTCAAGTCTTTTTTCTCGCCGTTGATGATGAGCTGGGAAGGGGTGTAGGCGGGGGAGGGCGCGTGAAGGCGGACGGTGACTTCCTGATCGCTTGAGTTGGAGAGGAGTATGGTTATTTCGCCGTCGGCACTCTGGAAGGCGCCGATGGCGGGCTGTGCCGTGCGCCAGTCTATGGGGCGAGGGCCGTTTTTTGTAACAACTTCGGCTTTGGGGGGACGGATCATTCGGGCAAGTAGGGCGCGGTCGGCTCCCAGGGCGTAGAGGGTGTCGACGGAGTTGAGGGTGTATTTGAGGTCGCGGCGGGTCTTTTCGGTGACCTCTTCGCCCTTTGTGGGGATGCGGACGCCGATGTGCTTTGCACGGGTGAATTGCTTTGCGATGGAACGGGGTGCTCTTTTTTCGCCGAGTGAGGTGGGCTCGGCGAAGTCGCCGATGGCGGCGATGTAGTCGTGATAGACGTGCTGGAAGATGGGGGCGTTGCCGGTGCAGGTGAGGAGGGCTTTTTCGTCGGGGAGGGCGGGGCCGGAGCGCTCTTCGCGGGTGAGGCAGGTTTCGAAGTAGGGGATGTAGATTTCGCACATTTCTTCGGCGGAGAAGACGACGTCGGGGTTGATTTTGTGGGCGGCGGCGCGGGAGCGGCGCGAAAGCTCCTGCCAGGCCCGGCCAAACCAGGGGCCGAGGCCTGCGGGATGGGGATGGTCTTTGCCGTAGCAGGGGACGGGGTTGGCTATGGGGAAGAGGTCGAGCTGGTAGAGTTCGATGCCGCGGCGGACGCATTCTTCGGTGGTTTTTTCGACGCGGGATTGCCAGGCTTCGGTGGCGGGGCACATGCGGTGGGTTTTGCCGAGGAAGCCGAGGTTTTGGTCAACGTTATACTCCTCGCCGTTGGGCTTGAAGAGGCGGTTGGGAGCGCCCTCCTTCGCATATAGCTCGGTTTCCTGACCCTTCGGGTGGACCCAGATGGAGACGCAGAACATGTGCATGAAGCGGTTTGAACGCTCGCGGAGGCTGGAGATCATCCGGGCGAAGGATTCGTCGCCGCCGCGGGGAGGAAAGAACTCGGGGCCGGCCCAGGGGCCGTGATGCTCCCAGCCGGGAGTGAAAAGGACGTAGGGATGGCGGGTTTCGCCGATGAATTCGCGGGCGATGAGCTCGCATTCGTGAGGGGGGAGGACCTCGCGGCCGAGGAAGGCGCCGAAGTTGCGGTAGTCGAAGACGGGGATGGGCTCTTTGAACCAGACCGGATAGTCGGAGCGCTGGGCGAGCGTGCGGTCGCACCAGGGCTGCTTGACGGCCCAGGCGCGGTAGAGGTCGGCGGCGTCGTACCAGTCGCCTTGAAAGGCGGCGAGGCGGATGGGGAATTCAGTACCGAAGCGGCGGGAGCCTCTGGGAAGGTGATGGGCGAATGATAAGGAGGCGGCGCGAGGAGCGCGGCGGCCGGGTTCGAAGAGGAGGGATTTGGGGTTGGGGTGCGGGTCCTCACAGGCGAGGTAAAAGCCGGCCTGGGAGTCGTAGAGGGCGGTGAATTGCATGGCGAGGCCGCCGGGGTAGATGTGACCGAGGGGAGGCAGTGCTTTGTCGGAGGCGTAGGGGTTCTGGTAGAGCTCTCCGTAGAGGACGGGGGCGAGGAGGACGTCGTCTTCGGGCGAGTCGCCGAGGCCGGCACAGCCGGAGATGTAGGGGAAGCGGACAGAATCAAAGGAGATGGAGGGATCGCCGGTAAGAGCTTCGATGCGCCAGGTGGAGGAAGAGTCGGCGGAGGCGGATATTGTGACGGAGGCGGTGAGGTCGAGGCCGCCGATCTTTTCATAGGATAAGGTGAGGGTGGAGCCGTCGGGAGAAAGGGAAAGGGTGAGGGTGGAGGCGTGGGCCTGGGTGAATTTGCGGGAGCCTCTGGGGGTGGAGAGGTCGAGGCGGAAGATCGTGGGCTGGGTCTCCTCTGCGGAGATGAGGTTTATGCCTGAGGGTTTGTGGATTGCGGCCTGGAGGCCGTAGTTGGAATCCTTCGAGAAGACGAGACGGAGGGTGTCGGTCTCGAGGGTGATGTCTCCCTGCGGGGGGGATGCGGCAAGCGAGGTCGAGAGAAGAAGTAGGGGCGGAAGGAGGAGGGTTAGAAACAGGGATGCGTTCATGTTGCGCGGGCTCCTTTTGGTGCGGTGGTTTGACGGTAGGCGTCTTTGGCGAGTGAAGCATGCACCGGGTTATTTCGCGGGGGTGTGTACTACGTGGAAAATTTTGCTAAGGAAATGGCCGCGTTCCTGATCGTCGTAGATGATTGAGGTTAGGTTGAACCAGTCGCGCACCTGTCCATCAGTTCTGATCTGCTGGATGACTGCCTCGGTAAAGCATGAGGCTAGGTATACGGTGTGACACCGAGGATTCTCGGCAAGCTGCTTAGCGAAGGATTTTTTTGCTTCCCCGTAGCGGGTCTGCGCACCGGCGACGTCTAGGCTCCCCTTTATTTCTATCGCTATTCGCTTTATGCCGTGCGGGTCGAAGAAGGCAACGTCCGGCTCGATGCCAAATATTATGGACCATCCGTTTGCTAGCTTGTATTTGCCGGGTGCAGCCCTTTGGCCGAGGCGATTGGCTTGGATGTGTTGGCTTACGATCTTTTCTACATTGTTGCTTGCCCCCTTTCCGATCATATTTGCCCACGTTCCCTGGATTTCGGCTCCAATTTCGGCAAGGATGGCCTTGCGGCTGATGGATACTTCGTAGTGGGGTGTGGCGTCGATGACGCCGGAGATGATGGTGTTGAGAGTGTGGGAAAGGTGTTCAGCGTCTTCTGGGGCCATTTGTGAGGCCCTCTTTCGCTCGTAGCTGGCTGTCGAGAAGAGTATCTGGCCGATTCCCTTCTGTGATATGGTTGCGAGGTTTCTGTAGTAGGATATGAGGTGTGGCCTATTGGCCAAGATGGAAGGATGGGCAAATACTTGGTGGGGCGTGGCTCCTGTCTGTTTAACTCGGCGGAATGCGGATGATGTTATCCCCAGTTTGTCGATGTTCCATTTGATGCCTGACCGGGGTATGTCGTCGATTTCGGCAATGAGTAGGTCGACATTGGTTGCAACGAGGCGGTTGTGAAAAAGCTGTGCCCGGGCTGTGTATGCCTTAGTCAACGCTTGCAGGAGATGTTTGTCGGTCGTACGCCTGGTGCTCATTGGGTTGTTTTATCCAGTCTTGTTTGGCTTCTCCCAGACGTATACGCACTTGCGTAGCTCTTTGCGGCCATGACGGCCCATTTGCTGGCTGCTATTACCTTTGCCCTTTGGCAGTGTCCATATATGGCTGACCGCCAGGCCAAAGTTGTTGGCTAGGTCGGAAAGTATAAGGTCAACGGGGATTTCTTCTCCGGCGTAGCGTACGTTATCGTTGACCATGACGATTTTGCCACCAGGGCGTAGCATCCTGCTCAGCTCGTGGAGGACGAAGGATATTTCGTAGAAATAGTTCCTGACCATTCGTGGGATGTTAGTGTTGTTTATGCTCCCCCGCCGGCGATGATGTTCCAGCGCTTCGAGAACTTCCCGCAAAGCAAATTGGTTGCGGAACGCGCGTTCCACGAGTTGGCGCCGACGCTTGTACTCATCGGTGTCGTAAATTCGGCTGATTTGGCCGGTTTTTGCCCTGTTCTCGACTGTGGACGAGAGCATGGCTTGCCTCAGCTGCTTTACTTGCTGATCGTTATAGTGCAAGAAGGCCAGCTCGAGGGCATATGTGCGGGTATAATCATAACGATTGCAATATGGGGGAGATGTTAGGACGAGGTCGATTGAGTTAGCTGGTTGGCGTGGGAGGATCTCCAGCGAAGATGCTTGGTGCAATTGCAGCTTTCCGGGCGGGATGTCCTGCGTACTCGCCACGGCGCTGCGAAACGTGGTGTCAGTTAGATCCTGGGCCATTTGGCGGAGTTTTTTTCGGATGGAATCGCGGAATGAAGGGATTGTTCCCTTATCGAATTTCTTCCTGGCACGGTCTCTAGAGCTCCTATAGTCCCAGCGCAGGTACTGTCCGTCCTTGCGGGTGTAGCTTATCTCTTCCAAGATGCAGATGCATGCGAATCGAAGGAGCTTTCGTATCTGAGGGTTCTTGACCTTGCTATCGCTTAGAGCGAGATAGGCTGCCATTTCTCTCTCGGTATCAGTCGGGAAGGCGCCGCGCGTGATGGTGAGGTGTCGAAAGGCGTGCTTGCTTTCGTAGTGTGCATCGAGGGGGTCGGCGAGTACTCTTCTAGCGGCTGCGGCGAATTCTTGAGGGTTGATGGTGTCAGCTATCTTCCGCGCCTCTATGGCGTACGCGCAGACGGGAAGGATTTCGATTCCTATAGCGTCCCAGCCCAGGTCACGCGACGCAAACAAGGCGGCGCCCGTTCCAGCGAAAGGGTCAAGGAGTACGCCGGTGGTGGGGGCGAGTCTTTGGATTATCCATTCAACCAAGCGGGACGAGAACCCTTCCTTATACTTGAACCATCTATAGAGGGGTTCTCGCTTATTGGCCTGGAAGCTCACCAGCATGCGGTCAAGCTGGGGGTTTACGTCCAGTACGTGTGCGTACTTCTGGTACAGGTTCTCGCGGGCACGCGTGGACGTTCTTACGGCGGCGACGCTCATAGTCGCTTCTTGTCGCTGACCATCGCGGTTATGATACATTTCTCCGGCAGGGCTCTTGTCTTCACGTTGGCTGGCTGCCTCAGATTATAGCGACGATTCGCTGGCGCGCCACACCTATCTCTCTAGTGAGTGGGGGGTTTCATTTCTCGCGAGGTGTGGCGCGGAGTGTTCGTTGACATCCCAGCGGGGGAGGTGATATAGTTCGGGGCGAGGAGAGGGTTTATGGATTGTCCGGTGTGCCGGGTACCGCTTATTGTGGTGGAACGACAGGGTATCGAGCTGGATTACTGCGTTGAGTGCAAGGGGCTGTGGTTCGACGCGGATGAGCTGGAGCTGGTGACGGAGGCCCTGGGGCTGGAGACGAAGCTTCCGGACCTTATGTGGCTTCCGAAGGCGGATAGCGCGGAGAGGCCGCGGGTCTGCCCGAGATGCCGGAAGAGGATGCATAAGGTGTTCCTGGGGGAGAGGCCGCGAGTTTGCATTGACCGCTGCCAGTTGGGGCATGGGCTGTGGTTCGATTCGGGGGAGCTGGGAG
>CAZUUK010000171.1:0-5229 GCA_964622675.1 uncultured Planctomycetota bacterium | reverse complement strand
TGATGTCGCCTGGGTAGCTCCAACTGGATTGTGAGCGGACGTTCCTGGTTCTGTCAACGATCCGGTTCCAGTCGATGAGGCCAGCGTAGCGTGCATTCTTGATGAGTTCTCCCAGGTTCTTGTATTCGCGCTGTGTGTTGGGGATGATGTCCCTTGCTACTAGGGCATAAAAGAGTTGTCTGAGTGTAAGATCATAGCCCTGTGCCTCATAATCGGAGAGTATCTGGTTAACGGTGACGAGGAGGGCTCTTGATTTGCCCCTCGGGTTCCAGTCTCTGTAGCATATCTTAGGCATCTTTTTCCCCTTGACTTGTTTTGCCAACAGGCGTATACTTAGGATGGTAAAAGGCAGATAAATGTACAAAGCGTTCAAATTTCGGCTTTACCCCAACGCCAACCAAGAGCGCGAGCTTAAGATCATGTTGGAGACTCACCGCAGGCTCTACAACGCCTGTTTGGAACAAAGAAAGCTCGCGTATGCCGAAGACGGCATTTCCATTGGATTTTTTCAGCAGTCGGCCTGGTACACAAATCAGCGGTGTGCCAACAAGTGGTTTGCCAACATTAATGCTCACGGTGCTTATGGCACAATGCGAAGACTCGACCGTGCCTTCCAGGCGTTCTTTCGCCGTGTAAAGGCCAAGGAAAAGCCAGGTTATCCGCGCTTCAAGGCCAAGGGCAGGTTTTCCTCCGTAACCTTTCCCCACTACGGCAACGGCATCAAACTTCTCAAAGACGGAAAACTCCGCGTTCAGCATGTTGGCAAGTTGAAGGTCAAACAACACCGACCGATTGAAGGTCAGATCAAGACGGTCACTCTTAAACTGCAAAACAACAAGTGGTATGTCGTCTTCTCGTGTGACCTCGGAGAGGTTAAGGTTGAGCCGAGCAAAAATCCGCTTATAGGAATCGACGTAGGTATTGAAAGCTTCTACACGACCTCCGATGGACACCATGAGCCTAACCCAAAATACCTCAAAAACGAACTGCCAGCCCTCTGTAGGGCGGGCCGTGCCGTAAGTCGCAAGAAGAAGGGAGGATCGAATAGACGTAAGGCTGTCCATCAGTTGCAGAGAGTCCATGAACGCATCAGGAATCTCCGGCATGACCACAGACACAAGACTGCCCTCAAACTGTGCCGTCGCTACGGCCTCATCGCGGTAGAACGCCTGAACATCAAGGGGATGTTGAGGAACCGCCGGTTGAGCCGCGCGATTGCCGATGTCTCCTGGGGAGGCTTTCTGGCAACCCTGCAACATAAGGCTGAAAGCACCGGTGTTGTTGTGGTGAGTGTGAATGCTCGTGGAACCAGCCAGCAGTGCAGTGGCTGCGGCCGTGAGGTTCGTAAGGAGCTTCGCGTTCGCAAACATAAGTGTCCTCACTGCGGCCTGGTTCTACACCGAGACGAGAATGCCGCAAGGAACATCCTTGCGCGCGCTCTCCTGGCCCGGACGGGGCCAGCAGGCGTCAACGGCCAAACGTCGGCCGTCGCCTGAGAAGCCGCCAGCTTTAGCTGGCGGAGTCGTCACCACTCCGTTTCGAGCATGAAGAGGCGGAACACCGGGACTTCCAGAGCTCTGGTGATCTTGTAGGCCTGAGCCCCGCGCCGGTCAGATGGATTTATCTCCTTTATTTTTCTCAGGCATCGCCCGCCGATCCCCTGATTGCAGGAGAGCGGCGGGAGCCGCCTTTGGCTCCCTGGGTGTCAGGCCGTTGCGGGCTCTTCGGCCTTGGGCTTGGTCGTTGCGGGCTTTTCAGCCTTGGCTTTGGCCTTCTTGGGTTCTTTGGCCTTTCCGTTGAACTCGGCCCACTCGGTCTCGAGCATGAAGAGACGGAACACCGGGACTTTCAGAGCCCTGGCGACCTTGTAGGCCGTCCCCGTGGTGATGCCGACACTCCTGCCGGTCTCCGTTGCGTAGATGCAGGCGTAGGTCACGTCTGCCTTCTGTGCAAGCTGCTCCCGCGACATCCCCTGTGCTTCCCTCATCCGCTTGATGAGGGGTCCGACACCCTTCTGGTTGAGCGGCATGGTGCACCTTCCTTTCTTTTTCCTTGCCGGACCATTCCGGCCGCTGCTAGGACGCTCTATACGAGCGCCCTAGCTGCTGCCGTTTTTGTTGACAAGAATTTCCTCTTTTGTCGGGTCTGGGGATCAGGTTCAGTTCCTTATTGGAACACTTCTGACATATACCGTGAGACACTACGTCAAGAGGCTCCTCCGTATCCTCGCTGAGTAGCTTCCCGCACCAGGCGCATACGTGTTTCATATTAATCTCTCCTGGCTATTCCGGCCATCCTCCGCGCGCTCCGCAAGGTAGTCCAGGAGTCCGCCCCGGCCACGGGCGGAAACCTGCCACGGTCGCTCTACTCTTCGGCAAGCTCGACGGTGCAATGCACAACACGTTGCACCGGATTTGCGCGCTCCCAGGCAGCTCCGCATTCGTCGTTGGTTCGTTCCGCGAACCGCGCTGCATCGGCTATATCGTGCCCATGCTCGCCCAACAAGACGAACTCCCCGCCATCCTCCGCCTTGCGGATCGGAAACGCCCATCGAGTAGACTGTGTGAACGTCATCCTGCACCTCCCCATTCCTGTTCCTGTTCTGGCCGCCACGCCCTGGGCCTCTGCGGCCTCGGGCGCGGGGGCCGGAGCCCCCGGCACTCAGGCATTTCCGACGATTCGCGCGATCTCGTGCTCGACGCGCGCGTGCTCCATCTGTGCCGCGTCCACGGCAGCCCAGGCCTCGGGGGTCTCCGTGCGCATAGCGAGGGTCCAGGCACGGTCCAGGCGTTTTTTGGCCATTCTGGCGTGGGCGAGGAGTTTGCCTCGCGGGGTCGCGTCCTCTGCAGCGACGCCGCGCATGTATCCGCTGTCATACTCAGCATTCAACTGGAGCGCATCCTCCATGGACACTCCGACCTCTGGCGTGTGCTCTGACCCGTCCTTGTTCCGCCAGCACCCGTCGCCGTTCATGTTGCGCCCCTTTCACTGCCGCGCACGAGCTCCGGGGGACAGCCGTGTCCCCTACATCTGGACGCTGCGTTGTCAACTGAGGAAACGGCCAAGCCGGTTGCCCGAGCCCGGCTTGGCATTAATTACGGGGCAGGGGGAGTGCCCGTCTCGGGTCGTCACTCCATTCACGCCCTGGTACTCCACCAGAGCCAATTGGCCTGGCTTTGAAGGTACCGACCGGGAGCTCCCGGTCACCCTATCATCAAGGGATGCTAGCTCCCATGATGCCTTGTTGCAACGACCACCATGCGGCTGCGGGCTCTTCTCTCACTCCCCTAGTATCTCGCTTCGGTCCATGAGGGCAAGCTTCGCCCCGATCTTGGCGAGACCCTTGTAGTATGCCTCGTCCAGGTGACCTCCAAAGCTGTGTCCGAGTTCGTGAATGATAAGCCGAAGCTGTCGCTCCCGGTTGCCGGCTGCAAGCCATGCCTTGCCGAGTCGGCTCATGTTGTAGTTGACGGTTCCGCTGGTGTAGTCGGCGCTGCAGGTTGCAGTGGACGTGTAGAAGGTCACGCGGACCTGCCGGTCCAGGCAGAGTTTGGCGATCCTCCGGGTGAGGTCCGCCAGGGCGTGCATTTCTTCGGTCCATTCGTTCCACGGCACGTTCTCTGCGTCGGCAGTGCGCGTTGGGAAGAGTGCGGAGCTTGAGGGCACAGCACCAGCCTCGCGGACGTGCCCCCATGTTGCCTTGGGGAGCGCCCTCGGCGGTACGATGGTGTACCCTGCCGCTATGGCCTTCTCGCGGCTCCGGGGGTCGTTGGGGTCGGCCACGACCCGCTTCTCTCCGAAGCGCCTGGTCATGATAGCCTCAACGGCCTCTGATTCGATCCTATCGTCTTCCGTCGCTTCCGTGACCCATGACTCCGCCGCTTCATCCTCCGTCAAGCTGTCGGCCAGCTTGTTCAGCACTTCGGCCCTCACGTCGCGGAGGAATGCGGGGCTCACGTTGTCGCGGTCTGTGTTGAGCGGCACTCGCTGAAGCACGTTCACGTGCCAGGGGTCACCGCTCTCAAGTTCGACCACGGGTAAACCAAGCTCGTACAACATGGGCTTCTCGTCGGCCAGGGGTTCATGGACCTCAACCTGTGTCTTGCGTTGTGTTCGTTTCCACTGGCCGTCACCGTTCTGGTGTTCCGTTGTGAGTGTTGCTTCGATCACCGTCCTTGGCTTTCGTTTCTGAACCTCCACGCCGTTGAGCGTTGTTGTAATGCCCTCGGGCGGAAGGAACATGCGGATGGCCTTCCGGCATTCTTCGAGTTCCGCACGTGTCATGCGGATGATACCGTCGAAGATTGACCCGGCCTGCCGTTTGGTGGGGTGAAACTCGCGGTTCCCGTCCTTGCAGAATTCGACGGTCCCCTTTGTCGTTGAGATCACCGCTTGTTCGCAGAGGGAAAGCACCTGCTTCTCTCCCAGGTTGAAGCGGCCCCTCTTCATCGGGTCGCGCCGTTTCCTGGTATCTGCGTAGAGGGTATAGGCGTGCCGCAGGTCGTAGAAACCCTCCGGCGCGTCATCCTCAACCTGGAGCCTCACGGCGGGGCGGCCTCCGATGGGTGTCAGGTGCACGTCGCACCTGGTTACCCCCTTCTCATCCCAGGCGTTTTGAAGCAACTCGCGCAGGATGAACGACTTGTCCCGGCCTTCAAGGAGTTGACGCAAACCTCCTCTGTCTACCTCGAACCAGGACATACGCACCTCCTCTCTCTGACAGCCCGTGTTGCTAACCAGGCCATCCGCCCACGATGCCGATGTAGTGGACGCCAAGGGTTCCCTTCGGAAGCTCTTGTGCGCCCTCGCAGATCGTCAGTCGTGCACGCTGTTCGGCTTCTGTGAAGAGACCCAGGAGGTTGTTGAGGTTTCCCTCAACATCCACCTGAAGCTCATCCCATGTGCCGCCTTCACGTATGACGGCGACACGCGCCTTCAGCATACTCATGCCTTGCCTTTCCGAGAAGAGGAGAGAGATACCGCAGCCGCATGGTAGTCGTTGTTCCTCAGATGCTGTCAACTGCCTCACGCAGCCTACTGATCTCCGGGGGTCTCAGCACCGGGATATTCCCTCGCGGTTTCCCGCTCGGTTTCCCAACCGGCCCTACTGTCCCCGGCCTTTTCGGCCGCGCTTCTCAGATGTCAAAGAACGAAACAACCTTGATTGCATTCAACAATCCGTGGAATTGTAGCGTTTGAAAACGTGATGTCAAGCCAAAATACGCGAAA
>CAZUUK010000170.1:0-5240 GCA_964622675.1 uncultured Planctomycetota bacterium | reverse complement strand
ACTTACCCGCGGCCATTCTCCCACCACCGGTTCACAAGTATATACGCCGCCGGGGCGATTTCATCCCGCGGATCGGAGGCCCGAACCTGCGAATCTGGATGGATGGGCGTCCGGCGCCCGGTATGAGATAATGCGCGGCGGGGGGGGGTGTGCTAGTGGCCGCCAGGGGTCACGTGCGGCCCAGAACCCGCTCAACAGCTTCAGCAAGCGACGGCAGGTTCTGTTGAACGCCGATCGCCGCAGCGCAGGGGGCGTCCCTACCTCGGAAGGGAGCCGGCAGAAAGAGTGGCTCAGCCAGTGAAAGGCTGGTCCCGCCGAAGCCTTGTTTGCTCCCGTGATTCTCACTTGCCCATTTGGCTTGGCCTAACGCGTTTCACAAAGCTAATGCGGCCTGAGTGCCTTACTCGCGCGTTTTAGTCTTGATTGTCCCTGCCCATGTCCTGCACCATTCGGGAGACTCTGGCCAGGCGGTAAGCACGATGCCCAGGAACATGATCACCTCCGATATGGGCACAGAGATCGTCAAAGCGGCGAGGTGCAAGAGGCCGGTGTCTGGGCTGACGCATGACTTCTATCGCTACCCCGCACGATTCTCGCCTGCGTTTGCGCGTGCGGTCATAAGGGCCTTCACGCAAAAGGGCGATGCTGTGATAGACCCGTTCATGGGCGGGGGTACGAGTCTGGTGGAGGCATGCGCTTTGGGGCGTCAAGCTGCGGGATGTGACGTGAGCAGCCTGGCGGTTTTCCTGGCGAAGGTCAAGACGGGCGTGTACTCTGAGGACGAGCTGCGGGCGGCGCGGGGCTGGGCCTTTGAAATCGCAGACAGCGTCAAGGTGCATGACCCTCCAGCAAGAGCACGAAAGTGGGTGCGAGCTGGGTATCAGCGGAATATCAATACTCGTAGAACCTGGCCCATACGTAAGGCTCTGGAACTGGCCCTAAGCAGACTCGACGATTTGTCTGCCAAGAAGGAGCGGGATCTCGCGCGCTGCATCTTGCTGAGAACAGGCCAATGGGCTTTGGACTCGCGCAAGACAATCCCTAGCGTGACGGAGTTCCGTCAACAGCTTGCCGTCCATGCGGAAGACATGGTCCAGGGCGCAGCCCAATTCTCCGCCGCCGTCGAAGCTTCGAAGGCCGCAGAGGAATGCAACACACAGGAAGCAGCCCTTTGCATACAGGGCTGTGCCGCAAGCGTAGATGGTGACCAGAGGCTGTCATCGGTATGCCCGCCGCGGCTGATCCTAACCTCGCCGCCCTATCCTGGAGTGCATGTGCTGTACCATCGTTGGCAGGTCGAGGGCCGCAGGGAAACGGCAGCGCCCTTCTGGATCGCGAACTGCATGGACGGCGAAGGAGAGGCGTACTACACGATGGGAGGGAGACATCAGTCCGGAATCGACGGCTACTTCGAGCGCCTTGGAGCTATCTTTCGCTCGCTCGCTCGTGTTTCTGGCGACGCAACAACATTAGTCCAGCTCCTGGGCTTCTCGGAACCGGACTGGCAGTTGGACCGCTACCTGCACACTCTGGCAAGTGCTGGTTTTCGTGAGCTGAGGTTGGCGGCCTCAGCAGGCGGTTCTGATGGGCGGCTTTGGCGCCAAGTCCCGAACCGGAAGTGGTACGCCTTGCAGCGCGCAGACGCTCCGTCCAGTAGTGAAGTGGTGCTTTTCCATCGACTCCGTCGGTGTTAGTCCCATGTTGCTGTCCTACGTGGACTGGTCGGACGCGTACGATAACTCCGTTGCAGCGATGTCCAGGCCGCCAAGATGCTCGATCATTGGCAGGATCACAGACGCTGCGGCCCTGCTGAAATCCTCGATTTTGTCTTCTATGCTCGTTCTCTCTCCTTCCTCGACGACGCTTGGGTCCTCGTGGACGCGCCTGCGTTTGTCCACTTGTGCGTCCTCACGAAGCATAGCAAGACCCAACAGCACTAGACCGTAGATAAAGCGGGCCTCGGCGATCTCGGGATCCTGGCTCGCCCTTTTCACCTCAGTTCTGAGGAAAACATTGTCGACGTTGACATAGAAGTCGTAGGCGCTCTGGCGTTTTCCTTCTGGCGGCTCCTCTGGCCGGGGCGCTTGAATTACCCGCAGGGCAGAATACCTGTCGAAGGGAGGACTCATCTCATGCCAGCCTTTCTGGCCCTCTCCCGGTTCCTCATAGACACGTCTGATAAGCGGCAGACTGATCCCTGCTGGTAGCTCTCGGCTGCCCTCATCTGCCTCCTTCGGAGTTCTGCGCCGTTTGCTGCCACCTCGTCCCCCAGGCTTGGCAGGCTTCAGTGCAGTCAGCTCAATGATGTTCTCGAAAGCGTCAACGCGGGAGGGATCTGTCACAATGGCTGAATACAACAGAACCGCTCCCACCACGCAATCTCGCGGCAGTCGAACAGTGAGAATGGCAACGCCATTATGTAGGCTTAGCACGTAATCCGCTACCGGTATCTTGCGCCCTCCTCTGGCAACAGAGAGCGAGAACTCCCCTGGGTCTATGGCTCGAATGAAATAGTCATTGCAGGCATCTGTCTCGAACGCGATCCGCGCCCGCATGTTTATGTGACACCCGCGCCTCAGCGCCTGGGCGTAGGGATAGCCCTTTGTTTTGAAGTAACTCGGATAGCGCTTGCCCTGATAAGGACACTCATCATCAGCCGCGGCCTTGCTCTTGAACGGATTCGCTATCCGTGTCCCCTCGAGGAACAGGGCTGACAGGCTCGGCGCGCGGCGTAATAGCGATTCCAGCATGTCGGCGAGGGGCTTCTCCTCGCGTAAGCGCGACTCCACTTCCTTTCGACGTCTGTCCTCGCACAGGCGTCTCAGCCCCGGGTGGCTCTTGAGAAGATCCTCAAGGGTTCTCTCGACTTCGACCCGTAGAGAGCCACCACTTAGCCGATCGCGGCTGTTCTTGAATAGGTCCTCGCGCGCTTCGCCGCTCATCTTGCTGCAATCCACGATCACAAGAACTGAGTCAGCCAGATAGCCTAGCGCAACACTCCTACGCTTGAGGAAGTCAACCGTAAAATGGCCATGTGTTTGACCGTTAACGAGGAAAATGATTCCTTCGCTTTTTCGGTACGTATCTGCAACTCCTTTTCGGAAGACGTACACCTTGGCAATAATCTGTTCACCCAACACTGTCATCGGATGCGAGGTCGGGAAGCCCTCTTCAATATTCTTCGCCCTATCGTCTTCGAGCCGCACGGCGACCCCTGTCATGGTAGTCTCAAAACTCCCCTCATGGCCCCTATATGGTCGGCACTCATGCAGACGGATGGGCAGAGCTACCTCGGGCAACAGGAGATCCAGACGCCCGAGCATGCCGGCTTTCCGAAACATGTGTGTTTTGTGACCCGGCGCACAGTACTCGTAGAGCTTGATGAGGGTACCCCACTCGCTGTGACACTTATAAGGTTGCTGCCCCTCCGGAAAAATGGGCATCGAGTCAGCTTGAAACCGGAGCACTCCTCCCATATGGGGTTTACTCTCAGCGCCCACGGGCGCAAGATACGTGTAGACAGAAGTCCTTCTGGCGCCCGCCGGGAATTCTCGTCTCACGACGGTGAACCCCCACCACTTGTGCGAGGGATCGTCTTCCAGGCCGTCAACAAGCGCTGGATTGCGGCGACTCAATACGAGTTGCAGCTTACGATGGCCACAGAACACAAGCGCCCCGGTGCCGCCCATGTTGAACTTACCTTGAACGAAGGATATGCGAAGCTTGATAGTCCGGTCCAGAGAGAGAATCGTATTGGGCATCATATCCGGCGTCTGCCCCTCACCGCAGTCGCAGATAGTGAAGCAAGGATCCCCTTCACGTGGCATATAGCCGGTAGCAGCCAACGTGATTCCTCGTGCGACTTCCCTCCTTTTCTGAGTTGGCCACTCGCTAATGAGCCCCGCTGTCCGCACGTGTGGATGCTTTTCAAAGAATCGCCCGACAGCCTCTCTCATCCCCTGCGGTGCTTCTGGAGACTCGGGGCAAATCCCCCGAGCCAGACATTCGTTCATAAGCCTCGCATCCACCGCGTTGACCAGTTTTTCCACGAGAGCCGCGTCAGGGCTGCTCTGCTGATTCCCTATCGTGTTGAAGTTGCTTTCGCGGTCGCCATACCATCGCCACGCTTCCGGCCTGTCCCAGTATGCCGCCTTCCTCAGAAGTGCAACGACTTGATTCTCTTTGTCTGCCCTCATCAGGCCAAGACACAGGTCCCTTGCCTCGATGTGTCGGCGGATCACTGGTTTAGTTCCCACACAGGTTCAGGGCGTGGCGGGTGCGAGCGCGTCCCACCGTTTCTCCAATTGGTGACTGAGGGAATCCCCGCTCGGAACCGTATAGCCCTGCCGGCCGTGCTTCATGACTACGCCAGTCTCGACAAGCCAAGCGAGGACAACATACGCTTGGTAACTGGGCACTTCGGAATCATCGTCGGGGTCATGAAGCGGGAAAAACACGTCTGTTGCTACCATCCCGTTTGAGCCACCTGCTTCGACGATCGTCCGCGCCAGCGGCAAGGCCAGACGACGAGGAGCGCTGTGTTTGTATTCCTTCTTCTTCCGTTTGGACCACCCTGTCTTGAGCAGTTGATCGCCACTACGGAAGAACTTCGGGTACTCCCTGGCGCGTCCCCTCTTGCGTAGGAGTGCCTTCTTTCTTCTAGCTCGCGGCGCGGCCTTAGGCTTCTGTGGCAGCGTCCCCCATTGCCCGTCAGAGTCACCGGACAGGACTTGCCCCATAAGCTGACGCAGGTCTCGCGCCGCTCTGGCTAGCCGCATAACCTCGTGGTACTTCCCGCCGCTGCTCGCTTCAGCCATGAGCCCTTGGAAACGTTGCTCGGCCTCACGAAGGACCTCCACTGCCGTGAGGATGTAGCCGTCGGTGTTTGCCATGTCTTATAATATAGCGAACGCGCAGCCAGGTGTCAAGCGCCGTGTATTGTATTATGCGAGGTGGCGGTCCCGGTGGGGCTCTTCTGGGGTACTATGGGCACTTTTGCGCCCGTACGCCGACGGAAGACTCTCATGAGCGGGGATCCTCGCTCTAGGGGGCCGCATCAAGCATGTGCTGGAGGCGGATCCGGTCCTCAGGTTTCATAGAGCACCTCGGCCTGGTCGAGCACGTCCTGGCGGAAGTAACGGCTCAGGTCCTCGGGAGTGCGCAGGTCCACCGTGCGTCCGTCCACGATCCGGGATAGCTCGCGTTCGAGCCGGGCCATGCCAAGCAGGCCCGGCACGTGC
>CAZUUK010000169.1:0-5273 GCA_964622675.1 uncultured Planctomycetota bacterium | reverse complement strand
AACGATGCGTTTCCAGCAGGGCGTGCAGTGCCCCCTCGACTGGCTCGACGGCCGCAGCGATCTCGCTTTCGTCGCGATCCTCTACCTGAGCCGTCTGATCCTCCTCATTCCCGTCGGCCTCTGGCAGGACTGGCTCAACTCCCTCCTGGGTTTCGACAACCCCTGGGCCGAGGAAATTTTCTCCGATCGATTCGTCGCGTTCGTACTGCTCCTCCTCTTTGCCCCCCTGTTCGAAACGCTTGTCGAGTGCACCCTTGCCTACTGGGTCGTCACGGCCGTCAGGCGGCTCCTCGCCAGGTCCATCCCCCCGCCTCGCCCCCTCCGTCCCTGGAGCTTCATCGTACTCTCTGCCATCGTGATGACTGCGGTTCATCCCCTTGACTCTCTCCTTCCCGTGCTCGTCAGCGCCCTCTTCCTCGCCTACTGTTACGGCCATTTCGCCCGCTTCGGCCACCCGCGTGCATTTTTCTTCACGGCCCTCTTCCATGCGGCCCTCAATGTCCCTCCGTGGCTCTTCTTCTCGGCAGAGGCCTGATCGGCCCGCTTGAAATTTCCTGCAGATGTTGTCTACTTGCATTCTTCCGGTGCTCGAAAACCGACGTCTTCTCACAAATAGGATGACCCAAGAAATGCAGTGGTCGCCGCGAGTAAAACCGTCGCACGTCCGCCGCCTCTACGAATCCGCCAGACTTGCCGCTTGCGACGAAGACCTCCTCCGCGAAGTCGGCTGGGGTTTCCACGCGCGGTGCCTCGACGTCCTCAAAGTCGTCTCCGCCGTCTACAAGGGCGAGCTCCCCTGTCCCAAGTGCGGCCAAACCGTCCACCGCCCCGAAAGACGCCGGGATTATCTCAAGCTCAACGCCGCCTCCGCCGCAAAGCCTCGCTTCTCATGCCCCAATTGCTCCCGCCCTCTCACCTGGCGGGACTGCCGCGATTCTCTGCGCCGCGCCCCCAAATGCTTCGACTGCCTCTACCCTCTCGAATGGCGCTACGCGGATAACACGCTTACCTGCACCAACTGCGGCAAGGGCTGGACGTGGAAACAGTACAGAAGATCCGTAGGCTGGCGTACCCGCCTCCCATGTCCCCACTGCGGCCATATCCTCAAGCGCCCAGAGCCCGCTGAGCGCAAGCAGCCAACGCCCCAGCAACCTGAAGAAGTCACCTGCCCCCGCTGCGACCTTCCCGCCATTCACGCGCGCGGGAAACTCTCCTGCCCACACTGCGGCTACGAAATCGCCTGGGACAAATACCGCGAGCGTATGAAGCGCCGCTCCGAGCGCCTCCACTGCACATCCTGCGGCCACTCATTCACCTGGAAATCCTGGCGCAGCGCCTACGTAGATCAGCCGCTCTTGACCGGCGGCAATCCCGCCGCCTTCGAGGAATTCGCCTCCAAATGGCCGCAGTGCAAAACCCCCGACCAGCAGATGATCGCCGTAGACTCCCTCCTCCACGCCGTCCATGGCCGCGGCTCCCTCGGACCCATGCTCATCGAAGCCGACACAGCAGCCGTCATGCGCCTCCTCGACGACCTCGCCCGGAAGTAGCAGCGCCACTCGCAGCCCCCGCTCACCCACCTCTACTTCCCCGTCACCTCCACCTCCGCCGTAACGACACCCGTCGCCTCGCCGACCAGCTTCTCGTATCCAGGCTGGCATCCGCCCACCGAAATCGTAAACGTCCCCGCCTCCTGCCGCCGCTTACCCCTCTCATCCACTACCGAAAGCTCCTCCGGCGTTACCGTGAAGCTCACCGCCTCCCTCTCCCCCGGCTTCAGATGAATCCGCCTGAACGCCGCCAGTTGCCTTATCGGAACCCTCACCGACGCCTCGTCATCCGTCACGTAAAGCTGCACCACCTCATCCCCTTCGCGCTCCCCCACGTTCTCCACCTCCACGCTCACCATCACGCTTTCCCCGACGCCCACCTCCGCCGCCTCCGCCGCTAGCTCACCGTACCTGAACTTCGTATACGAAAGCCCGAACCCGAACGGATAAAGCGCCTCCCCCTTGAAGAACCGGTACGTCCGGTTCTCCATGCTGTAATCCTCGAACGGCGGAAGCTGCTCCAGCGCCTTGTAGAACGTCACCGGCAGCCGCCCGCCAGGATTGTAATCGCCGAAAAGCACATCCGCGATCGCCGTCCCCCCTTCCTCACCCGGGTACCACGCCTCCACGATCGCCTCCACGTTCTCCTGCGCCCAGTTCACCGCCACCGCGCTCCCGTTCAAAAGCACCACCACCACCGGCGTCCCCGTCGCATCCACCGCCTTAAGAAGCTTCTCCTGAACCTCCGGCAGATCGATCCGCTTCCGGTCGCCCACCTCAGCGTAGTAAGTCTTCCCGACGCCTTCCCCTTCTTCCCCCTCGATCTGATTGGATAGCCCCAGACACAGAATCGCCACATCCGCCCTCTTCGCCAGCTCCACCGCCTGCGCAAATCCCTCCTCCGACGGATGCACGTGCTCGCACCCCTTCGCGCTCAAAACCCGCGCCTCCGGCAGCTTGTTCTGTATCCCCGCAAGCGGCGTCACCGCCCGCTTCGTATCCCCGTAATAATTCCCCTTCAAAACCCTCACCTCATCCGCATTTGGACCTATCACCGCCACCCTCTTCAGCTCCTTTGATAGCGGCAAAAACCCATCCTTGTTCTTCAGCAGAACTATTGACTCCCTCGCCGTCTCCAGCGCCAGCTTCCGATGCTCCTCCCGCGCGTTCACCTCCATCGGTATCTGCGCGTACGGCACCTCCTCATCCGGATCGAACATTCCCAGTTTGAACCTCGCCGTGAGAAGCCTCTTCACCGCCGCATCAATCTCCTCCTCCGAGATCAATCCCTTTCTCACCGCCTTCACCAGATGCGAGAAGTACATCCCGCAGTTCAGATCGCATCCCGCCTTCACCGCCATCGCCGGAGCCTCCTCCGCCGTCTTTACTACCTTATGGTGCTCGTGAATATCCCTTATCGCCCCGCAGTCCGACACCACGTACCCCTCGAACCCCCACTCATCTCTCAGTATCTTCCCGAGCAGCGTCGGACTCGCGCAGCAAGCCTCCCCGTTCGTCCTGTTATAAGCCCCCATCACCGACTCCGCCTTCCCCTCCTGCACGCACGCCTTGAAAGCCGGCAGATAAGTCTCCCGCATATCCTTCTCGCTCGCCGCCGCATCGAAATGATGCCTATCCTTCTCCGGCCCGCTGTGCACCGCGTAATGCTTCGGCGTCGCCACCAGCTTCAGATACTTCGGATCGTCCCCCTGAAGACCCTTCACAAACGCCACCCCCATCCGCCCCGTCAGATACGGATCCTCCCCGTACGTCTCGTGCCCGCGTCCCCACCGCGGATCGCGGAAGATATTGATATTCGGCGACCAGTACGTCAGACCCTTATATATCCCCCGTTCGCCCTTCCGCGCGAAGTCGTGATGCTTCGCCCGCGCCTCCGTGCTGATCACCTCCGCCACCCGTCCGATGAGCTCGTCATTCCACGTCGCCGCCATCCCTATCGCCTGCGGAAACACCGTCGCGATCCCCGCCCTTGCCACACCGTGCAGACACTCACTCCACCAGTTGTACTCCGGTATCCCCAGCCTCTCGATCGCCGGCGCCGGATGGATCGTCTGCGAAACCTTCTCCGCCAGAGACATTCGCGAAACCAGATCCTCCACCCGCTCCTCGATTGAAAGCGACGTATCCTTGTACCTCAGTTGCTCATCCTTAGCCATAGAACCGATCCTTTCCGAATCCAGTCGCCACTTCACCCTACAAAAAAAGCGCGGCCTTTCCGCTCAACCTTCTTCGGAAACCCGCGCCCCTCGCCGCCACACTTATACCCCCACCCACTCCCCCAGTCAAACCCAAAGTAGAGGTGCCCTCTGGTCCCGTGGATTTCCCGCGATGAGTCCCGCCGCACAGCCTCCCCCGCTGCCCCCTTCAGTGCACAAAGTTGTTAGAGACGCGACGATCCCGTAAAATATGCTAGCCGAAACAATGACAAGATAAAGCAAGCCGTCGCAAGACCCTAGGAGCTCGGCCTCATATGCGAAGGATACTAGAGGTATTGCTCGTCTCCCTTCTTTTCGCAATCGCCGCAGCCCTCGGCGCCAGCCTCGCAGTCGCCGTCATCCTTAGAGACTCTGCTTTCATGGTGGTGAAGGTAAGCTACCAACTCGCAATCATACCCGTCATAGCCTCGTTAGCGACGGCATTCATCCTGCTCGTGACGGCAGTCTTCGTATATTACTATGCAAGGGAGACCAAGGCGCTAAGAAGACTGACATGGGAGTCAAACATCTTCAACGGGCTTGTCGCCATTCACAACGCAATCGGCTCAGACAAAAGCAGGCAGCGACGCGCTGCTCTAAACGGTGAACGCTTCTACCCGGATATTTTCAAGCGTACGCACGCCGCACTTAAAGTCTCGGGGGTGCCCGCCGACACCATAAAGAAAATAGTGATAAGAGAAGGAGAGCCGGCGACGAGTCTGAACCTAACGGAGCTGCGCGCCGCCCTTGCAGAGGCGCCAACGGACGCAGCTTCGCGACACGAGCGGCTCCGCACATTCTACGGCAACAACTCCGCGCGCAAAGCTGTCGACGACGTGCTCACGGATTTCAATTTCATCGCGCTCCCCCTCCAGTTCCGACTCAAAGCCGCTGAGGCCGCTGCAGCAGCATACAAGCACGTCATACAGAGAACCGTCCCAAGGATACTTCCATTCATCGCCGTTGAGTACCTCCTCGGCGGCCAAGAGCCCGAGATCCGCAAGTTCTACATCGACCTCCTCAAGTTCCTCGAACTCGTTGAAAAGGACTTCGAGATCACTGACATACCTGAGCTCTACCCAACCATTCCCCCTCCCTCTAACGCGTAGCGCGATAAAAACACTGCGCCAGCGAACTAGCCCCCTCTCAAATTCCTCACTCACCAACGCTCCGCGACGCTCTCCTCTGCCTCCCTCGCCCCTGTGTGCTCTTAATTCCCTTGCAGTACTTGGCAAACACTGCCATTATGGTATATTGGATGGGCGAAAAGACCGCTCAAAGGAACTACAGCATGACCGTGGCCCTGACCCAAAGACTCGAGTCCTTAATCCCCCAGGAACTGCGCCAACTCCAAAACCCACAGACCGATCTGCCCAGAATCGCCAAGGACAGACACCTGATGGCCTCCATCGAGGCCGCACTCGCCAAGCTTCCGACCACACATGACCTCTACTTCGGCGACGCCCGCGCCATGCAGTTCCTCAAACCCACGGCCATTCACCTAATC
>CAZUUK010000168.1:0-5380 GCA_964622675.1 uncultured Planctomycetota bacterium | reverse complement strand
CGGCATAAGCGCACATCGTGAAGTGCAGGCCACAGGTTGCCGGCGGCCTCGCCCGCACAAGATGTCGGCGCCCCCTCCGCCCACCGAACCACACTCGACTTCGCCACGGGCGCGTTCTCCTCGGCCTTGACTCAGAGCCCTTCGTGGCCTACGATTGTGCAGCAGCGGGACTTCGGAAGCAAGTTGCGCGCCAGAACACGCTATGCCAAGACGCCGCAAGAAGAAGGCGCTGCTGACCCAGGGGCATGGGCCCTCCATGTCTGCGGCTCCATCGTGGGACGGGCGGAACGGGGCGCGCGACCGAGGTCTCGCTGCGTCGCATCCGGTCACGGCAGGGAAGGACAGGGACCCAGGCAACATCCAGGCGCAGTCGCCGAATTGCCCGTATCGTGGGGTCATCGCGTGGATTTCGTGGACAGCAAGACCAGAAGCCGGATGATGTCGGCCGTTCGGGCCAAGGACACGCAACCGGAGCTTGCCATTCGCCGTCGTCTCTTCGCACGCGGCTTCCGGTACCGTCTGCACGGAGACGACCTGCCTGGTACGCCCGACATCGTGTTGCCCAAGTACTCCGCCGTCATCTTCGTTAACGGGTGCTTCTGGCACCGCCACGGATGCCCCCATTCCCAGCTGCCCGCCACCCGAACAGAGTGGTGGCGTCACAAACTCGAAGGGAACAAGCGCCGTGATCAAGAGACGGTGCGTGAACTTAAGAGCCGGGGTTGGCGCGTGCTGACCGTTTGGGAATGCAGTTTCCGAACGGCAGGGGCCGAGCAAGAACGCGTGCTTGACAGAATTGCTGATCGTGCAGCGAAGTTCCTCCGGTCAGGAAGATCGCGGCTCGAAATCCCAGGGAACCGGCGGCGTGGGAATCGTACGGGAAGGAAGAGGCGGTGAGCGCAAGAAGGCAAGAGGACTCCGAGGGTAACGGGCAATTCGAGTCCATTCCGTTCCTCATGCATCCCAGGGTATTCGCTGCCCTCGGCGCCGATCTTGTCACCAACGACGTAGTGGCCGTGATCGAACTCGTTAAGAACTCGTACGATGCCTTTGCCAAGAACACATGGGTGAGGTTCCGCACGGATCCCGAGGGCGGCGACCTGATCGAGATCGAGGACGACGGCCTCGGGATGCCCCGCGATATCATCGAAAAGGTTTGGTGTGTCGTGGCGACGCCTTTCAAGGAAGAGCACCCGCTCGCGGAGAGCGAGGCGAAAACGCGACGCGTCGTTGGAGACAAGGGGCTGGGAAGGTTTTCGGCAGCGCGGCTGGGAGACGAACTACACTTCCTTACCCAGGCGCCCGACGGCCCCTGTTGGGAGGTATTCGTTAACTGGGCGGAGATCTCCAAGCGGACGGAGATGGCAAGATGCGTAGCCAACTGCAGACGGTATCCCGGTAAGTCCCCGTTTGTGAAGTCCGGCACGCGTCTGCAGGTCCGGAAGCTTAAGGGGAAATGGGACGACAACAAGATGTCCGACCTGGAGGATAACCTTGCGCGGTTGCTGCCGCCCTTCAAGGCGCTGGGTGATTTCAAGGTCTTCTTCTCCCGGCCGGGCGAACAGGAAACAGAGGCGGTCGAGATCGAGGCACCGGACTTCTTGTCCCGCCCGAAGTACCGGCTCAAGGGCAAGGTCGACGCCTATGGGAATGCGGAATGCAGGTATCGTTTCCGCCCGATTGGAGAGAAACCCAAGAGAACGAAGAAGCTGGCCCTCGCATGGGGGCAAACGCACGATGCCATCGATGATCCAGACGAATTCCCCTTCTCTGAGGACCGGGCCCATTGCGGTCCCTTTTCGTTCGAGATACGCGCGTGGGACATTGCGGCGGGCGACACCCAGGAGATCGCGGAAGCATTCGATCTGCAGAAGAGCACGATCCGCAAGGCGATTCGCGCCCACAAGGGCATCTCCGTCTACCGAGACGGCGTGTTGGTTCTGCCCAAGTCGGACAGTGCCCGCGACTGGTTGGGCCTGGACTTGAGACGTGTGAGCAAGGTTGGCACGCGCCTCAGTACCAGTCAACTGGTCGGGTATGTGTCCATTTCAGCCGAAGCGAACCCGCACATCAAAGACACCAGTGACCGCGAGCGGCTCGTATCACGCCTCGAAGTGGCCGAATTCGAGGAGATCCTCAAGGCAGCGATCGCCCTTCTGGAGAACGAACGTGATCTGGATCGCGTCAAACGTGAAGAGCCCCTCAAGAACCTGTTCGCAGAGCTATCCGCAGATGCGATGCTCACGGAGATAGAAGCGCTTGCCGGCGAAGGCGCCGACGCAGCTGAAGTCGTGGCGGTGGTGCGGTCGTTCGCGGACTCCCTCAGTTCTGCGCGAGAGCGAATTCAGTCGCGTTTTGTTTACTACAGCCGCATGGCTACTGTCGGCACCGTGGCCCAGATGCTCGTACACGAGATACGCAACCGCACGACGGCTTTCGGCAGTTTCCTGGATTCTTTTCTGACGAAGGTCGGTCCTCCGGAGGATCATGGATTGGCGGCGGAATACGCGAGCGCGGTGCGCTCGGTAGAGGCCCTCGAACGGTTAGCGGACACCTTTGCTCCACTGGCAAACAGGAGCTTCCGGCGGCGTAAACGCCATTCCGTGCTTGAAGACCAAATCCGGCAGTGTTTGGCACTACAGCGTGGAGAGATCAACAAGAAGGCTGTCCGTTGCTACGTGCCTGAGTCGGAAACGCACGTGGCGGTCGACCCGGGGGAGCTGGATGCGATACTTCTCAATCTCATCACCAATGCCGTTTACTGGCTTGGACAGGTGCCCAAGGAGGAGAGGCGGATCGAGTTCAGGCTCAGGCTGACGCTTCGAGGCAAGAGGGTTCGCGTCTGGGTCCACGACAGCGGCCCGGGAGTCGACGAGGACATACTGGACAAAGCCTTCTGGCCGGGCGTCACCAAGAAACCGGGAGGGATCGGCATGGGCCTTACCGTTGCTTCGGAGTTAGTCTCCGAGTACGGCGGCAGCATGTCCATCAAGCATCCCGGGCTCAGGGGCGGAGCTTCGTTTGCCTTCGATTTGCCGATCAAGGAATAGTTGCTCGAAGGGGAGCCCCAGGCATGCTGAAAGTGTTATTCGTAGAAGACGATCCTGAAAGCGTCCAGCCCGTGATACTCTCACTCGAGGAGATAGGGCACGAGTGCGAAGTCACGGACTTCGCCGAGGCGGAGAAGGCCCTCGAGCGCTTCCTGCCCGACATCGTTGTGCTGGATCTGGCGATGGGAAGTAAAGAAGCCTACGAGATCGTCGGGAAGGAGACTTACGACATGATCTGGCAGAGCACCTTCCGCCCGATCATCGTATACTCCGCCTATCCAGAGCAGATCGAGGGCGAAAAGCGCTGCGTGCAACACCCGTTCGTCAGGGTCGTGCAGAAGGGAACGACCAGCGTCCAGAAGGTCAAGGCCGCGGTAGACGAATTCACTTGGCATGTCGAAGCACTTCGGGAGAGCGAAGCGCATGTTCGAGCTGAGTTCGCGCTGGTGCTGCGTGACGTCGCGCCCTATGCGTTCGAAGTCTCCACCGATCCGGGCCGGAGGCGTGACATACTACTCAGATCGGCGTGCAGACGCTTGGCGGCTCTGATGGATGAGTTATCAAGGGATGGACAGACCCTCGAGGCATGGGAGCAGTATCTGTTTCCGCCCTTCAGTGATAGCACCCGCCTGGGAGATATCCTGCGCGAAGCGGACGCGAACCCCGAAGACCCTTCGTGCTTCCGTTTGGTGCTGACCCCCTCTTGTGACATGGACGTCGAAGGGGGCCGCAAGCCAAAAGTGGAACGCGTCCTTGTGGCGCGTTGCTGCTCTACCGGACAGGGATTGGCCCTGGCGGGATTCAAGAACATGTCAGAGGCCAAGATTAGGGGGCGGCTCCGCGGGCCCGTGCTGTCCCAAGGGTACCTCGCGCGCATAGTCCCCCTCCCCGCACTCGCGCGCAAGATACCTTCCATGATGGCCGACCTCCGGGCCCTGGAACTGGTGCCGTTGGGTGCTATCGATGTGGGCGAGAGGAAGGCTGCGTCTGAAGCGGAAGGGCGGGGTGTAGAGGCGCCGAAGTTCATTCGAGTTGCCTCTCTGGACAGCCCCTTCCGCGAACTGATTTCTTGGGCTTATCTGCAGGTTGCCTGTCGACCGGGATTGCCGACAAGGGATACCGATGCCTGGTGCGAAGAAATCATCGATTCACTGAATGCGGACATCGAGGAAGCTGACTCCTGATGAAAGCGCTCGATTTCTTCTGCGGAACAGGCGGGTTGACCCGTGGCCTCGCCGAGGCGGGCATCCGGGTGATTGCAGGCTTCGACAAGGACCCAAAATGCCGACAGGCTTACGAGCACAACAATCCCGGTAGCCGCTTCGTGCACACGGACATGCGAAACCTCCGCGTGGAGGACCTGAAAACCTACGGTGTAGTCGAAGCCTCCGATGAGATGCTCTTCGCGGCATGTGCGCCGTGCCAACCCTTCAGCAGCCAGCGCAAAGGCGGAGGTCCCCGGAAGGATGCTACACTGCTTGGGGAGTTCGGCAGGCTGATCGAATGTGCCCGGCCTGGGCAGATCCTCATGGAGAACGTGCCTGGGATCGGCAAGGTGGCCGGGTTCAGTACTTTCAAGCGTTTCCTGCGCACGCTCGAGCTCTGCGGCTATGATTGCATCTACGACGTACTCGACGCGAAACGTTACGGCGTACCACAGAACCGCCGGCGCCTGATTCTGTTGGCGTTCCGTGGCACAAAGGCCACGCTTCCGGCGCCGACGCACGGAAAGTCCCTACTCCCGTACAGCACGGTGCGGGAGGCCATATTCCATTTTCCGCCTCTCCGAGCCGGCGAATGTCATGCCGACGTGCCCAATCACGTGGCAGCAGCCGTCTCGCCGATTAATCTCGACAGGCTGCGCCGTACACCACATGATGGTGGGGACAGGCGGGCTTGGCCGAAACGGTTGGTGCTTGAGTGCCACAAGGGCGATCACCGGGGACATACCGACGTTTACGGCAGGATGGCTTGGGGGAAGCCGTCTCCGGCGCTCACGGGGCGGTGTAGCAGCATTTCGAACGGACGCTACGGCCATCCGACGCAGGACAGGGCGATATCCCTGCGCGAAGCAGCGGCACTCCAGTCATTCCCCGACGACTATGTGTTCTTCGGTTTTCCAAAGCACATTGCGCTTCAAATCGGCAATGCCCTCCCGGTTCGGTTGGCGGAGGTCTTCGGGAAGCATATACTCACGCTCCGCGGCAAGTCCGCTGAACCGGAGGGGGGCAGCCAATAGGCGGTCGCCAAGGGCGCTTTACGGGTTGCCGGCGGTCTACCAGCGGAAGAAGAGGTACGGGTCGTCCCAACCCTCCGGCACGTCCACGTAG
>CAZUUK010000167.1:0-5393 GCA_964622675.1 uncultured Planctomycetota bacterium | reverse complement strand
CGGCCTCGGCGACTTCCTTGATCGTGACGCGGTCAGAACGGGTGAACACATCCCGTCGCTTGCCGATCCGCGAGGCCTTTTGTAGTTCGCTTCGCCGTTGCTTGTTCCACTTGGCCGTAACTCTTTCAGCCGCTTTGATGATGTCTTCACTAATATCCATATCAATCCTCTTCACACTATAACGGCAGACTTGGCCCGGTCGGTCCACTGCACACACGGGGAAGCAACATGCATCAACAGTACGATGGGTTGGTCAGCGCCCGCATAGCGATCGGAAAGAACAGCACCCAGGCTTTCTCCCATTGCGCCCGTGAGTCGGCGGAACGGGTCTTCGATACTTGCCGACCAGTTCAGTCCCGTAATCAATCGCCGTTGCTCCGCTTTCTCACACCAGGCAAAGGCGCTCTCTATAAGCGATGGTGAGCCATCCGTGCCGAGCTTGGCCACCTTCCGATAGTTGAAGGACTGCATTACGCAGCCCAACCCCGCAAAGCGTTTTTTAAGATGGTCTTCCCCAATGATGCCCAACAGGGCCGGTTTGACCGCCTTGCTGTGTAACCGCATCGCCTCCAAGAGCACCGATACCGCTTTGCGATCCACACTACCGCTATCGCCATCTATCCAGTCCAAAAGCTTTGTCCGGGCAAAGCCCGTTGCGTCGAGTACCTTTTTCAACTTTGCCGATGAACTGAGGCCCCGGAACTCCTTGACGAACTCGCGAACCGTCCGATCCCGCTGATGTGGATGGGTGATATAAGCTGTGATCAAACGCTCGAGGTGATCCACGTCATACCAATGCGGGCAGGTCGGGTCCCTCGGCGTCCACTTCTTCCAGTTCTGGTCTGTGGCTTCGAAGCGATGATGGTGCTTTTCGTTAAACCATTGAACGGTCAACGTTAAATGCGGGTTCAGGAAGGTGAAATCCTCGGCAATTAGTAAAAAACGGGCTTTCGCGTCTCGAAGTTTTGACCGTGGTGAATCAGGCCAGTGGACATGAACAGAACTCGCCTTGTTTGCTATTTTGGTCCGGTCATCCGAGACAACAGGTTTTTGCCGCAACGGATCGACCGTCATCTGAATATCGTGGTGGACGCCCCTTCCGGTGATCCTGACGCAACCACGATGTTCGTCTTCAGAGAGGACAAACGGCACGGCGATGATCGTCTTCAAGGCATTCCCTTGAGCGCCGCGATCCGGTGCGACATAGGCCTCGCGGTTCGAGATACGGACATCGAAGTTGATCACCCCTTTGACGGTCGTGGCCGGGATGCCCGGTCCATTGTCCGAGACCTCGATGCCATCTTTCCCGACAACCACCTTAATCTCGGGGGCCGTGCAGGCCTCCTCACAGGCGTCGAGGGCGTTATCAACCAGTTCCTTCAGGACGAACAGCGGCCAATCATGTATGGCATGGCCGCTCTGCGTGACCAGCTCCCTCTCGCTACAGAAGTCCATGGCCCGCTTTGTCGTGAAGGTCGTTCGCGTCAAGGATGGCCCCGAGCTGGCAGTCGGCATCTTGTCACGGATTGTCATATCCCGGCCTCCTCGAGAATTGCATCCGCCTCGGCGAGGGCACGCTGACGTTGGCGGGATGTGATGGGACGGCGCTTCAGGGCCCGCGGTTGCGAGCGGGTGTCGGGTGGGACGCGCTGGTCAAGCTGGGCCAGTTCCGTGAAGAATCTGAGCATAGCCCGGCGCGTGACGCAAATCTTTCGGCCGACACGGATGTACTGGAGAAAGACGCCCCGCAAACCCTTACGACACCATCGCCACAGCGTGCAGATGGCCGGTCGCTTACCGTTGATCTTCGGGAGGAGCTTCGCTGCTTCGGTTAGGGTGATCAGCTCCTCGTTGGAGCCGATCCGAAGCAAGCTCTGAGCATTTGTAACAGATCTTTCATTCATTGTGCCCGCATTCTCTTCATGCGGGCGTAATGAATGTTGTCAATGGCCGTTTGTTGGCCGCTAGAAAGTGAGGAAAAGCCCCTGAAATCAGGACGAAGTTTTTTTCGTCGGCCGTTTGTCGGCCGTTTCACGTGAGGTCTGTTTCAGTTGTAGGTCTCTGATAATATCCTTCGCCCTGCCAACCATGTACTCGAACTTAGGCTCGCGGCGACCGGAATCGGCAAGCTCCCGATAGCATCCATGATCTTCGCTCCGCCGGTGCTCCAGTCGCTTGCGCAAGGCATTTTCGGGTACCTGGAACCATGATGCCAACTGAGTTGCCGTCGCTTTACCATCGTCAGGCCATACCTCCAAGAGTTTCTGCGGGTGCTTCCGAAAGGCTTCGGCGAGGGAACTCTCCTGAAGCTTCAGAAGCCTGAGTTTCCCCCTGATGATGGGCCCAAACCGTGTGGGCGGAACCGGCTCCTGCAGGATCGTGTTGCCATCGATGCCTGCAAGGGCCGCGCGTTCCTGCCACCAGGCTGTCACCTTATCGAGGTCAGAGGTGGTATTTGCTTCAAAGAGCCGTGGGGGCTTCTCGCCAGTGGCCGCCTCCCAAAGTTCTTCATATCGCAGCAGCTCTGCTTGGAGGGCTTCCTCAAGCTTGACCAGTTCTGTCTGGACCTCATCCGGCATGATTTCCTGCAACGAGGGGTAGCCCGTAGATTCCTTGGCCGGCCAGAGCTCCGCTGATAGGCGGCAGAGCACTTCCGCGATGCCTGTGGTCTGCCAATCCTCATTCAACACGGACGGAACCAAGACCGCTCCGGATGCCTTTGCTCTGGCTTGGGCGGCCAAAGTACGAAAGCGCTCTTGTGCTGCTGCCAAGGCGGTCTTTACCGCATCACTTTGGAGAACTTCCGGAGGCCAGTCGAACTTTCCGAGCGCGTCTGTTAGAACCGTCTGCTTCATGATATTCCCTCTTAGTTGTCCCCATGCACTGGACGGCCTCCGACCTGAAATGAGGTGGAACCGTCGCCGGGCGTAACCTTCCCGCTGATGTTGCCCCGGTCGCCCTCTGGGCTCCCTCCGCAACAACAGCACCAACTCCGACAGAACGCCTGTTGCCCCTGCCTGCCGAAGTCTGGGCAAATGTAGGTTATCTTGACTCTATCGCTTCTGGCCGGCTGCACAAAGTGCTTTCTTCCCCGACCTAGCCTCCGGCAAGCCATACACGCTTGCCAGTGCCCACTGCGTGCCGCTGCGGTTTGAGGAGTTCATTCGTAATGGTTCGCCGCGATGCTCATGCACGCGAACCTACACGACCGGCCGGGCGGCTATCTGCTGCGCAGAATCACTTGCGCAATTGTGACGCAGTTTTCCAACCGGTTGACGCAGTTTTTCAACCAGCTGCGCAGTTCGTGACGCAGTTGCGCCGCAGTTTGGCCACCGGTTACGCAGTTGGGCAGCCAGTTGACGCAGTTGGTGGGGCAGTAGCGCCAGCGGGCAAGTATTCGCCGAATTGGGTGGGCTGGCACGTGGAGGCTCGACATGCTAAGCAGGTATTCCATTTTTTCCAGAGTTAACCCAATCTAATGAAAGATATTAGGATTTTGTAGGGTGATCACCTTACTTGACGAATCAGCGAAAGCTGATATGATAGTCTCGCGGTTAACCTTTTCGGCCTACGTTGGAGGGGGCGGAACGCCACGCGCTAAGGAAAGGCCCGCCTAGCGTGGGGCGGCCGCATCATGCGGCGGCGGGAGTGTCGGCATTGCGGCAAGCGGATGACAACATGGGAGAAGGCTGGCGGCCCTTGATTGGGAACGGCTCAGCTCTTGACAAAATACGATTCAGCCTTACACTATAGTTAATTATCGATAATGAAAGGCCTTGGGGCAGCGTGGGGCCGACACACGCGACGGGGCGAGCCACGCCGTTCGTTTGACTCCGCCGCAGCCGGGCCGTCCCGGCGGAATTCTTGGGGAGGTAATGCGATGAAAACGGGAAGCGTGACCTTGCGGCTGAATCTTCTTCTCTGCGCCGCGCTAATCGCTTTGGCAGCCCTGCCTGCCGCAGCCGACGCCAAATACTGGCTGCCCACCACCGGCGACTGGGCCGACCCGGCCAACTGGGACCCGGCCGGGGTCCCGAGCTGGCTTGACCGCGCCTATATCGATAATGACGGCACCGCGACGATCGCATCCAGTGCTGAAGCATACTATCTCTACCTTGGGGACGAGCATACCGGCACGGTGATACAGACCGGCGGGACGCACAGCGTGGGCGGCCGTCTTTACATGGGGCTGCGGCGCGGCTCCACAGGCTGCTACGACATACAGGACGGGGAGCTGAGCGTCAGCGGCCGGGAGTACGTCGGCTACCATGGCACCGGCACCTTCACGCAGGCGGGCGGGGCGCATAATGTAGGCGAGAGTCTCTACCTGGGAGACTACTACGGGTTCACAGGCGGTTACACCCTTCAGGATGGGGAGCTGACTGTGGGCATCTCTGAGTTTGTTGGGCGTAGAGGCACGGGCACGTTCATGCAGAGCGGAGGGACCCACAGCATTGGTGACGATCTTTACGTGGTCGCCAGTTCCACATTTCTCTTAGACGGAGGAACGCTCAACACTGGCGACATAGCGGAGATCGGCGGTGTTTTCACTCAAAGTGCTGGAAGGCATTCCGCGAGCTTCCTGAAGATTACGGGAGGTCGGTATACACTCAGTGGAGGAGTGCTTGCAATCCAGGGCTCGGGTTTGAAGGCTACTACCGGGGTGCTTGACTTTGCAGGCGGCAGCGCCACAGTAGAGGCCAACGGGGTGGTCGACCTTGTGCATGGGGTCCGCAATACTTCCGCAGCAGCTCTGCACGTAGGGCCTGATTCGTTGACGATGTTCCCCGAAGGCACTGATCCTGAGACATTCTTTGGTGGTGGTTACATTTCCCAGGGCCTAACCCATGTCGCAGGGGGTACCCTGGTCGTGCCGGCTGGGACTTGTGTCTTCGGCAAGGGAAACATTCCTGACTTCGTCGAATGTCGCGGAACTATAGGCAACGAAGACAGCATCGTTGGTTGCGACGGTGGTTTCTTCATTCCGGAGGGGGGGCGCCTGGAGATGTATTCACTGCATCTAGGCAACTGCCCCCCTTCAGGGATGAGCGGCGGTGAGTTGATAATCCGGAACTCTGGAAGGCTCACTGGTACCGATTTCACACAAACCGGGGGGACCCACAGCATAGACACGGAGCTGCGTCTGGATTCTTTCTACGGCGTCGGTGGCACCTACGTGCTTCAAGGAGGAGAGCTCAATGTCGGTGCTCTGGTGGTCTGCTACGACTCCCCTTTCGGAGTGTTCACGCAATCAGGAGGCGTACATACGATCAATGGCGATCTCTTGCTCGGCTCAGATGACAGATCTGCCGCCCTGTATGAGTTAACGGGCGGTGAGCTACTTGTGGGGCATTGGGAACGACTGGGGGGGGATGGCACGGGTACCTTTATCC
>CAZUUK010000166.1:0-5403 GCA_964622675.1 uncultured Planctomycetota bacterium | reverse complement strand
AATGAAGGACCTCATTGTGGACCTCCGCCGCCGTGGGAAGACCGTTCTGCTCTGTTCGCACCTCCTCGCCGATGTGAGGGACGTATGTGACAGGATCGCAATCTTACATGTCGGCAGGCTGAAGGTCGTTGGGGAGGTCAAGAAGCTCCTGCAGGTCACCGACGTTACCCAGATAACCGCCAAGGAGATAGATGAGGAAACCCAACACAGCATCCAGAAGTTGCTGAAACAGCACGGCGCAGAAGTGATCAGCGTAGAACATCCCACCACTTCATTGGAGGACCTCTTCCTCAGAACCATCCGGGGTGCACGCAGTGACGGAGGAACGCCGCAAACAAATTAGGCCCAAACCTGGAAGCCCAGCTGGCAGGATGTTGGCCATTGCCTCTCACACCTTCCGCGAGGCAACCCGCAGGAAAATCCTGCTCGTCGCGGTCGTCTTCTCAGTATGTGTGGCCATATCCTCCTGGTTTCTCCCCGCGCTCGAGTATTCCGCCAGGATAAAAATGGCGATTTCAGTATGTTTGGGAGCCGGCGCCTTCTTCACCACAATCGTCGCAATCGTCATAGCAGCCACCTCCATCCCCAAAGATTTCGATGAGAAGCTTGTCTACACTGTTCTTACCAAGCCCGTAAGCCGCGTTAACTTCCTCTGGGGCAAGATCCTTGGCTATATTCTCGTCGTCATCCTCATCCTGGGGATAATGTGGCTGGTCACAATAGGGGCCGTGCGCGCCGTTGCCGGCCGCGGAAAAATCATGGTCACCGTCACCGAGCCCGGCGGCCCTGCCGAACTCGCCGGCCTCCTCGAAGGCGACCTTCTCCTCGCATTGAACGGGACCAAGCTCGAGAAACTCTCCTCTCTTGCTTCTCTCGTCGAGTCTACCAACATCGGGGAAGATGTCCAGCTCACGGTCTTGAGGAAGGGCGAAAGGCACGACATCCGGCTCGCCGCCGCTTCTCCCCAGCGAAAAGGCGTCGCACTCGCCTCTCCAGTCATGGGCAAGCTGGGCTTTGACGTCGCCGAAATAAAGCTCTGCGCCGATAGAAGCATAGAACCTGCCGAACTCGTCTTCCATGGCAAAGAGGGCGACGCCATAGGCCAGATATCCGAAAAAGTCTGGAGAATGGTCGATGGCGGTTACGGACCCAATTCAGTTGAGGCGCGGTTCGCCAACCTCCAACACAGTGGTCTGCCTCCCGGCGACATCCGGGTTGCAATAGACATCGAGATCCGCACGGCTCACGTGGGTAAGTATGTTGACGACGTCGGAATCGCCATCCACAACCCTCGGACCGGACAAGAGGACACCTTCTTGCAGCGTCTCAAAGGACGTACGCCGTCCTTCCTCTCAATCAATAGGCAATACCTGTCTGAAGACGGAAGCCTGCGCTTCAGAGTCATAAGAGAACACTCGCCTGTAGCCTTTGGGGTCTCGCCCGAAAGCTTTCACGTTTTGCTTTCCCCGAGGAGTTTCGAACTGAACCTCCTCCGAAGCTACTTCGTCCTCTTTCTTCAAACACTCATCGTCGTTGCCGTAGCATCGCTTGGTTCCGCATTCCTCTCTGGACCTGTCGCGATGTTTGCCGCCTTCGCTGTTTACATATGCGGCAGCGCCATGGACATGATGGAAATCGTGGCGGACAAGCTCAAGGAAGGAACCTTTCACATGCCCGGCCACGTTCACGGGCCTATCGACCCTTCCCAGTTCGGCGCCCGTTGGTACGATTCCATCTTCTACTACTTGGCCAAGGCCTATATGGTCATCTTTCCTGACTTGCGGAAGTTCCGGACCGTAAACACGCTTATCGCAGGGAACGTGATCCCCTGGTCTTTTGTTGGTCATGCACTTGGCTATACAGCCCTCTACGCTGCCGTATGCGTCTTGCTCGGCAGCATCATTTTCCACAGACGCGAGGTGAAGTGAATTGAGAGGCTTCGCGAAGGCCCTCCTCATACTACTCGCTATAGCCATCTTCCTTTTAGGTCTCTACGTGCTCCAGCTACACTTGGATGCCCGCAAGGTCTCCGAAGGCTTCGCCGAAAGCGACATTTTCGAGGCCATGAGCCCTGAGTCCTTCGCCACCACGGTCCTTCTCGCAGGATTCAGAGGAGTCCTCGCCGACATGTTGTGGCTGCGCGCCCTCAAGATGGAGCAAGATCAGAAGGACTTCTATCAGCTTCAAGCCATCTACGAACTCATTACCAGATTGCAGCCTGGCTTCGAGCAGGTCTGGCATTACGCAGCGTGGAACCTTGCATATAACATCTTCTTCGACGTCGGCTCCCTGGACGAAAAATGGGAGTGGCTTCGTGCCGGCACCTCTATCCTCGACGAGGGAATCGCCCGTAATCCCCGAAGCTACTACCTCAGATGGTCCCTGGGCCAGCTCTACTTCTACAAATACACCCAGTATCCCATCTTCATTTCCCGCCTCCGCAAAGAAACCGGCAGGCATCCCTACGACCACGCCCTCGAATGGTACCTGATCGCCGCTGACCACAAACGCTTCCCAAACCGCACCGTGGCGCAGGTGCGTTCCGTCGCACAGGCACATGTGAAGCTTGCAGAACTCGCACTGCAAGAGGGGAGGGTAGAGGATGAGGTAAGCCACCTTAAGAGCGCGATTGACCAGTGTTACTATGTCCTGGAGATAGTGCCTGACGACGCCGTCGCCGAAAAGCTGATCTTCCAACTCTCCGGGCGCCTCGCCCCCGCCTATGCCCGCCTCGCGCAGAAGCAGGCTTCGGAAGGGAAGGGCCAGGAGAGCATAGACAGCCTCGAATCGGTCGTTGCTCTTGCGCAGGAGTTGTGGGAGAAGCTCCCGGGGGATGTGGAAAGGTTGCTTGCCGCCGCTACCTCTCACACGGAACTCGCCGCCGCTAAGGCCTCCTTATACGGCCTCGACGCCGCAAACGCCGACCTTGACAAAGCCCAGTCAAAGCTCTCCCTTGTCGTTTCCAGTGCTGCCGAAGCTTACAAGATAGAGTCCGAGCGCCCGGAGTTCCTCTACTTCCAGGGAAAAGCAATGGAGTTCATGGCGCGCATCGCCGCAATACGCGGCCGACGCGATGATGAAATCGCCTTCCATCAGCAGCAGCTCGAGGTCTTCCGCGCCCTCAAAGAAAAACTCCGCTCTTACGGCAACACCCACAAACGCAACGATTACAAACCGATCGAAAGAATAATCGATGAGGAAATCCCCAGGCTGCAAACCAAGCTCGAGACCTACAAACAGTCTCTATCCCCCCAAGATTTGAGGGGTCCAGCAGTAAGGTGAACATGAGTCCATCAAGAAATCCTTTGCGGATAGTTGCAGTAGCTCTCTTCCTTATCCTCTCTCAAACAACCGCGCTGGCATCCGAAACCCAATCACCGTCTCACTCCATGTGGATATTATGGGCCCTTGGGCCGGTAGGTTCCGTTCTTGCTCTTGCCTTCTCCTATCACTTCTTCAGAACCATGATGAAGCAAGACGAAGGCACCGAAACCATGCGCCGTATCGCCGGTTACGTGAGGGAGGGCGCAGGGGCCTATCTCAAGCAGCAATACAAAGTCGTCGCCCTATTCTTCCTGGCGATGCTCATTGTCCTCGCCTTCATGGCCTTTGTGATGGGTGTCCAATCCCCATGGGTCCCCTTCGCCTTCCTAACAGGGGGCTTCTTCTCCGGCTTGGCCGGATACCTAGGCATGAAAACCGCCACGTACGCCAGCGCAAGAACCACAAACGCCGCTCAGACCAGCCTTAGCCGTGCCCTCCAGCTCGCCTTCAGAAGCGGCGCCGTCATGGGCCTCACCGTCGTTGGCTTGGGGCTCCTCGACATATGTATGTGGTTCCTTGTCCTCTATTTCCTCGTCCCGAAGATCCCGTTCTTCACGCCGCTCTCCCTCGTCGAGATAAGCGTCACCATGCTCAGCTTCGGCATGGGCGCAAGCTCCCAGGCCCTATTCGCCCGGGTCGGCGGCGGCATCTACACCAAGGCCGCAGATGTCGGCGCTGACCTCGTTGGCAAGGTGGAAGCTGGCATCCCTGAAGACGACCCCAGGAACCCCGCCACCATCGCCGACAACGTCGGCGACAACGTAGGCGACGTCGCTGGCATGGGAGCCGACCTCTACGAATCCTATTGCGGATCCATACTCTCCACCATAGTCCTGGGCGTGGCCGCCGCCGCTACAATCCCCCAGTCGCTCCTTGCCGGCTTGGGTGGGAACCTCCTCGCTGCTCAACTAAGACTTCTTATCACCCCGATCGCTGTGGCTGGGGTCGGCATAATCCTTTCCATTATCGGCGTTTACGCGGTACGCAGCAGCGAGCAGGCCACCCAGAAACAACTCCTTTCCGCCCTTGGCAGGGGCGTCAATCTCACCTCCATCCTCATCCTCATATCATCTGCCGTGATCGTCCGAACGCTCCTCCCGGGGATGTTCGGGATATGGGGTTCGATCTTCGTCGGAGTTATTGCCGGAATCGTCATCGGAAGATCAACCGAATACTTCACCTCCGAAGAGTACCCCCCCACTATCTCCATAGCTCAGCAGTCCCGTACCGGGCCGGCCACCCTCATAATTGAGGGCTTGGCAAACGGTATGCTCTCCACCGTCCCTCCCGTCATAATGATCGTCATAGCTATTCTTCTGGCGTACGGATTGCCGGGAGGTTTCACGAATCCCGCCCTGGGCCTCTACGGCGTCGGTATCGCAGCGGTGGGTCTACTGTCCACCTTGGGAATAACCCTTGCCACTGACGCCTACGGCCCCATAGCCGACAACGCTGGCGGAAACGCCCAAATGAGCGGCCTGGAGCCTTACGTCAGGGAGCGCACCGACGCCCTCGACGCCCTCGGCAACACAACCGCCGCCACCGGCAAGGGCTTCGCCATCGGTTCCGCCGCCCTTACCGGCCTTGCGCTTCTTGCCGCCTACATCGAGGAAGTAAGAATCGGTATAGAGCGCGTGGCCGCACGCGTCTCCGGTGCTGCCGGCGAAACAGTAAGCGTCGGACACGGCATATGGACCAGAATCACCCAGGATGGGCCCGAGGCCCTGATAGAAATAGGCGGGCAGAAAATCGCTGCCGCCCACGCTGGCCTTTGGGACTTCATGACCTTCTACGAGGTGAACCTCATGAACCCAAAGGTCATCTGCGGAATACTCATCGGTTCCATGATGGCCTTCGCCTTCTGCGCCTTCACAATGAAGGCCGTCGGCCGATCCGCCTCCAGAATGGTCGAGGAAGTCCGCCGCCAGTTCAAAGAAAAGCCCGGAATCATGGACGGGAAAGACACGCCAGACTACGCTTCCTGCGTCATGATAAGCACCCGCGGCGCCCAGCGTGAAATGATCCTTCCCTCCCTAATGGCCCTGCTCGTCCCCGTGCTTATCGGCATCGTACTGGGAG
>CAZUUK010000165.1:1030-5586 GCA_964622675.1 uncultured Planctomycetota bacterium | reverse complement strand
TGGCTTTTTGTTCAAGTTTGGGTTTCAGTCGACTCACCAGATAAGCTTAGGATGAAAAAAGCTCTAGAACTGGCAATATGGCCAGGGCTGATATAGTTCTTGCTGCTATTGTCCTCATCATCACTGGCGATTGGTCGCCTAAATGTACTCTGACTCACCAATGAGAAGCGTCTCGTATGTGAAGTGGCAACACATCTATGTTAGAATTGATTTTGTGCTCTCACTACTCACGTTTAGTTGATGAGGGGATCATGCATCAAAACAAGCAGTGATGGATACTCCCTATACGAGAAAATGCCACTAACAAAGCGGTGCTTTGATTGGAGGTGGTGCTATGAAAACACTATCGAGTGATGAGCTAAGTGCGTTAGTTGAAGGGCCCCAGGAAATGGGTGTTTCGATCTACATGCCCACTCACCGTACTGGAGACGTTGAACAGGATCCGATTAGATTAAAAAACCTGCTTCGAGAAGCAGCAGGCCAGTTAGTTGACTATGGGATTAGTATTTCAGATGCAGGCGGGCTTCTCGAGTCAGCCGAACAATTGCTGCCCGATTCGCATTTCTGGCAGCACCAGGGTGATGGTCTGGCTATTTTCATTTCGCCCAGGATATTTCGATACTATCGGCTCCCTTATAGTTTCGAGGAGTTAGTAGTTGTTACTGAACGCTTCCACATAAAACCTCTGCTTCCGCTATTCAGCGAAGATGGGGTCTTCTACATTTTAGCAGTAAGCCAGAATCAAGTAAGGTTGCTACAGTGCACTCGCTATCATGTTCGAGAATCAACACCGGAGCGTGTGCCCTCAAACTTAGCCGAAGCTTTGAAATACGATCAGCCAGAGAAGCAACATCAGTTCCACACGACTGGGCCAGGTGGTCTGACCATATCTCACGGTCATGGTGTCAGCAAAGACTATGATAAGGTTAACATTCTGCGCTATTTTCAGCAGGTCGATCGAGGACTGCATGAAGTATTAAGGGAAGAGCACAGCCCACTTATCGTCGCTGCTGTTGATTACCTTCATCCCATTTACCGCGATGCAAACACCTATCATTACCTGCTAGATGAGGGAATTGAGGGCAATCCTGACGGATTGTCTGACGAAGCATTGCAGGAACAGGCGTGGGCGATTGTCCAGCCTTATTTCGAACGCGGTCGAACTGAGGCTCTGGAGCGATACCACGAGGCTATCACCAAGGGGTTGGCCACTAATGACTTGAAGCAGGCTGTCCTGGCTGCTTATGACGGGCGGGTTTCAACACTATTCGTTGCTACAGGTGTTCAGCAGTGGGGGCAATTTGATCCGGAACGTCGTAAGGTACTCCTGTACAAAGAAAGGAAGCCTGGTGTACAGGATTTGCTTGATTTTGTCACAGCTAGCACATTGACAAAAGGGGGCAACGTGTATGCTGTAGAGCGAGAACAAGTACCTGGCGGAACGCCGATAGCGGCACTATTCCGCTACTAAGGTCGAACCGATTTATGCCCTACAATGGTCTAAGTTGATGGTGCGCAGCAAGCCCCCTCAAGAATAGTTAACATATACGGCAAGGACAGCAGGCGGCGTCAAGTTGGCAGTTTCCGAGTTGGCAACAAAGGACCGAATTCTGAAGATTTTGCGAAGGCTGAAAGACTTTGTAGCTGTCAGAAAATTGAAGATGCTTCCTTTGGGGGAGAGCAATGGAAATAAAACCCGGTATTCAGGTAATAGATAAGAATGGCAAGGTAGTGGGTTCCGTGAACCACTTGGCACGCGATGGCTGGAGTGGCGAAGTTAAGAAGTTTATCGTTAATAGAAAGCCACCTGACAAGGATCTTTTCTTAACACCCGAAGATGTACTCGAGGCAACAGATGCCAGCATAAAGCTGAAAATTGCCCTCGATGAATCCAGTGGAAATACATAATTTGCCAAACATGCCACGGCCTAGAAAGCGCATGGGATTGCTGGACGCTAGCGCGAAAAGCACATGATAAGCCTGACGCTTCAGGAGTCGTTGGTTCAAATCCAATCCCCACCACCAAAACAAAGCTAAGGGGAGCGATAATCCTCCCCTTCAATTTTTGGGTCAACTACCTATTGATTAGAGGTTTGAAGATCTAACATTTTGACGGATTGTGCAGCATAGTGGCTAAGATTTGCCACTAACCCGACACTATGGTCTGATTCGCAAGAAGCTCTGCCACCAGACTATCGATTCTCTGTGATATACCATCCTCATCCAGAGCAGCGCGAATCTTCTTACGAGCAGTTACAAAATACATCCCTTCGCTGAGTTTAACTGCAGAGGCTACTTGCTCCGCATGGACCGCCGCTTCAGACAGTGCCATATGTAGTTCATCAGAGTTATCAAAACGTGGGACAGGCAATGAAAGCATGACCTGGTCAAAATCACGGGCGCCCCACTGTCCACGGCTCTGGAGATGCTCACTAGCGCGGCGCGCAGCTTCGCTATTGAGCACAGCAAGCAAGTAGTGCGCCTCCAACCGCTCCGCGACCTTCAACCAGTACAGCTTGTTCTCTATGACACCCGTGTTATCAAGGATCAGTGCGGCGGCTGGGAGTGTGCCAGCTTTACTGTATACGACTCTGAGGGGTGCAATAGGGAACTGCGCGGAAAGCTGTCCGTAGTAGTCCAACTGCGCAAGAAGAGTTCTCTTGCCGCTTCCGTGCTGTGATAAGACTTGTTCGGCTCGCTGCAGCCAAGATGATAGGTGCGCGTAACCCCGCGTCTGCGCCTCAGCCGAATCAAGCAGCTCTTCTCCCTGCTCATCCCATGGTATTACCGCCAGGATAGGCGACAGTACGCGAAACGGGGCAATCGACTCGCCGAGATACAGTGGACGCAGGAATTGCCTTTCGATATTGCCTCTTAGTGAGGGTACCCCTTTCCAGGGGGATTTCTCGAGCTGATTACGGCGGCTTTCAACCAGCGGTGCGATTGGATTAGAACCAAGCATTCCTGTTTCAACTCTCTGAACCGTGAAGAGTACTCGTGGAAAAACAGTAGCGCCGTCCCGGAAGCTAGAGGCGTAGCCCTCTGTGAATCGACCTTCCCGCTCTGTTGGCCAAGGCATTTCCCGCCACATCAGATGCTGCTCACTCTCTGTGCTGGAGGCATCTCTTCTAGGCAATTGCCCTGATGCAGCAAGGACCGTCTCAGGAAGGCGTCCCGCCTTGCGGGCATGCGCGGCGTTTTCAGCAAACAATACGCAGGACGGAACCGGGAACAGCGGGTAGACTTCATCGGAGAACGCCCATGCCCGCGTAATCCGAATGGAGGCAAACACATGGGGTGTCTTGCCTTTCTTTGCACTATATACGCCTGTCCGGAAACCAGCATACTGCCGCCTACTCATCGTTGCGTACGGCATGACAAAGGCGATCTTGCCGGATGGCTTCAGATAAAGCTCCACGGACTTCACAAAGAAGTAAGCTGATAGATCCTGTTGTTGGGCGACTTGCCCCGTCCACAGACCACGTGCCTGACACTCCTCCCGGAATTGGCTTTGCATATCATGATCCATGAACCGGTAGGCAAGCCATGGCGGATTACCTATGACCACGTCCGCTCGCTGTTCTTGTTGAGACAGCCAAATCGGGCGTACTAGATTACGTGCCACAAATCCCCAGATATGATCGCGTCCATCACGGTCAAGCTGATGCAATGTGATATAGGTACTTACGAGTGTAGTTATCGTCGATTCTCCCAAACGGTATTCGCGTTCCAACCACGATCTGAGACCTGCCGCTGAACTAAGCCCGTCGACCGATCCGTCCGTTTGGCTCAAGTCGAGCATCCGTCCTATGATCGCATCAAAGACGGACGGTTCGCGAGACACTTCGAATGGGAATTCGATGAGCTGCTGGCTATCGGGGATTTCAATCAGTACATCCTTTTCTGCGAGAAAACCGCGCGTATTCCATTGCAGCGAATCCCCAATGTAAACAGGTATGTTGATATTACGCGGTCTTTTGTTCAGTCTTTCCTGCCCCAATGCTAGCAGGAAGGTGACACGGGCAATCTGCACAGAGACAGGATGAACATCGACACCGAAGATCTGACCGCAAGCCAGACTGATAGCATCCCCTGTGTCCAGGCCAGCCTCATCTGATGCCTTTAGTAACCGACGCACCGCATGAAATACGAAGGTGCCTGACCCACAAGCCGGATCCAGCACACGCTGTTCCAAAGGTCGGGCAACTGCCTCGGACGTCATTCTTTCGGCAAGCCAGTCCGGCGTATAGTATTCGCCCAGAAAGTGGCGCTGTTCAGTATCGATGAGAGATTCATACAGCCCTTTCAGTACATCTGTCTTAACATCCTCAAGCTTGAAACGGCTAGCCTGCAAATAAATGCGCCAGACAAGGTCAATACCAGTCTGAGAATCTAGCAACCAGTCAAAGAAGTCCGACTCCACGATGCCGCCGATGCCTGCCTCAGAGAACCCGCGACCGGACAGTAGCGTGCTCGAATCGGTCACTGCCACTCCTAATACCCTGGCTGCCATAGTTTTAGCGATTATTGTGAGGTACGTGTGCTGCAGGAAGAGA
>CAZUUK010000165.1:0-1020 GCA_964622675.1 uncultured Planctomycetota bacterium | reverse complement strand
GATGGCAGATCCGTAGACTCGTCGTATAAGGTGCGCCCATAGATCGCGCTTCAAGCGGACATCGGGGCGCCCACCAATTTCGTCCCAGACAGCTATAAGCTCCTGATGCGCTATATTCCAGGCAAGGCTGCTACGGCCCAGTTCTCGTGAGACCACTTCGGAGGTGGGCTCCAGTTCAGTGCTAACAGCTACCACCGAGCTGAGCCATGCAAGCAATTCCCGTAGTTGCTTTGCCGACGGCAAGAATGGCGAAAACGCGCACAGCTTCCCTCTGCGTAGTTCGTACGAGATAAATGTGGCTCCATCAGTTGCGATTCCGACAAAATGCGCGCCTGTTTCTGCCTCTCTTTGCGCAAGATACCCAGGTAACTTAATCTCCACGTCGCGGAGTTCTCTCCGGAGGTCAGATTTGAACTCGAAAACTGTCCTGCCGAGAAGTGCATCAATACGGCCGTGTACCTCTGGAACCCGGCGTTCGAAGTCCAATTCGGTACTGCTCGCACCTAGCCCATTCACCAGCAGTTCATATACTAGGGCTCGCACCTTTTCATGCTGAGGTCGCGACACGAGTTCGGCAACTATATCCCGCAAACGCTCCGTCGACAGAGGCATCTTCTTAGCTTTTTCCCTATTGGCTTACTCTCTTTGTGATATTCTACCACAAAGGCGAACGTATGACTGAGCCGACTACACGGCCGACTATACACTGCACATTTCTGACATTTGTGCAATCTGATGAAATTGAACATTTCTCGGGATTGTTAAGTCGGATTTTACTAACTGCAACAAGACTGCGTAGGGCGAAATTTCAGCCATCAGGTATATGACCATTCCCTTCTGCTTTTCGGTCGACTTAATAGGAAATCTCTAACACTACACGGCTAGGTGTATAATGATTCCAAAGCACGTTAAGCGTTGAGCACACTGGATAGGCGAATGCCAACATGAATGAACCCTCAGATCAGATATCATACAAAGTGAATGCAAGTTTGCCGTACCCCCTCCGGCTAGAGGGTGGCC
>CAZUUK010000164.1:0-5693 GCA_964622675.1 uncultured Planctomycetota bacterium | reverse complement strand
GGGTACATATATATGATGAAGCTGGATCACCTGGTGGATGACAAGGTTCACGCGCGGGCCACGGGTCCCTATTCGTTGATAATGCAGCAGCCTCTGGGAGGGAAGGCGCGTTCGGGCGGGCAGCGTTTCGGGGAGATGGAAGTCTGGGCGCTGGAGGCGTACGGTGCGGCGTATACTCTGCAGGAGCTTTGGACGGTGAAGAGCGATGATGTTGAGGGAAGGACGAGGATGTACGAGGCGATGGTGAAGGGTGAGAACGTGCTGGAGGCGGGCCCGCCGGTATCGGTGGAGGTGCTGCAGAATGAGATCCGGGGGCTGGTTTTGAACCTGGAGCTTGAGGGGAAGAAGATATGATGGGTGCGTGTGCGAAGGAAATGTACGCTGCGAGCGAGATGTTTTGGTGGAGCGGTGGAGCTTCTGATGCGGAAGTGCGAAAGGAGTGCCGTTAGATGGGAGAGGTTCTTTTTGAAGGACCAGGCCAGTACACGGCAGCGAGAGTGAGTTTGGCTTCGCCGGAACAGATCAGGAAGTGGTCGCACGGCGAGGTCAAGAAGCCGGAGACCATCAATTACAGGACCTATAGGGCCGAGAGGGATGGTCTTTTCTGCGAGCGTATTTTCGGTCCGGAGCGCGACTGGGAGTGCTTCTGCGGGAAGTACAAGGGGATAAAGTACAGGAACACGATTTGTGATCGGTGCGGGGTGGAGGTTACGCATTCGAGGGTGCGACGGAAGCGGATGGGGCACATCACGCTGGCGGCTCCGGTGGCGCACATATGGTTTTTCCGGTCTCTTCCTTCGCGGTTGGCGATCTTGCTGGGGATGAAGACGCCACAGCTTGCGCGGGTGATTTACTTCCAAGACTACGTGGTGATTGATCCGGGAGAAACGCGGCTGAAGAAGAAGCAGATTTTGGGAGAGGATGATTATCGTCAGGCGTTGGAGAAGTACGGTCCGCACAGTTTCAAGGCGGGGATGGGGGCCGAGGCCATAAAGGCGCTGCTGCAAGATAATGATCTGCCGAAGATGTCAAAGGAGCTGCGAGTAGATCTCAGCAAGAGCCGTTCGAAGCAGAAGACGAAGGACATTGTGAAGCGGCTTCAGTTGGTGGAGGCGATTAGGGATTCGGGCAACAGGCCGGAATGGATGATAATAGATGTGCTGCCGGTTATTCCGCCGGCTCTGCGGCCGTTGGTACTTCTGGAGAGCGGAAACTTCGCGACGTCGGATTTGAACGATTTGTATCGGCGGATAATCAACCGTAATAACCGTTTGAAGAAGCTTTTAGATTTGAATGCGCCGGAGGTGATTATCCGAAACGAGAAGCGGATGTTGCAGTCGGCAGTGGATGCGCTGTTCGACAACGCGCGCTGCCGGCGGAGTGTGGTGGGGAGTTCGAATCGGCCGCTGAAGTCGCTGACGGACATGATTTCTCGAAAGCAGGGGAGGTTCCGGGAGAATCTTTTGGGGAAGCGTGTTGATTACTCGGGGCGTTCGGTGATTGTGGTAGGGCCGGAGCTGAAGCTGCATCAGTGCGGTCTTCCGAAGAGGGTGGCGCTGGAATTGTTCCAGCCGTTTATCATCCGGCGGCTGAGGGAGTTGGGCTATGCGGATACGATAAAGAGCGCGAAGAAGATGCTGGAGAGGCGGGATGACGAGGTTTGGGATATTCTGGAGGAGGTGATTCAGCATCATGCTGTGTTTCTGAACCGCGCTCCGACGCTTCACCGGATGGGAATTCAGGCGTTCGAGCCGGTGCTGGTAGAGGGGAACGCGATCCAGATACATCCGCTGGTGTGCGAGAGCTACAATGCTGACTTCGACGGGGACACGATGGCTGTGTATCTGCCGCTTTCCTATGAGGCTCAGATCGAGGCGAGAACACTGATGTTTTCGCCGAACAATATTTTCTCGCCGGCGCACGGCCGGGCGATTATCCGTCCGACGAGGGAGATGATATTGGGGTGCTATTATTTGACGGTGGCGCTGGACGGCATGAGGGGGGAGGGACATCTTTTCGGTTCGGTTGAGGAGGTTTTGCTTGCTTGTGAGTATAAGAAGATAGATCTGCACGCGAAGGTGAGGCTGCGGCTTGAAGTGGGACGGGATGTTGTAGGGGAAGACAAGAAATTCGAGGAGGTTGAGGGGAGTATAGTTACGACGACGGCGGGACGGGCGAAGTTCAACGACATTCTTCCGGAGGGGATGCCATACTACAACTGCTGTCTTGACGATGAGTTTGTGAACGAGATCGTGGCGGAGTGTCACAGGAGGCTGGGGATCAAGGCTACGGTGGAGTTGCTGGACCGGGTGAAGGAGCTTGGATTCAAGGAGTCGGGTCTTGCGGGGTTGTCGATTTCGACGAGCGACCTTATGGCGCCTGCGAACAAGTGGGATGTGCTTGGGGAGGCGGGAAAGGAGGTGGCTCGGATTGAGAGTAACTACCGCAAGGGGCTGATCACGGAAGGGGAGCGTTACAACCAAGTTGTGGACGTGTGGGCACATACGACGGAGCGTGTTGCGGAAGAGACGATGAAGACGCTGCGGACGCATGTGCGGGACGGGAGGCCGTACATAAACCCGGTGGCGGCGATGGAGGCTTCGGGGGCGCGGGGCAACATTCTGCAGATCAGGCAGCTTTGCGCGATGAGGGGACTTATGGCGCGGCCGTCGGGGAAGATTATTGAAACACCCATCAAGTCGTCTATCCGAGAGGGCTTGAACGTTGTGGAGTATTTCAGCTCGACTCATGGTGCGAGGAAGGGCTCAGCGGATACGGCGCTCAAGACAGCGGAGTCCGGTTATCTGACGCGGAAGATGGCGGATGTGGCTCAGAGTGTGATCGTGACCGAATACGATTGCGGGACTCTCAACGGTATAACAAAGGGGATGGTGAAACGGGGTGAGAGGGTGGAGGTGGCGCTTTCGGAGGTGATCAGGGGCAGGGTTGCGCGGGATACGATCGTTGACATCGTGACGGACGAAGTGATCGTGCGGGAAAACGAGATGATAACTGAGGAAATGGGTCAGCGTATCGAGAGTTTGGGCTATGAGAAGATTCGGGTGCGGTCTGTGCTTACATGTGAGGCGGGGGAAGGCGCTTGCGCGAAGTGCTACGGGATGGATCTGTCAACTGGGGAGTTGATTGAGGTGGGGATGGCGGTAGGGATAATAGCGGCTCAGTCTATCGGGGAGCCGGGTACGCAGTTGACGATGAGGACGTTCCATGTGGGGGGCACGGCAAGCCGGGTGGTTGAGGAGTCGGAGATCCGGCCGGGGGTTTCGGGGTATCTGCGGTTCCGGAACTTGAGTTTTGTCGAGGATGAAGACGGGAATCTGGCGGTGCTGAGGCCCAATGGGGAGATCGTGATCGTGGATGAGAAAGAACGGGAGCTGCAGAAGTATGTGGTGCCGGTTGGGGCGACGATGCTGGCGAAGGAGGGGGCGAAGGTTTCGGCTCGGAGGGTTCTTGTGAGGTGGGATCCACACACTTCACCGATTCTGAGCGACATGTCTGGGCGGGTGCGGTTTGATGGGATGGTGGAGGATAAGACGTTCCGGACGGAGTACGACCCGAGCACAGGTATTCATCGGAAGGTGATCGTGGAACACAAGGGCGACCTGCACCCGCAGGTGATTCTGGAGAACGAGGCGGGTGAGATTGAGGCGGTGTTCCCGATTCCTGAGAAGGCACATGTGGAGGTGGAAGAGGGTCAGGTTCTGAAGGCGGGGACAATTCTGGCGAAGACACCGAAGGAGGCGACGGGGACGCAGGACATTACTGGGGGACTTCCGCGTGTGACGGAGCTTTTGGAAGCGCGGAGGCCGAAGAATCCGGCGATCATAAGCGAAATCGATGGTGTGGTGGAGCTGGGAGAGAAGAAGCGGGGGAAACAGGTGATAGTCGTTCGGAGCGAGACGGGAATGGTGCGCGAGCACTTGGTCCCGGCGGGCAAGCACATCCTGGTTCACCGCAGTGACCGTGTGAGTGCGGGCGACCCGCTTGTGGAGGGTCCGCTGGTCCCACACGATATTCTCCGGATTAAGGGTCCGGAGGCTGTTCAGCGATACATCCTGCGAGAGGTGCAAAGCGTGTACCGCACTTTCGGTGTGGCGATCGATGACAAACACGTGGAGGTGATAATCAGCAGGATGATGCGGAAGGTGCGGGTGACGGATGGCGGGGACAGCGAGTTGCTGCCGGGGCTTTTGGTTGATAGGTTCAAGTTTGAGGGGATTCGGCGAGAGGTGGAGGATAAGGGCGAGAAGGCGCCGAGTGCCGAGCCGGTGCTGCAAGGGATTACGAAGGCGGCGCTGGAGGCGGAGAGTTTCCTTTCAGCGGCATCATTCCAGGATACGACGAAGGTGTTTACGGAGGCGGCGCTGGCGGGAAGGGTGGATAGACTGGCGGGGCTCAAGGAGAACGTTATCTTGGGGAACCTGATTCCTGCCGGTACCGGCTTCAGGTTGTATCACGGGGCGCGGCTTCGCCACAATGTGGTGGTGGAGGAAGGCACCGGCGAGAAGGAGAAAGTTACAGCGGCTGCAAGCTAAGAGGTGCGGATTATGCCGACGAAGAACCAGTTGGTGCGGAAGGGGCGGAAGAAGGTGGTGCGCAAGCCCAAGAGCCCGCTGCTCGAGGGGTGTCCGCAGAAACGCGGGGTTTGCCTGATTGTAAAGACGCAGAACCCGAAGAAGCCGAACTCAGCGCTTCGGAAGGTGGCGCGGGTGAGACTGTCAACGGGTAAGGAGACTACGGTGTATATACCGGGTGAAGGCCACAACCTTCAGCCTCACTCGATTGTTCTGGTGAAAGGTGGGCGCGCGAGGGATTTGCCGGGGGTGAGGTACAAGGTTGTAAGAGGGACGCTTGATTCGATGGGCGTGGATGGCCGTAACCAGGCCCGTTCGCTTTATGGCGCAAAGGCGCCCAAGTAAGGAGCAGCCGAATGGCGCTCAAATACAAGAGTACACAAGTCTATCTTAAACCGGATCCGCGGTATAAGAGTATGCTGGCGTCGAAATTCATCAACAACCTAATGAGAGAGGGGAAGAAGTCGATCGCACAGGGGATATTTTACGAAGCGATGGACTTGCTGCAGGAGCGATTTTCAGATAAGGAGCCGGCAGAGGTTTTCGAGACGGCTGTGACCAACGTGAAACCGATAGTGGAGGTACGCTCGCGGCGAGTGGGGGGGATGACGTACCAGGTTCCGGTGGAGGTGAGGCCAAGGAGGCAGACGAGTCTGGCCATTCGGTGGATACTAAGTGCGGCCAGGGGAAGGAAGGGGAGGCCGATGTACCAGCGGCTGGCCGACGAGCTTTCCGATGCGTACAGGAAGCAAGGAGCGGCGTTTACGATGCGCGAGAACGTGCACAAGATGGCGGAGGCGAACAAGGCTTTCGCGCACTTTGCGTGGTGAGAAGAGGTCTTGTATAGGTTGGTCATATCGAGATGACAGAACTGGTTCTGGAGAAAACTCGGAACATAGGCATAATCGCCCACATTGACGCCGGGAAGACGACGGTGACGGAGCGGGTGCTTTATTACACCGGGCGGGCGCACAGGATGGGAGCGGTCGATGAGGGGACGGCAACGATGGACTGGATGGTGGAGGAGCAGGAGCGGGGGATTACGATAACATCTGCTGCGACTACGTGTTTGTGGAAGGGTTACAAGATAAACATCATCGA
>CAZUUK010000163.1:3100-5742 GCA_964622675.1 uncultured Planctomycetota bacterium | reverse complement strand
AGCTAACACATGGCCTTGAACATCCGTAGCCGCCAAGGGACTGCGGTCGGGTTGTACTGTTGTGTGCGCGCAGAGGCGCACAGAGGTCGGAACTCCTTGCTGGCATCCTATAAGCAAGGATGCGTGTGCGGCGCCCCACAGCAGCGCTAAATCGCAAGTCTGTCATGACCGTAAAACGGGAGGACGATGTCCGAGAATGAGCGATGTTATCCGAATTCTATTGCAGTCAGCCGAAGGCTCTTTCCTCGAAGTTGGGGTATTTGTCGGCGCGATGTTGCTGTTCTTCGGCTACTTGAACTACATGACCGCCGGGGGAGCTATACAAGCTATTAGTAAGTACAGGCGGTTTCAGGTCCTGATGGGAGCCGTCTTGGGCGTCTCCCCAGGATGTGGCGGCGCCATTTTTGTTATGCCTTTGTACCTGCGAGGCAGCGTCACCTATGGGACAGTGGTGGCAACACTGATATCTACGATGGGGGATTCTTCTTTTGTCATCATCTCAAAGATGCCTAAAGAGGCCCTGTATATTCACCTCATTTCATTCGTTGTAGGGATCGTGAGTGGTTACGTCGTAGATGCTCTCGGGCTCGGGCGAACTTTAGTGCGCGCTGAGAAAACGCCGCCTCAGCGTCCGAAACAGCCGGGTCACGTGACATGGCCTCACATCGGCCATGCCGCCGGCGACAAGGTTGGTCAAGTCCTGCATCCGAAACGTCGGCAGGTCGCCGGCACCGTTGGCTATGACATAACCCATAGAGGATATGGGGTCTACTGGCTCGTCACCGCAGTGGGCCTTCTTCTCGGCATCATATTGCTGTGTCAGCAGGATATCGGTCACTGGGTGGGTTTCAACCTGAATCGAGCAGTGGGGCTGCTGGGTGCTGCAATCTCTATCGTATGGCTGATGGCAGGGCGACACGGTATTGCCGACGACACGCACGCAGAGTTAGAGGAAAAACTTGCTTCACTGAAGCAAATGCTCATCCACAATGCACAGGAAACCGCATTTGTTACCTTCTGGGTTTTCATTGCATACAGCGCGTTTGCTTTGTTCATGCACTTCACGCGACTGGATCTGGCCGTGGTCGTCGCCCAAGCAGGTGTATTGCCGATCTTCGCTACGGCCTGTATTGGCCTGATTCCAGGCTGCGGACCGCAGATCGTGACCGTCACGCTCTACACAAAGGGGGTGATCCCCTTCTCAGCGCTGGTGGCCCATACACTCAGCCAGGACGGGGACGCGCTTTTCCCCATCCTCGCCATGAATCCACGCGCGGCGATCTGGCTAACCGTCACGAGCACCGTTCCGGCAGTGGTAATTGGCGTCCTCTTTTATCTCATAGGCGTGTAGTCATGTGCCGGAACGAACGAAAGGCCAATGGTCGGAAAGAAAACCTTGAGAAAGGCAAACCGCAGAACTAAGCCTCTTGAGGTGCGGCGCAGCGTTCAGGAGGAACGCGAAGCACGTGCAGGCCGTGTGTCCCGTCACAATATGCGCCATGGAGTGCTGCACGGTGCGTTTTTCCATATGGCTACCGCATTCGCCGACCCCTACGCCGTCATTCCCCTTTTCGTAGCGGGCTTCACCGAATCGCGAGCCTTGATAGGGCTGGTCGTCAGCCTTGTGGGAGCCGTGGGTGTCGTGCCCCAGCTTGCCATGGCCCGACAGATTCGACACAGGCCGGGTTCTGCTCGTTCCTTCATGCTGGCCGGCATCTGGACGCGCTGCGGGGTTTGGGGGTTGATTGCGGCGGGCGCCTTGCTATTGCCGATGCAGAGCGCCTGGATTCTCATCCTGTTCATCTTTTTCATCTCCGTTTACTCTCTTGGCGGCGGGGTTGCCGTTCTTCCTTTTAAGCAAGTCATCAGCGGAACAATCCCTGCCGAGCGCCGGAGCACGTTCTTCGGCTGGCGCCTGCTGACCGGCGGCCTCCTGGCGGTGCTGGCCGGCGTGGCCGTTAAGTATATTCTGGGCTCAGGGGCATTGACGTGGCCTCGCAACTATGGTGTTCTGTTCGCACTGTCGTTCGCCGCGCTGGCCGTGGCATACACGGCGATGTCCCGTTTTAGATTCCCTGCGGACGACCGCAAATCACAAGGCCAGGACCTGCCGCCGCTTCGTCAAGAACTGAACTACGTTCGCCGGGAATACCCGATCCTGAAACGGCTGATTATTGTCCGCCTGCTGTCGGGGGGACTCCCGCTAGTTCTACCGTTCCTCACGCTCTATGCGACGCGGGATGTCGGTATTCCGCTTGCCTGGGTCGGACTCTATGTTGCCGCCCAGAAAGCAGGCGCGATTCTGAGCAATCTTGCATGGATGCCGCTCGGAAACCGATTCGGGACCCGGCCTGTTATTCTGTGCGGCTTGGGATTGGCTGTCTCCAGCTTCGCGGTTATCCTCATCTCCGATGCCGCCATGCCCATTGCGTTGGCCTTCGCCCTTGCAGGCGGTGGCATGAGCGCCATGGTTGTCGGCTTCAGCGGCTACATCCTGGAGCTTGGGACCCCACAAATCCGGCCGCTGCTTTTCGCGCTGGAAGGAACGTTGCTCATGCCGCTGTACTTCATGCCGCTCCTCGGCGGCTGGCTCGTGGACGGGTACGGATACCGTGCTGTCGTTCTGATGGGAGGCGCATTGT
>CAZUUK010000163.1:0-3000 GCA_964622675.1 uncultured Planctomycetota bacterium | reverse complement strand
ACGTCTATGCCGGAAGGGTTAACACCTTGAGCTGTGTTTCTCGCTTCACAGGATCGAACAGCATTCGCTCCGTCCTGGGAGGAATGCATCAGCTACGGGCTTCCCAGGACCGGCTCGAGGCGACTGCCCATGCCCTGGAGCGATACAATGCGCATGTCATAGGCCCAGCCCACTGTACGGGAATGAACGTCATGACATATCTTTGGAACCGATTTCCGACCCGCTGCGTGGAGTGCACCGTCGGTTCCCGATTCTGCTACGGAGAACGGGCGGGAAAGGAGTTGGCAGCGCAGAGGTCTCTCGAGGAGCAAACCCATGGCAAGGCTAGATGAGGCTCAGATCTCAAAAGCAATCCTGGACGCATATCACAAGAAGATTGCTGACCGGATTGTAAGCGATGTCCTGATCGTGGGGGCGGGAGCGTCCGGACTCGCCGCCGCGATCTATCTTGCCAGGCGGAATTTGAAAGTGACCGTATTGGAGAAGCGCTTGTCGCCTGGTGGGGGCATCTGGGGCGGCGCGATGGGGATGAACGAAATAGTCGTACAGGGTGATGCCTTGCCCATCCTACGGGAGATCGGGGTCACGTCTCACCAAAGGCAGGGAGAACTGCACACCCTTGACGCCATGGAACTGGCATCAGGTCTTTGTCTCAAGGCGGTACAGTCCGGCGCCGTGCTGCTCAATCTGATGACGGTGGAAGATGTATGCGTCCATGAAGGGAGAGTGAGTGGTGTGGTGGCGAATCGCACTATGATTCACGAAAGCCTCCCCGTCGACCCCGTTACGTTCATAGGGAAGGCGGTGGTGGATGCCACAGGGCATGAGGCTGCGGTTGTGAAGTCCCTGCAGAGGCGTGGATTATTGAAAGGATCGCGGGGGGCTGCAGTAATGGGCGAAGGACCCCTGGACGCCCAGGCAGGAGAAGAGTTCGTGGTCGAAAGGGTCACGGAGGTGTATCCGGGCCTCTGGGTCGCCGGGATGAGCGTTTGTGCGACGTTCGGCGGGCCGCGCATGGGTCCGATCTTTGGAGGCATGCTTCTCTCGGGCAAAGAGGTTGCGGACAGCATTGCGAGCGCGCTGGAAAGATCGTCATAGAGGCCCTTGAGACAGGCGAGCCCCTATGCGGTTTTGGAGAATAGAATCCTTCGGGATGATGAGGCGGATGAAACGGAAGTTGTCAGGTGAAGAAGGTGCGTCTGCTTGAACAAATATTCGGTAGGTGGTGCACCGGCTAATAGGCACCGGCAGAGGGGTGATCTTCGAGTGGAGCGGATTCTATGCCACAGATTACGGCCGGACTTCGCGGGGCGAACCGTCGTGTGGGCGCGGGTGATGCAGCACGAGATCGACCATCTGAACGGGGTTCTCGTATGTGATCACGGAGACCCAATTAAACCTCAGTCCACCAACGAGTCAGGATGATGAGAGAAGTTTTCAAGACGGTCGGAAAAGAGCTGCGCGCACATGCGCCCTTCACGATGTTCGGCGCGCTAACGGGCGTCGTGATCATGGCGATATTGGTGACCGCACATGTGCCGCGTTCTGTATCCCGGGGACTTTTCTGGACCCTTCACCCTTTTCACGTGGTCTTGAGCGCGCTGGTCACGGCCGGGATGTACAGGCGGCACAGCGAGGGGAAGCTCTGGGCTACCGTCGTGATCGGTTTCGTGGGCTCCATTGGGATCGCTACCTTGAGCGACTGCCTCATCCCCTACGTGGGAGAGTTGCTGCTGAACTTGCCGGGCAAGGGCGCGCACATAGGATTCATTGAAAAGTGGTGGCTGGTCAATCCCCTGGCCTTGTTCGGGATTGGGATAGCGTATTTCAGGCCTCGAACCAAGTTCCCTCATGCCGGACACGTGCTGTTGAGCACCTGGGCTTCGCTTTTTCATATCACCATGGCACTTGGGGGGAAGGTGGGTGTGTTCACGGTGGTCCTCATTGGGATATTCCTGTTTGCCGCCGTATGGGTGCCCTGCTGCACCAGCGACATCGTGTTCCCGCTGCTTTTTTCCAGGGAGTGATAACAAAGGAACCCCTTGGGTACTGGCTATGGAGAAGGCGAAGGGCTTTATAGGGATCGAAACACGAAACAGAGCGAGACCATGAACAGAGAGAAATTGAAGAACGAAATCAACCGTCTCAAGAAGAAACGAGAAGCCGTCATCCTTGCCCACAATTATCAGCGCCCGGAGGTGCAGGACGTGGCCGATTACCTGGGCGACTCGCTGGACCTGAGCCGGACCGCCGCAAGGACAGATGCGAAGGTCATCGTTTTCTGTGGCGTGCAGTTTATGGCCGAAACAGCAGCGATGCTTTCACTTGATAAGACGGTTCTTCTGCCCGCGCGAGAGGCAGGCTGTCCGCTGGCAGACATGGCAACGGCCGACCAGGTCCGGCGGAAACGAGAAGATCATCCCGATGCGGTGGTAGTGGCTTACGTAAACACCTCCGCCGCGGTAAAGGCCGAAACCGATATCTGCTGCACATCTGCTAACGCAGTCGACGTGGTGCGTTCGATTGAGGGCGACAGGCCCGTATTGTTCGTTCCCGACAGGAATCTGGGGCACTATGCAGCGCAACAGACGCATAAAGAGGTGATTTTGTGGGACGGATGGTGCCCCACTCATGTCACCCTTTCCCCGGCGGATGTGGCGCGATGCCGCGAGGCACATCCGGAAGCTGCTCTCATGGCGCATCCGGAGTGCTCTCCGGAAGTGCTCAAGACAGTCGATAAGGTTGCCGGGACATCAGGGATGCTTCGATATGCGGAAGAATCTGCCAGGGAAGAATTTGTCGTGGCCACGGAGAGCGGCATGGTCTACAGGTTGCAGAAAGAATATCCGGACAAGAGATTCTATCCCGCCACGGAGCATTTCATTTGCCCGACGATGAAAATGACCACTCTGGAGAAAATCCGAGTCGCGCTCCGGGACATGAAGCACGTGGTCAGAGTCCCGGAGGAGATTCAGGATAAAGCGCGGAGATCGCTGGAAG
>CAZUUK010000162.1:0-5790 GCA_964622675.1 uncultured Planctomycetota bacterium | reverse complement strand
CAGGCGACGGTGAAGACGCAGCTTGCGATCCTGGGCGTGGGGCAGTACACGCCCGGGGACGAGGAGGCGACGCCGCCGTTCGATGCGAGGCTTTTGATGAGCGGTCCGTGGCCTTACTCTTACGTTGCGCTGAGGGATGACGGGAGTTCGCCGGCGACGCTGGAGATGAACCCGCTGCACGAGTACCGCGACATCGATGCAATGATCCAGAACAATGGGGAGTTCCGTGTGACGGACGCGGATAATAACACGCTCTTCGCGCTGGGCGGAGGAGGAGGGGGAGTCTTCACCATCGATAGCACGTCAGGCAACGGCCTCGAGGGCCAGGCAACCGCCACAAGCGGCCTTACGCGCGGAGGATACTTCGTCAGTGACAGCACATCAGGGAGGGGCGTTGTCGGCTACGCAACAGCCACGAGCGGCACGACATTTGGCGGCTCCTTCGAAACCAGCAGTACCGAAGGTCAGGCGGTCCGTGGCCACGCAAAGGCAACAACCGGGACTACATATGCAGGGCGCTTCGTTAACGACAGCACGTCAGGCCACGGAGTTTATGGTCTCGGAGGAGATAACGGCGTATATGGCTTCGGAGGGAATAACGGGGTGTATGGTCGGAGCGACAGCACCTCAGGTGTGGGAGTTTACGGCTACACAGCCTCCGCAACTGGCACCACATACGGGGTTTACGGGCAGAGCGACAGCACCGATGGCTTCGGCGTGTATGGCGACGGAGGGGGAGTAGGAGGCGCCTTCACAACCTCCAGCACGTCAGGCACAGGCGCGTACGGCTACGCAAGCGCCTCAACCGGGACGACGTACGGCGTTTACGGCGAGGTTTCCTCGGCTGACGGGTACGCCGGCTATTTCACAGGCGGGAAGGGGGTCTATGCAGACGACATTGAGTGGGCGCCGAAGACGGGATACATCATGGTCCACGCGAACGAATACGTGCCCGCTCAGCCGACCTACAGTTACGTCAGAGAGGTTTTCAGCGTGAGGTGCCTGGGAGGAACGCAGCTCTGGTTTGCGCCGCTGCAGCTTCCGCACGGCAGCACGATCACATATATCGAATGGTACTACGCTGACAGCCATGCCACTGACGACATCACCTTCTCCCTGGTCGAGGTGGACGGATCTTCTATTGTCAACCTTATGGCAAGCGCGAATTCTTCCGGCTCCGCGGGCTGGGGGTCGGTTTCCACCACGAGCATAACCTCTCCAACGATCGACAACACCGCCTATTCGTATGTCGTCTACGGGAGAGCGCAAAGCACGGGTCACCGGCTCTGCCAGGTCAAGATCCACTACACGTACTCCGAGCCGTACTAGAAGGGCAGCGATCCGCTTCAAGACGAGAAGGGGGGCGTGGCCGGCAACGCCGGCCACGCTCTCTTTCTTCGGACGCAAGGCTGTTGCTCTCCTCGCCCGGAGAAGAAGGCCCGGGGTCGTCGCTCGGGCGGATGCCCACCAGTTGTGCGGGGCGATTGGAATACCGCAGGGCCTGGAGTTCGTTGACCGGGAGTCCCGAGGTGTGCTATGGTTGGCTCGTGTGAATCAGGCTTTGTGCCCTGCGCGGAGATGCTACGAGGAGGAGAGATATGAAGTTTTCGAGGCGGGATTTTTTGAGAGCGGGTGTGGGTGCGGGAATCGCGGCGGGCCAGTCGGGGGCATTGGCGGAGTTGGCAGGCCCGTCGCCAGTTGAGAGGAGCAAGGGGCCGACGAATCTGCTCTTTATCATGTCGGATCAGCAGCGGGGGGATGCGATGAGCAGCGAGGGGCATGGTGTGGTGAAGACTCCGCGGCTGGATGAGCTGGGGAAGGAGGGGGTGAGGTTTTCGCATACATACTGCCAGTCACCGCTGTGCGTGCCGTCGCGCGCGTGCTTTATGACGGGGCGGTATGTGCACCTGAATCGGTGCTACAGCAACGGGACAAAGCTGCCGGAGACGGAATACACGTGGGCGGAGTTCTTGCGGGATGAGGGATATACGACTGTGGCGGTGGGAAAGACACATGGTGTGGACGACGGGCTGGAGGTGGTGAACGTTTCGTCAGCGGGGTCGTTTCCGCCGGGGGCGAGCCATTACAACAATAACAAGGCGGGGATTGTGCATGGGACGAGTCCGGCGGCGAAGGAGGATTTTTACGACGCGAGGATTGTGGATGCGGGGATTGAGGAACTGCGGCGGTTCAGGAAGGAGGGGAAGCCGTGGGCGCTATTTGTGGGGATACACGCGCCGCATCCGCCGTTCTATCCGCCAAAGCCGTACGATACGATGTACGATCCGAGTGAGATGGAGGTTCCGCCTTTCAAGGTGAGCGATTTTGATACGCGCCCTGACTGGCAGAGGCGGACTTTCGAGAGCCGTTTTTCGAGGTATACGGATGAGGATAAGAGGCAGATAATTTCGCATTACTACGGGATGGTGACGATGGTTGACGCGCAGGTGGGGCGGCTTTTGGATGCGCTGGATGAGCTGGGGATGAGGGAGAATACGGTTGTGGTCTATACGGCGGATCACGGGGACAACATGGGGGAGCACGGGCTATTTGCGAAGTTCGCTTCGATGTACGAGGGGGAGGTGAGGATACCGGGGATCATGAGGCTGCCGGGGGCGCTTAAGGCGGGGCGAGTCGTGGATAAGCCGATCGAGTCCATAGACATGGTGGAGACGATGCTTTTGCTGATGGGACTGGAGCCGCCGGAGCAGATGCAGGGGCGAGATTTGAGGCCGCTGGTCGAGGGAGAGGAGAGCGCGCGGCGGGAGTTCGTCTATTCGGCGATCGCGCGAGGAGAGGACCGGGGGATGATGCTAAGGACGGAGAGGTGGAAGCTCTGCCATTACACGGATCAGGCGGGGGAGCTTTACGATCTGGAAAAGGACCCGGGGGAGATGAGGAACCTTTACGCCGATGCGGAATATGAGAAGGTTAGAGACGAGCTGACGTACAAGCTGGCGAAGTCGCAGGAGGGGGCGATGACGAGAGGGGGAGGAGGGCAGGCGGGGAGCAGGAGATAGGGGGAGGAGAAGGGGAGGTGTGTGCGAAAGCGGGCGGAGAAGGTTCGCGTGACAGAAAACGACCTATCGGCCTCGAGCTGAACGGCAGGATTTAAGAAAGGGGGAGAGGATGAGTAAGACGATTGCGATGATCGGCGCTTTCGATACGAAGGGGAGGGAGTATGCGTTTCTGCGGGAGCAGATCCTTGCGCGCGGGCATAAGGTGCTCGCAGTGAACACGGGGGTTCTGGGGACGACGGATCTGTTTCCGGTGGACGTTGAGGCGAGGGAGGTGGCGAGAGCGGGCGGGGGGAATCTTGAGGAGCTGAGGGAGAAGAAGGACCGGGGCGAGGCGATGAAGGTGATTTGCGCCGGAGCGCCTAAGGTGGTGAAGCGGCTGTACGAGGAGGGGAAGTTTGACGGGATAATCGGGATGGGAGGGACGGGCGGGACGACGGTGGTGACTTCTGCGATGCGGGCGCTGCCGGTGGGGGTTCCGAAGGTGTGCGTGTCAACGGCGGCTTCGGGAGAGACGTCGGCGTACGTTGGGACGAAGGACGTGGCGATGTTTCCGTCCATTGTGGACGTGGCGGGATTGAACCGGATTTCGCGAATCATTTTCACGCGAGCGGCGGGTGCTGTCTGCGGAATGGTGGAAGCTGAGCTGCCGGTCGCGGTGGAGGAGAAGCCGATTATTACGGCGTCCATGTTCGGCAATACGACGGATTGCGTGAATGCGTGCGCGGAGGAGCTTTCGGCTAAGGGATACGAGGTGCTGGTGTTTCACGCGACGGGTACAGGAGGGAAGACTATGGAGTCGCTGGTTTCGGAGGGGTTGGTGGATGCGGTGCTGGATATTACGACGACGGAGTGGGCGGATACGGTGTGCGGCGGGGTGTTCGACGCGGGGCCGGAGCGGCTGGATGCGCCGGGGAAGATGGGAGTGCCGCATTTGATTGCGCCGGGGTGCGTTGACATGGCGAACTTCGGGGCGCCGGAGACGGTGCCGCAGAAATACCGGGAGGCGAAGAGAACGTTCTACGAGTGGAACCCGTCGGTGACGCTTATGCGAACGAACGTTGAGGAGAATGAGAAGATGGGAAGGATATTCGCGGAGAAGGCGAACGCGGCTAAGGGGCCGGTGGCGTTTTTGATCCCGCTGGGAGGCGTTTCCATTCTGGACGGTGACGGGGAGCCTTTTTGCGATCGCGAAGCGGACAGGGCGATGTTCGAGGCGATCAAGGCGAAGGTGAGGGCGGATATTCCGGTGGTGGAGATGGAGAATAACATAAACGATGCGGAGTTCGCGGAGAAGGCTGTGGAGATGATGCTGGAGTTGATATCAGAGGCAGAAAAATAGGAGAGGAGCGAGCGATGGCGTTCACGCGAAGTGAGGTGCTGGCGCGGCTGAGGAAGAGCATAGACGCCGGGGTGCCGATCATCGGTGCGGGAGCGGGCACGGGGATAAGCGCGAAGTTCGAGGAGGCGGGCGGGGCGGACCTTATCATCATCTATAACTCGGGACGGTTTCGGATGGCGGGACGCGGGTCGCTGGCGGGATTGATGCCGTACGGGGATGCGAACGCGATCGTGATGGAGATGGCGGGGGAGGTTCTGACCGTGGCGAAGGAGACGCCGGTGCTGGCGGGAGTGTGCGGGACGGATCCGTTCAGGCAGATGGAGGTGTTTCTGAGAGAGGTGAGGGATGCGGGCTTTTCGGGCGTTCAGAACTTTCCGACGGTGGGGCTATGCGACGGGATGTTCAGGAAGAACCTGGAAGAGACGGGGATGGGGTACGATCTGGAGGTGGAGATGATCCGGGAAGCGCACGAGCTGGAGCTTTTCACGACGCCGTATGCGTTCAACGCGGAGGAGGCGAAGAAGATGGCGGAGGCGGGGGCGGATGTGGTAGTGGCGCACATGGGTCTGACGACGAAGGGGGCGATCGGGGCGTCGACGGCGGTGTCGCTGGAGGAGGCGCCGGGTAAGGTTCAGGAGATCTGCGATGCGGCGAGGTCGGTGAATGCTGACGTGATCGTTTTGTGCCACGGCGGGCCGATTTCGATGCCGGAGGATGCGGAGTACGTGCTTGAGAGGACGAAAGGGGTGCACGGTTTTTACGGGGCGTCGAGCATGGAGCGGCTGCCGACGGAGACGGCTATAAAGGAGCAGATGGAGAGGTTCAAGGCGATACGTTTTGGGAAGTAGGGCGCATTGGGGAGCGCGATTTGGCGGCCGGGAGGCGGCTCGGCTGAGAAGTGAGAATGGTTGTGGTTGGGCGCGTTTCTAGTTGTGGGGAAGAATAGGTGCTGGCCGGGGGTCGTCCACGATGGGCCTGGCGGGAGTGGGCGCGGGAGTTGTGTCCTGGACGGAGAGGTGGATGACGTGCTGTCCGAGGGCGACGCCCTTTCCATGGATGGAGCCTTTATGAAGGTCTATTCCGCGGCCGCTGCCGGGGGTGTCCTCGTACTTGCTTGTGGCCTCGCCGGCGCGCTGGATGAAGGCATGGACGTGCTTTTGAGTGATTTCGCGCCCGCCGGTTGGCGGGCCGGTTGGCGGGCCGGTTGGCGGGCCGGCCGGCGGGCCGGTTGGGGTCCAGCCGGTCTTGATGATAACGAGGTCGGTGGCGTAGCCTTCGACGAGCTTGTCCTGGAGGTTTTCGAAGAGGCTGCGGCGGCCGAATAGCTCGAGGCCGAGGACGCGGCCGGTTCGTGAGTCGGCGACGGCGATGCCGATGGTGTCGGGCGGGCTGAACTTGCCGAGGTCTTGGTGGAGCTCCTCGTAGCTTTTC
>CAZUUK010000161.1:0-5889 GCA_964622675.1 uncultured Planctomycetota bacterium | reverse complement strand
GCGCATCGCCACGCTCAACACCACCACAGGCCTCATGGAGCCGGGTCCCGCGCTGCCCCTGCCGACGGGTTTCGTGCCCGAGCATCTCTTCGAGGTCGGATACGAAAAGAAGGCCGCCGACTACCTCGCCGTGGTCGGCCGCCCCGCCTCCGCCGCCGTCCGGACGTACGCGCCGCCCACGCTCCCCGGCGCCGAGGTCAAGGTCTGGCCGGCCCCGAGGCTCGTCTATCTCTTCCACACAAAGACCCGCGAGCTCATATGGCAAGAGCCCGCAAGGGTCCCCTGGGCGGCGGCGTACCGCCCGGTCGTGGTCTCCGGAAAGTTCACCGACGAACGCCGCCACGACATTATCATGAACGCGGGCCCGGGGCTCCCGCTCGTGGTGCTGGAGGAGGGGGGCCCGGCCCGAAGTCTGGGTCACCACGGCCGGCTCGTGGGCGTCGCGCCCGGACGCGGGGGCGGGCGGCCGAGGCTCATCCTGGAGTCGTGCGGGGTCGTGAAGGCCCTCGAACTTTCGCCCGGCGCCGTCACCGAGGCCAAGCCGGTGCGGCTCGACCGGGGCGGCGCCCGCTTCGGCGGCTAGAGATTGGGGAGGCCCATAGGGCGTGATCCTCGCCGCAGATCTCTTTCGGTTCTACCGCCGGTTCCTGTGGATGGTGCTGACGATCTATTGGATCACGCTGGTGGTGGGGAGCGCGGCGCGTCATCTCGCGTGGATGAGGAGCCAGCGGTACGGGCGGCTCGCGGGGAAGTATCTCCTGGTGCAGGCCCTGAGGGTCAGGCTGAGGCGCCACTGGCTGGAGGTGCTCCAGTGCCTGGGTCTGGTGGCCCTGTTCGTCCTCGTCTGGGCGATGCACTGGCTCATCGAATGCGTCTTGCCATGAAGGCAGAGCCACTTGCCAGCAAGCTCAAGGGCATAGTGGAAGTGGACGAAACTTATGTGGGTGGAACCGTTGAAGCCATTAAGGGAGTGGAAGGCAAGCGGCTGGTATATCATCAAGCAGCAAAGGGGAGCTAATGGCTAACGAACGAAAAACAGAAGCTTTAGTCAGAAAGCGGTTGCAGCGACTTGGATACTTCAAAGATAAGCGGCTGATAGTTGAAGAGCAAAAGAGCGACAATCCCCGGATCGCCAAGTTGCTCAAGAATGCTTCGAAGAAGGGTGGCGGCCCAGGGTATCCAGAATTCATAATTTCTTCACGGGAGGTTTCGGATTTCCTGATTGTCATCGAATGCAAGGCGAACGCGAGGAAACACGTCAGCCGCGACAGGGACAAGTACGATCAATACGCTGTTGATGGCGTTCTTCTCTATTCATCGTTCCTGTCAAGGGAATTCGACATATTAGCGATTGCGGTAAGCGGAGAAACGGAAGCCACCTTGCGAATTTCTCACCACCTTTACTTGCATCGGTCTAGTGCTGAGGAAGATCTGCATGATACGGAGATTTGCTCCTTTTCTGACTCTCAGGATATGGTCTTCCAAAGTGAAGCCAAGTTCCGCCAGGATTATGACGCATTGTTGACGTACAGCCGACAACTGAACGAACAACTACAAGCCAAGAAAATCAAAGAGTCTCTTCGGAGTATGCTCATCTGCGGAATACTTGTTGCGCTAAACAACCCCGCATTCAAAAAAAGCTTTGGGGCCCATAAGACAGGAAGAGAACTCGTCGATGCTCTGCTAGGCACTGTCATAAACGAGTTCAAATCAGCCCAACTGTCAGCGGACAGAATTGCCAACCTCAGGCAGGCGTTTTCATTCATACGAACAAATGCAACCCTGAATAAGGATAAGAACTTTGTTGTCGATTTGATTAAAGGAATTGACACAAACGTAAATACTTTTGTCCGTACCTACAAATACTATGATGCCTTAGGGCAATTCTATATTCAGTTCTTGCGTTACGCGAACAACGATAAGGGACTTGGGATTGTCTTAACACCGCCACACATAGCAGACTTATTCACCGGTCTTGCGCAGGTCAACAGGAAAAGCGTCGTCTTTGATAACTGTTGCGGGACTGCTGGACTTCTGATTGCCTCTATGAGGGAGATGTTAAAGGACGCCGGCGCCAATTCGCAGGCGGGCACGTCGATAAAAAATAAACAACTGATAGGGATTGAATTTCAGGATGACATTTACGCCCTTGCTGTGTCGAACATGGTTGTTCACGGCGACGGGAAGACAAATGTGCTTCCCGGCGACTGTTTTGAGCTCTCAAGTGCCATCAGAGAGAAATGGAAGCCTACAGTTGGGCTCTTAAACCCACCATACAAGACTAAGGCTAGTCCAACAGAGGAGTTGGATTTCGTCTTGAATAATGTGGATGCGTTGCAGCCAAACGGAAAATGCGTGGCGATTGTCCCTGTCAGTTGCGCCACTGCAGACACGGGCGAAATCAAGGAACGAAAAAGGCGACTAGTCGAAAAGCACACGTTGGAAGCAGTAATGTCAATGCCGGTGGATATATTCCATGATTCAAAAGCTGGCGTGGCGACGTGCATCATGGTTATCACCGCCCATAAGCCTCACCCTAAAGGCAAAAAAACTTGGTTCGGATATTGGCGAGATGATGGATTTGTTAAGGTCAAGAATAAAGGGCGAGTTGACGCGAACAATACCTGGCCAGCCACAATGAAGAAGTGGATTGCGGCATTCCGAAATCGGGAAATTATCAACGGACTCAGCGTCATGCGGGAAGTGACCGCCGACGACGAATGGTGCGCAGAAGCCTACATGAAGACAGACTATAGCAAGCTTACGCGGGAAGACTTTGAGCAAGTCGTAAGAAACTATGCCGTCTTTAAGCTGATCGGTGCGAGACTAGAGACAATCAATGAAGAAGCTGAGTGAGCTTTTTGACGTGCGCTACGGCAATTCACTGCAGTTGAATCGGCTCACACCGACTACGCCGGATCGTGGGGTTGCCTTCGTCTCTCGGAAGATGGGCGACAACGGCATCGCAGCGTATGTTGAGCGGCTTCCAGATATTGAGCCAAACCCAAGTGGCGAGTTGACCTGCGCTCTAACGGGAAACGGCGTGCTGACGACTTGCATCCAGGAGAGACCCTATTATACTGCGTTTCACATTGCCTGTCTTAGGCCCAAGGTTCAGATGAGCACGGCCCAATTATTGTACTATTGTGCGTGCATTCAAGCCAATCGGTACAGATACAGTTGGGGGCGCCAGGCCAACAAGGACTTGAAAACGATTTGTCTCCCGAATCTATCGGAGATTCCTGCCTGGGTGAATACTACAAAGACGGAGATATACGTTGGGAAAGATTCGCCGCTTACCAATAAATCAGTGCCAGCACTCAACGTTTCTCGCTGGCAACCATTTCGCCTGTCTGACCTGTTCGACATCAAGAAGGGCAAGCGCCTCACCAAGGCCAATATGAAGCGCGGAAGGACCCCATTTATTGGCTCAATCGACAACAACAACGGGGTGTCTGGGTTTGTCGGACAGCGGCCGATTCACAAAGGCAATACGATCACGGTAAACTATAATGGGTCGGTTGCCGAAGCATTCTACCAACCAGATGACTTCTGGGCATGTGATGATGTCAATGTTTTGTATCCAAAGTTCCGGCTAACCCCCGCCATCGCAATGTTCCTTGTGACTGTGATAAGGCAGGAACGCTACAGATTCAGCTACGGTAGGAAATGGCACCAAGAGCGAATGAAGCTTTCAGAGATTAGACTACCTGTTTGGCGTGATGGGCGACCCGACTGGAAGCTAATGGAATGTTACGTCAACTCGCTTCCGTTCAGTTCGCAACTAGGCTCAAAGAGACCAAGATGCCCATAATCCCTGGAAGAGGTTAGATCGTGAAAAAGGAGCGACAGCCCAATAATCACCTCCTCAAGCGCCTTTCCCTTGACCCCCTGAAAGTGGAAGGAGCCCCGCGGCTTTTCATGCAGGTCGATCCGGCCAAGGTGACGGCGGGCATGCGCCGGCTGCGGAAAAAGAGGGCTAAGGCGGCTGCTTTGCCAACAGGATAATTCGGTGGAGATAAACGCGGTGGCCCGAGAGAGCGACGACCAACCACCCGCCCCCGAGCCCGCTCCCCCGGCCGAGCCGGGGCCCCGCGAGCCCTGGAGCGAGATGCCGACCGAGCGGCGTGAGCTCGAGACCCTCGCGCTCGCCTACTCGCTCGCGGTCGAGGCCGTCGATACCGAGGAGACCCTGCGCGAGAAGATCGAGGCCGTGCGGCGGGCCGTGGACGAGGCCCCCAGGCACAGGCTCATCTCGATCCTCGACTGGGCGGACGTCCGGTACGACGCCACCTCGGCCCCCAAGGACCGCCTGGCCCGAAAGATACTTTCGGCCCGGTTTCGCGACTTCACGGGGCTGGGGCTGGAGGAGCTTCGGGTGCTGGCCCGGCTGAAGGGCGTCCCATTCACCGACACCGACGACGAGCGCTCGCTCGCCCGGAAGCTCGACCCTCGCGGGCTCGTGGGCCGGCTGTGGGGAAGGCTCACGGGCCACGTGGTGGGGATGGTGCTCGCCAAGATCCCCGACCAAGAGATCGAGGGCGACGACGCCGAGGGCACGACCGCCGGCGTCAAAAAACACATCCAACAACAGGGCCTCATGGAGGGGGTCAAGACCTACGTCAAGAGCTCGCTCGACGGCTATGTCCTCGAAAAAATGGACGAGATCGAGGAGCGCGTCGATCGCAAGCTCGAGGACATCGACCGCAAGATGGACCGGTGGCGCGAAAAAGAAGTGCGTTATCGCCTCCGGCTCATTAAGATCACACTCGTGGCGGCGGTTTTGGTGGCGCTCTTGAGCCTTATCTATGAGCTGGTGAAGGTGCCCGCCGCCGCAGGGGTCGGACATCTCGCGTCGTACCTGAGAAATCTACTTGGTGGGTGAGGCCGCGGCTGCCCGGGCGGCCGCGGCCCGGTCGAAAGGAGCGAGAAATGCGCTACGGAGTTGCGGGGCTTGTCCTGGGGTTGGCGGCGCTCGCCGGCTGTGAGAGTGCGAGCATGGTGAAGCTCTATGGGGTACGCTACCACGACGTGCTGGAGACCGTGAAGGCGCGGTATCCGGAGGGCGGCGAGAAAGAGCCCGGGGTGTGGGTGGCCCGGCTCCGCTCCGATGAGAGGCTCGAGAACCACAAGGTAAAGGTCACCCAGGTCGCCGAGGACACGGTCCTCATCACCGTGCGCTACAAGGGCGGCCCCATCCGCGGAGGCCATGAGAAGCTCGCCGAGATCGAGGTCCTCCAGCCCATACTGAACGACGTCCGCGATAAGGTCCGCCCGGTCAGGGTTCTGAAGAAGTCCAAAGGCGTTGACTGAGACCCCGCGCCGCGATTGCGGCGTCGCGACGGCGCGGCATTCTGTCGGAGACTCTCAGGAAAGGTGGGGCAATGAGCGTATCCACGGCCACACAGCTGTCGGCGTTTCTCGTCAAGCGCCCCGGCAACCTCGCCCAGCTCACCAGGGCCCTGGCGAAACGGAAGATAAATATCCTGGCCCTCACCCTCATGGACACCACCGAACAGGGCGTCCTGAGGCTCGTCGTCGATAACATCACGGCCACCCGCGAGGCCCTGGCGGCGATCAACATACCGGTAACCTCCAGCCGCGTATTGCTGGTGGAGATGGCGAACCACCCCGGGGCCATGGCCCATGTCTGCGGCGAGCTCGCCGACGCCCACGTCAGCGTCTCCTACGCCTACTGCTCCACCGGCGCCCCGGGGGGCCGCACCCTCGGCGTCTTCAAGGTGGACCCCATCGACAAGGCCCTCAAGGTCCTCGGCGCCACCGCCACCCCACCCAAAAAAGACTCACGCATCGCCTCCCGCGGCCGCGGCAAGACCCGAAGGTAACAGGGGTCAGGTCTCTTCTTTCTTCTTTTGCTCGGAGCGGAGG
>CAZUUK010000160.1:0-6003 GCA_964622675.1 uncultured Planctomycetota bacterium | reverse complement strand
TCTCGCTACTCCGTTCTCGTGACCCTCAAAATCTCCCCGTAATACACCCTGTGGAAGTCACCCCTGGGGTATGCGCTTTTCACAATCTCCGGCTCGAGGTTGGCGTTTACAAGATCGTTCGAATGAATAACGCGACATTCATAATGAATCGCGCATTCCTTGATGACCGGGCACGAGACTTTCCCCGCCGGCACGACGGTGAGCTCTTTCTCGGCAAACTTATCGTGGCCTCTTCCGGACACGGCGCCGCAATACGCGACAATGTCCTTCATTTCCGCCGTGGGAACGTTGACAGTGAATTCGCCGGTGCCTTCGATCAGGCTGAAAGTGTATCGAGACGGTCTGACCAGCACCAAAAAGACCGCCCTCTGCCAGATGCTTCCTATACTCCCCCAACCTATCGCCATCGCGTTGGGCTTCCCAGCTTCCTTCTGCGAGACGAGCAGCAAACCGCCGGAAGTCATCGCCCGGACCGTTTCAACCATTGCCTCGCGATAATCAATCTCCACCAGTGCCATGCTTCTCCCCTTTCAAATCACTCGATGTGGAGCCAGATCACTACCGGCGGGTCTTTCTCGTCGCCGGTCATGTGATGGTCTTCACCCGGTTCGATTATCGTGACGTCTCCCGCTTGGAGGTCGTAAGTCTCCCCGTCAATGGGAAGGCGCGCTTTCCCCTGCAGAATAATGAATGCCTCTTCTATCTCGTGGACGTGCCGCTGCCCGGCGTGGGCCACTTCGCCAGGCTTAAAGATGTGGAGCCCTCCTTTCGTTATCCGCTTGCCTGAGGTGTGATTCCCGAAAATGGTTCCTCCCTCTCCTGCTTCAAGCTGACTGACCTGCAACTTTTTCATGCGTGCCTCCAGATTGCTTTTCGCGCTTCGTGGCAGACAAAAGAAAAAACGCGAGGACCACCTAGGACTATCCGGACGAAACCGCCAACCATCTACCAGTCCGCCGATGAGACAGTTAGAGGAACAGACCAATCATGGAGCGAGGAGGATGAGAAGCACCGCCGCGACCATACCGGCGATGCCAATTACTCCTACTACCCCCAGCGTCCACGTAAGCCACAGAGGGAGTTCGGGCGTCAGGAATGCAGCTACGCGCCCGAGGGCCAGCCGCAGGTTACTCTCCCTCCCAGGAAGCTCCGTCTCCGTAACGGCATCGTCCGACCAGCTTCCTTTCGCGCTTTGGACCAATTCCTCTTCGCTCAGGTCCGGGGCGGTGGCCTCTTCAGGAGCCCCTTGCTCCGCATCAGAAACCACGGGTTCGGCGGCTTCAACTCCCTCTTCACCCGTAAACAGCGCGCGTAGCGCTTTCTCGTCCTGCTCCGTTAGTCCCTCCACCGGTGCTTCGGCAGCTCGCGTCCCCTGTCGTCCCTGGCCCTTAGCCGCCTCGGCCGGTTCCTCCGGTTCTTCCGCCTCTTCAGGGCCCTCCTCAGCGCCCTCGGCGACCTCAGCCTGGGTCTCGCCTGCCGCCTCGCCCAGCACAGCCTCCACGTCAACATCGCCCTCGCCGCCGGTCACCTGCTCTGCAGCTTCAGCTTCGGGGCGTTGACCCTCGGCCTCTTTAACAGCTTCCGCCACCCGCCCAGCGTCTGCTTCAAGCTCTTCAGCAGCGGCTGCGACTTGAGCCCCAGCCGCCGGCCCCGGAACTTCCTCTACGGCCGCCCGTGCCGCCTCTCCTGCGGCCTCAACTGCCGCGTCAGCTTTCTCTATACTCTCAGCCGCCCCCTCTTCAGGCACCTCAGCTTCCGCGACAGCCCCGACTGCAGGCCTCTCCTGCACCTGCACATCCGATGGTGGGATTTCTTCCTCTTGCTCCGCAGCTTCAGGCGTCTCCGCCTCAAGCTTTTCCATCAACTCCTGGACAGACGCGTCCGCGGCTGGCTCCGTCTCCGCCTCGACCGCAGCAGCCAATTGTTCTTGCGGCTGCTCGACCGTTGCCTCACCAGCCTCGCCGGAGCCCATCTCCGCGGCGAGCTCGCGGAGAAGTTCGTCCTGAGCCGCCTCGGGCTCGGCGGGCGGGCCTTCCTGCTGGAGCGGCGAGTTCCGCGCCTTTTCCAGCACCTTTGCGTAGGGGAATCGCCGCTGCAGTTGAGCTGCGTCCTGTTCTTTCAGCTTCTTAATCAGCTCCAGAAAGCTTGTCATCTATCCCTCGAGCTGAAAGACCGGTCTGGACGAAAGCGACATGGCAGCCTCTTTAACGATCTCAGGAGAGATGCTGCTGGCGCCTTTCGCCTGACCGATAAAAAGCGCCAGGTCGCAAACGGAGTTGATACTTCTCGGCACTCCCTTCGACCACCGGACTATCTCCGCAATCGCCCCGTCGGGCAGGATCTCGTCCTTCGCCCCGGCTACGGTGAGCCGGTGCGAGATGTACGCCTTTGTTTCGTTCTCGTCGAGGGGGACCAGGTGGTATCGCAGCTCAACCGCTCTTCGAATACCGGGCACTTTATTAAGAGCCGCGATCACCTCCGGCTCGCCACCGATGGCCACCTTTATCAACTCGTGCTTCTCGTCCCGCACGTTCATCAGCAGCCTCAGCTCCTCAAACGTGTCTTTGTCCCGGATAGTCTGGGCATCATCAACGAACAGGACTATGCGCGAGTTCCGCTCGGCCGCTAAGTTGGCGTAATCGGCGAGCGCGTGAAGCAGGTCGGACTTCTTGAGGTTCTGCGGACTTCCCCCCAGGGCGTAAACGACGCTTCTAATAAACTCGTCAGCCGGTACGGATGGCACGTTGATGAACGCCGCCTCGTGCCCCTGCGCTGCCAATTCGTGCGCGGCCTGGGCGAACACCATGGATTTGCCCGAGCCGAAATCCCCCGTGACGAGTGACGCGCCGCGCTCCTCGGTAACGCTGTACAGTATCCTTACGAGCGCCTCGGAGTGCGTCGGAGAGAAATAGAAGAACCGCCGGTCGAGGTTGTTCTGGAAGGGCTTTTCAGCCAGCCGCCAGTATTGTTCGTACATGCGCTGCCACTGCCTCCGTGCACAACCGGCCCTCAAGCGTTATAATGACCCACACAAGATCAATTGTCAAGCATGATTAGGGATTTCTGCCTGCCCTGCGGCGGGCGTCGCGGCACGTGATATTCAACCTTTCGGCGGATCGGAAATATTTCTTTAGAGCCACTAACCGAGGGGTGCGGTGGAGCGCTTTTTTGTCCCCTCTCTTCCGAAAACGGAAACCGTCCGCATTGCCGGGGCTGAAGCGCACCATATGCTTCGCGTCAAGCGCGTGCGCAGAGGCGACCTGGTGGTCCTCTTTGACGGAAGCGGAGCCGAGTGCAAGGCGCGCCTGGAGGGGGCGAGTAAGAACGAAGCCGCCCTTCGCATCGTCCAAAAAGAGGATGTCTCCAGGGAATTACCTTGCTTAATTACGCTCGCCTGCGCGCCCGCGAAGGGTGAGAGAATGGATGTGGCGATCAGGAAATGCGCAGAGCTCGGGCTTAGCCGCTTCATCCCCACCATTACGGATCTCACGATCGCAAGCCCCGGCCCTCACAGGATAGAGCGTTGGCGCAGAATCTGCATCGAGGCATCTAAACAGTCGGGCCGCAATCTGATCACGGACATTCGCGACCCGATGCGTCTCAACCAGGTGCTTTCCATCCGCGCGGAGTTCGACATCGCCCTCATGCCGGACACGTCAGCCGAGGCGCTGCCAATTCGAGAAGCCCTGTCCAGCCGGCGCGATGCCCGCTCGGCCATCTGTCTGATCGGGCCCGAAGCAGGCTTCACTCAAAACGAAAGGGCCCAGGCGCACTCAGCAGACTTTCGTCCCGTCCGGCTGGTTCCATCAACCCTAACCATCGAAGCCGCCGCGATAGCCTCAGTCGCCATGCTCGCCTACGCGCTCCAGTGAGGCCGCATCCGGAGTCCCCAATGAAGAGCTTCCTTATCCACACCATCGGCTGCAAGGTCAATCAGTACGACTCGGAAGTCATCCGAGAGGCTATGCGCGAAGCCGGCTGGAAGGAGTCCGAAGAGAACCCCGGCGTCCTCGTAGTCAACACCTGCACGGTGACGGCCACGAGCGATCAAAAATGCCGAAAGCTCATACGCAGGCTCCACCGCCGGTTCCCCCAGGCGCGCATTATAGTCACAGGTTGCTACGCGGAGCGCCAGCCGCAAGCGCTCGAAACAATCGAAGGAGTGCATGCGGTCGTCCCCGGAAGATCAAAATACCAGGTCGTCCCCCTGGCCGAAGGCAAGTCCGCGCCGCCATCGCCGCCGGAGTTCTTCGCCGGTGTGAAGAGTCTCCGCGGCCACTCGCGCGCGTTCGTCAAAATCCAGGACGGCTGCAGCAACTTCTGCTCGTACTGCATCGTCCCGCTCGTCCGAGGGCCCGTCAAAAGCCGGAACCCCGACGAAACGGTTGAAGAAGTCCGCCGGCTTGTTGCTTCCGGCTTCAACGAAGTCGTCCTTACCGGCATTCACCTCGGCGCCTACGGTAGAGACTGGGGCGAAGAGGCCCTCCCGCAGCTCATCGAAACCCTATGCATGATCCCGGGAGAATGGCGCCTCCGCCTCAGTTCCATCGAGGTCAAAGAGGTATCGGACCGGCTCCTCGACGCGATGGCCTCCTCCGAGAAGGTCTGCCCTCACCTGCACATTCCGCTTCAGAGCGGCGACGACAGGATCTTGAAACTGATGAACCGCAGTTACACGCGGCGAGAATTTCTTGATACCGTTCAGCGCGTACGCGCGAAACTTCCCGAGCCCGGCCTCACCTCCGACGTCATGGCCGGCTTTCCCGGCGAGGGGGAGCAGGAATTCGAGAGCACCCTGTCGCTCTGCCGGAAGGCAGCCTTCACGCGGCTTCACGTCTTCCCGTTCAGTCCGCGCCCTGGCACCCCTGCCGCCTCGTTCGCTCCAACGGTCTCAGCCAAGGACATCAGGCGGCGAGTGGACGAGCTTTGCGCCCTGGCTGCGGAGCTCCAAACCGCCTTCGCAGAAACGTTCCTCGGCCGCGAGGTGACCATCCTGCCGGAAGACAGAAGAGATAAGCAGACAGGGATGCTCAAGGGCTACTCCGAGCGATACGTCAGGGTCAGGATCTACGGACCCGATGAATTGAAAGGGAAGCTCATCCGGGCCAGAGGCTTGGACGTGGACGACGGCATTCTCCTGGCGGAGCCCACGTAGGCGAGCGGCTCACTCGATGATGTAGCCCGCTTCCCTTATGAGCTGCCGCAGGTGGTAGCCGCCCCTGTCCTCCATGGAGAGGTTTTCGAGAGCGCTTATCTTCCATACGCCCTCGCGTTTCTCGAAAGTAGCCCGCCACACGCTTGACGAAACGCCGATCAGCTGCGACTCTTCCTCCGGAAAAACGACCACCTTCACGCTCGCCGCCGCGAACGCACCCTTTGTCTTCACCTCCCTTCGGTAGATGTAAAGTCGCAGCGGCGCAAAACCCCCCAGCATGGCCGGCGCCACTTCCTCAAGATCCTCGTACGTAACCCCCTGGTGATCGAAGTCCTTCCAGAGCAGTCCCAGCGCCGTTTTCGCATCGCCCCTCTCCATTGCCTTTTCCGCCTCCCTGATCACCCTCACCACTTTTCTCTTATCCGACTCGTAAACGAACTCCCCAACCAGCGCGCCGACGGCGCTCAAAATGACAACGATCCCGATAACCCTCGTCGCACTCACCCGCAATTTCATCCCACACATTCTACCCCCACCCCCCCCGCCAGACCAGCCATTGAAGCCCCCGCCCACTTCGCACATGCCAGTACCAGATCGCGGCCACGCGGCATCCAGCCTAGCAACCGCCACGACCTCACCTACGTATGCCGCCAACGCAGGCCGTGCCATGTATATCGCCCAACACGTCGCACCTAAGAGCATCTCCGTGAAGCAGGCCGTTACGCGCGTAGGCCTCGATCCGCAGCAACGCGGCCTGCGGGCCCCCGTGCGCGCAGACCTTCAGTATTACTCGCGTCGCGCCGGAACAGCTCTCCGTGGAGTCCCGAAAGCCCGCCTGCGGCTAGCAC
>CAZUUK010000159.1:0-6034 GCA_964622675.1 uncultured Planctomycetota bacterium | reverse complement strand
CTCATACGGCGTACCTCGAAAAGCTTCGCCCAGGCGTTCCTTCGGCACGTTTGATAGGTCGCGTCCGGTCATAGGAAGATTCGGGCGGCGCAGGGCGAGATCACCGATATCCAGTGTGAACACCTTTGAGTCCTCCGGCGTGTTCAGCGCCAGGTGCAGCGCCGTCGTGCCGCGTGCGGTGCCGAATTCAAAGAGTTTTTTTGCTCCGACCCACTTCGCAACGCCGCAGATGACGGCAAGCTCCGCTGGCTTAAGCTCGCCCTTTTCGGTTAAGGCGGATCGCAGAAGGACCGGATTCGCTGTCGCCACAAACTTTTCCGGACGGATTGTAGGAAGCGATTCGCTTTTCTCGAACTCCTCCCTGAGCTGCCGGCGCTCCAGGTCGGTGAAGAAATCCGCAACTTCGTGCCAGTCCGAAAATCCCAGCCCCCAGAATTTTCTCGCCAGGTATGGAACCGACCTGAATAGCGTGCTCAGCCGTCCCGATTTGACTATCCGGCGAAACAAATCCGTGCCTCCAACACTTCGCGCATGGCAACTTCCAGCGGCGCAAGGGATTCTATTGGAAGGATACGTCTTGCGCAATGACCTGCAGGGACGCGGCTTGTCTGACTTGGAACTTGCGCTCTCAGCGACTTGCGGTATATTAGGACTGGTGCAGTTTGCTGGGGGGGAAGAGAGCGGGCCTGAAGATGTCAGCCGACTCTGCGCGCGGCAGGAGGTGTCCTGTGCATGTAGGTAGAGAGGTAAGCCGGTTTTTCGGGTTCGTGATGGTCCTTGGCTTCGTCGCGATGGTCTTGGCGGAAGAGGAGGTCTCGCCCGAGGTCCAGTTGGAGCGCGAGCTGGCAAAGCTGAAGGAGGCGGGCGAGCCGATTACGCTCGCCGACTTGGCTCCCTCGCCCATCCCGGAGGAGGAAAACGCTGCGCCTTTGTACGAAAGGGCTCTCGCAAAGATGGTGGTCGCCGATGATGGTGTATTCACGCTTCGCGACGAGTTATTTGCGGGAGGGCTTTGGGACCTTTCCGCCCAGAAGGTTGAGCGACTTCGCGAATACCTTTCGCGAAACTCCGAAGCGATCGAAGTCCTTCGGCGAGCGGCTCAGAAGCCAAGGTGCCGTTTCGACTTTGATTATGCGAAGGTGTTGTGGGGAGATGATGTCACGATGCGAGAGATCCCTGGGGCTCGGGGCGGCTTGGGTTCGCTTATGCGGGAAGCGGCGCGCACGCTGCGTGCCAAAGCCATGCTTGACAAGGCGGACGGCAAAGTTGAGCAAGCGGCGCTAGATTGCTGGGTGACATTGCGAATGGCAAACGCCCTCGGGCAGGAGCCGCTCATTATCCCTCAGTTGGTTCGCATTGCCATCGCCCAAATCGCGCTGCGTGGCCTGGAATTTTTGCTCTACGACGCGAATGTCCCGGTCCATTTGCAGGCAAAGCTGCTCGGCGAGCTAAGTCCCTTGAAAGGCCGTGAGGCGCTGGCGAGGAGCCTCGCCGGTGAGCGCGCTGTGGCCTATCAGCGGGTGGGCCCTGGATTCGTTGTCTTGGCGATGACGGCAGAACCGGAGACTCTGCCCCGGCCCTATCTCGATTGGTCTACCACCCAGGATTCAGTCGCCCGAGACAACCTCAATTACCTTCGTTGGTCTTCTGCTCTCATTTCAGCAGCGAGAGAACCATACTCCGTCGCGACTGTCAAGGTTAACGAAATCGCGAAGGAAGTGGACGGTGAGCAGTTTTCGTTCTTATCGAAACGGCGGCTTGCTTCGTGTCTGGACGGAGGACCTTACCTTTGCCAGGCGCGGGTTGACGCGAAGGCAGGATGCTTGGAGGTTGTGTTCGCGCTCAAGAATTACAACGCCGAGCACGGAAGCTATCCGGTCTCGCTTGAAGAGTTGGCGGGGAAACGGGGAGAGCTTCCGCTGGATCCATTTAACGGTGAGTCATTCACATATCGGAGGGAAGAAGGCGGATTTCTGGTCTACAGCGTGGGCCGAGATGGGAAAGACGACGGCGGGTCCGAAAAAGACGACATTGTCTGGCGCTGCGTTCGTTGATGGGCCGCTCCCGGCATGGTTTGAGAGCGGGAAAGATTCTTGACATGGGGCCATGGAGGGCGTAAAGTTCAATGTTCCTGGCTACCTGGGAGAAGGCACAGCATAAGAGGAGTGCAGCATGGCAGAAGATCTCGTGAAAGTATTGTGGAAAGAGGACGCATTTGAGGAGCGGAAGACGAGCCAGGGAGGGCCTCTGTACCTGCTGGTTTGGGCCTCGAAGTTGGGATGCGGGATTTTCGGGGTTCCGGCGCACAAGTATCTCGGCCGGCCGGGTAATCACATCGGCGACGAGATATATCATGTACTTTCCGGGACGCTCTGGGTGTTCTTCCCGGACTTCCACACGATCAAGCGCGCAGAGGCGGGCGAGACGATTTTTATGCCGGCTCGCACGACCCACGCTCCTTACAACGATACCGGCGAAATGACGTGGGTGCTGACGTGCTCCGCCCCGCTCGACCCCGACGCCGACGTCCATTACACGATGGATCTCGCGGACATCATACGTTTTATGTCGGAGAATAAAGGCCAGCGCGATGAGGAGCCGAGGGTATTGTCCGTGAGCGATATTGCAGAGCAGGGGAGGTCTTCGGGTTCCCCCACTCACGAGCTTCTGGTGCAGGGCAAGCACACCGCAGCGGGCGCATTCTATCTGCCGCCGAGGAAGTCTTTCGCGGGCCCGATCCGGCGCGACGCCGATACGGTTTGCTACGTAATGAAGGGCGAGCTTACTCTCGTCGAAGAGGGCTCCGGCGGCAAGACGACCGCGCCGCAGGGCAAGGCCGTTTATCTGGCGCCTGGCGCGACCGTTACCGGCCGCAATGAAGGTGACGAGGAGCTCTTGGTCTACTACGCGTCCGCGCTGTCCTCGTAGGTTCTGGCGGGGGCCTTATGGGAAAATTGGAAGAGGCGCTCCGCCTCGTCGATAGGAAAGAAGAAGGGCTAATCGCGACGCTTCGCGACATAGTCCGCTTCGACAACTCCGTCCCGCCCGGCCGCAATTACGACGCGCTTGTGGACTACCTCGAGCCGCGCTTTTCAGCGGTGGGGATGGAAGTCCACCGCGTTGTCGTTCCCGAAGAAAAGATCGCCGCCATTCCGCTGCCGCTCGAGGGCCCGCGTGTCAATCTCGTCGCCATCTGGCGCTCAGGGAAGGAACCTCTCACCGTTTACGCCCACATGGATACCGTGCCGGTAGAAGAGAAGTGGAAGCGTGCTCCGTTCGGCGGCCAGGTGGAGGAGGGCAGGATCTACGGCCGCGGCGTCACGGATATGAAGGGAAGCATCGCGACGCTTCTCACGGCGCTGGAAGTGATGAAAGAGCTGGACCTCCAGCCGCGATACGAGATCGCCTGCTGCATGTGCACCGACGAGGAAATAGGGGGATACCCGGGCATATATCACCTCGCCCTCGAGGGCTTCGTCAAGGAGCCTATACTTTGCATGGAGGGCTTTCAGGATCCAAAACTCTGCTTCTGGCTGGGTTCGGCGGGGATGATAGACGTGACGATCACGGCGAAAGGCAAAAGCTGCCACTCGGGAATGAACTTCCTCGGGGTAAACGCCCTGGAGGCGATGGTGCCCATCATGGAGGAGCTTTTGATCCTGAAGGAGGACGTGGAGAAACGCGAGTCGGAGATCCCCGCATTTTCCATGCCGGGGGGGCCTTCGCCTCAGATGACGCCCATGTTCAACCTGGACATCATCGATGCCGGAACGAAGTCGAATATCGTACCCGCGACGTGCACGCTCGTCGTTAACCGGCGCTACATAGTTGAGGAAAGTCCCAACGATATCGAGGCTGAGATCAGAAAGGCAGTCGAGCGCGGCAAGAAGCGAAGCAAGGCGCTCGACGTCGAGGTGCGCTGCGACCGCATGTATCCGGCGGCAAGGTACAACGCTCGCACGCCGCACGTCGAGCGAATGAAAGAAGCGATGAAGCTCGTGCAGGGCTACCGGGATGAGGACTTCGCTTACGGAGGCATTGCCGGCTCGACGGATATGGCGTTCGTTGCGGAGACTATGGGGATATCCAATTTCGTGTTCTGCGGGGTGGCAAGGCCGGAAGGGAACGTGCACGGCGCTGACGAAAATGCCCGAATCTCAGACCTGACAGCTCACGCCAAGGAGCTTCTCTATTACTTCTGCGCGTGAGCTCCGGCGCGGACCCCCTGCTTATTTCTCCTGAAGCTCGGAAAGCATCTTCCGCAGATAGCCGAGCGATGAGACGGCAAGCTCCTCCGGGCTCGGCACGGCCATGGCTTCGACCGAAAGGTACCCCTCGTAGCCGATCTCCCGAAGCGTCTTTACGATGCTCCGGAAGTCAATGTGCCCGGCGCCCGGGGCCCATCTGTTGCTGTCCGCCACGTGGACGTGCCATATCCTGCCGGCTGCCTCCCGGATACTTTCCTCGATGGAAGGCTCCTCGATGTTCATATGGAAAGTATCCACCAGGAGCCCGACATTGGGCGCACCGATCTCCTCCGCAAGCGCCACCGCTTCGCCAGCGGTATTGAGCAAACTCGTTTCGTATCTGTTGAGCGGTTCGACGACGAGCCTCACGCCCTTCGGCTCGGCGAAACGAGCGCATTCGGCGAGCGCCTCCTTCATCCATGTGACAGCTTGCTTTCGCTCGACCCCTTCGACCAGCGTCCCGCGAATCAGGCCGATTATTACCATCGCGCCGAGCTTTTCGGCCAGTTCCACGTGTGCCCTTATGCGCTTGGCTGCGCGGCTTCGGATATCCGCGTCGGGAGATGTGAAGCTCAAGCCCTCTTCTCCGTACGCCTGGCCCGTGCCGAGGGCCGGAATTTCGACTCCGAACTCGGCGGCCAGCGTCTTCGCCTCTTCTGCGTCAACCATGGCCGGGTCGCGGACGGCCAACTCCACGCCGTCGTAACCCAGCTCAGCCATCTTCCTCATCCCGTCGGCCAGCGCCCCCTTTATCGCCACGGCCTTGAATTTCACCCCGGCGGTCGTCACCACGATGGCGGTTTTCAATCGGCCCTCCTTCTCGAACTCGCTACGCTTCGTTCCAGTACTTCACCAGGATATCCTTGCTCCTCTTCGCGTCCTCGAAGACGTCCTCCGCGGTGATGCCCCATATCTCCAGCACCATCGGCACGTCAAATCCCTTTCCCTTCATCCATTTGACGACCTGGCGGTAGTCGAGGCAGTTGCCCTTGTCTATCGCGCGATGGTCGCTGCCGGTAAGCAAGTTCATCACCGAGTCGCTTCTCGATATCACGTTGTGGACGTGAAACTCGACTACCTTGTCAGCGAACCTTTCCAGGTTGGCCATGATCTCCGGCATCGTCGCCCTTCCGTCCCTCCCCTCGAAGACCGAATGCCCGATGTCGAAGTTGATCCCGAACCGCGGACTGTCCACCCGGTCGAGAATTTCCTCAAGATCGTCCAGCGGGATCACGATCTCGTATCCCAACATCATGTCGTGCTTCTCGGCGTATTCCAGCGCGCGTTTGGCAAACTCCACGTTATCCCGGATCATCTCCTCCCGCGGGCAGAAAGCGCGCGACTGCTTGCCCGGATGGTACGTCAGCGTCTTCACGCCCAGGTCAACCGCCAGCTCCGTCACCTCTATGTACTGCCTGACCGACTCCTCCTTTATCCCCGGATTGAAGCTGCAGATGTTTATGTCCTGATGCGGCGAGTGGACCGTCACGTCGTCGAAGACCGAAAACGCCTTGCGGAGCTTCTCGCGATCCTTCTTCCCGAACGTCCTTGGCCAGAAGCCCGCCTGGTGAACTATAAACGGGTTGCCCATCACCCCTTGATAGTCGGACGGAACGAGTTCGAAAGTCCTGAGTCCTATCTCGCGGACGCCCTTTACCGCCTCGTAGACATCAATGCCTGGGATGAAGTGCGTCGAAAGCCCGATCCTGGCTGCAAAATCCATGAAGAATCCTCCATTCACAGTGGTCTGAGAGAGCCGCGACCGAACAAAACACCCCATTCTACCC
>CAZUUK010000158.1:0-6035 GCA_964622675.1 uncultured Planctomycetota bacterium | reverse complement strand
TCCGCCCTGTCAGCCATATGGTTGCGAATCCCGCGCCTGGCGCGGTCAAGTCGTTTGCGCACAGCCTCCTGCGTGATACCAAGCGCCCTGCTTGTCTCTGCCGCGGACTGGCCTCGCAGATAGTAAAGGACGAGCGCTTCTCGGGCCCTGCCGGGGAGGCGGTCGATCGCCTCCTGGAGCAGCGCCCTGTCTTCTCTCTGGGCCAGAATGTCTTCCGGGGCTGCGGCCGTTCGCACACTTGTTTCCTGCGCAAGCCGTCTGCGAAGATTCCTTCGGTAGCTTTCCGACCTCCGCCAGTAGGCGCACAGCTTGCGGGTGGCGCGTACCAGCCAAGTGCTGAATCTGGACGGAGACCGCAACGTGGGAAGCTTCTCAAGGGCAGCGAGGAAGGCGTCCTGGGCTATGTCCTGAGCGACATCGGGATTGCCCACGTGACCGCACGCGACAGCGTAAACGAGGTCCTGGTACCGTTGAACCAGAAGCCCGTAGGCATGCCGGTCCCCCGACTTGGCCGCGTTCACGAGAGTTTCGTCTGCCTGCCCAGACCCATCGCTCATCTCTACGCGTTCCTCCTGCTGCTTATTATAGCTGCATGAAAGCCGATTTCGTGACGCAAGAACGCGAAAGAATTCTGACTGGGACTGAGTCCGCTTAGTGCTCCCAGCTCTGACCCTACCTTGCCGAGACGCGTCCCTCCCCCACCCCCGTCCTCGTTGCCGTGCTTGAAGTTGCCGGGCTGGTTGGCTACGATTTCTGACGGTGACTCAAGGGGACGTGGGGCCGATATGAGCACACGCACGGGGTCTTCGGTAGGGAGACCCTCTATCAATTCCCCTCCGACCTTTCTATCAGCCTTCAAACCTTGCGGGAGGGGTGTGGGCGCGCATGTGTCGAAGCCACTCGGGAGGGCCTGTCAGCTTCTTCGCACGGAACGCACAACGCACGGGTTTGTCCGAGGGCCACTTGACAATTAGCTCCGGTTCGAAGCCAGCGGACCATAACCATGCGTCCAGAGCGGCTATGGTGGGGCTGAACCAGTTGGAAACATCGCGATTAAGTTCCCCGAGCCGGTGGAATTCCACAATTGGCAATTGAGTGAGCCTAGCGTCGAATTCGTTTAGGCTTGAAAACCCCCATGGTGTCACCAGTCCGCCATCGATCACGTGCGACTCCACGTAGCAGCACTTCTTGGTTACGCCCCAAATCTTGTCTAGCGCAAGGAGCGGGTGACGCAAGTGATATACCACTCCCAGAAAGAGTACGATATCGAAGGTTCCGATATCGTTAGGGTCCAGGTCATAAGCTGACAGCACGCGATATTCAACCGTCGAGCCAAGGAAGTCTGCGATGGTCCGGAAGCTGAAGTAGTCATCTGGCACTATGTCCACTGCCACGACGCTCGCACCACGCTTTTCCATCTCAAAACTGAACCCACCGTTGGCGGCGCCGATGTCAAGTACCCTTTTCCCGGACAGGTCGGAAGGTATCTGCCAAATCTGGCAGAGATGGACGACATCGTTTCCCCGCGGTGTGAAGACACCGGGTGCGATTTCGAACCGTTGAAACCAAAAGGTGTCGGAAAGCCTCGCCAAGAACCGCTCAGCCTCGTCAGAGGTGGGAGCTCCCCTTCTGACCTTCGTGGTTTGTGTAACTTGCCTGTCATTCCCGGGAGCCGGGGGAGGCCGAAAGTGCGCACATATCTGATACAGAAAACCACGGTTCCTCGCGGAAAGCCAACCGAATGTGAAGAGATAAAGGCAGCACGCGCCGCTCCACACGTATCGGACTATGAACGCCGCAACTCTTTTCGCCCTGCCGCTCAAGCCATGACTCCTGTCCTCGCGGTCCTGCGCCTCCCGAAAACTCCGTCCGACTTGGGGTGCCCAGACTTGCGTCGACAATTGTCCCAAGCTGGCGCCTCTGTTTCAAGCAGTATTCTGAGCACAGCCCCACCCCCGTCCTCGTTGCCGTGCTTGAAGTTGCGGGGACACTGCTTGCGAGAAGGCATCCCTGGCTGAGCCTCAGTCCCCCGCCCCCGCTTGTCTCACTCGTGCAGAGTCTTGAAGACGGAAAGGCAAGATTCTTATTGATCTCCCTACAATTCCCCGTTATACATTTGGCGGAACTGCATATGGAAGCACGCTGGCGGACAACCGGGCTCTCTCGCCTCTTGTCCGTGAGAGGGCAGAGGACAGCGGCAATATGTGATTTGTGGCTGTAGTTACATGGAGGGAGGCGGGTGGATGAACCGGGCGCTGCTCATAATCGGTGCGGCGGCTATCTCTCTCTCTTGGGGCCTGGTGGCCCTGGGCAGCGACCTTTCCCTTGAAGAGATGATTGCCGCGGGCGAGATCCTTCCTACTAGGTGGGATCACCCCGAAGGAATCCCAAAGCCCACGCACCTGGCCCCAGGACCTGCCGCCCCGCTCGAGATTGTCTCGCTTCCCGGCCCGATGCGCGCCCCAAGTGAGCCCCCGCCGCCACCGGCAGTGGGGCGGATCTGCATCCTTGTGAGCGAGGATGTTGCATCCGCCATAAGCGGCGCTCTTGCGCAATACCAGGCGGACCTGTCCTCGGAGGGGTACTCGTCCTTCGCTGTCACAGTATCAGGCGGCACAGCGGAGGACATCCGCTCGGCCCTCGTGGGCTACTACCAGGAACCGGCGTCACTCGTCGGTGCGGTTCTCCTCGGCGACATCCCATGCATCATATATGAAATGATGCAGGACTGGGATGGGAGAGGACCGAACCCACCGCAATATGAGGATTTTCCCTGCGAGCTCTTCTACATGGACATGGACGGCGTGTGGCAAGACGTGCTGTCTGACGGGCAGGTCCAGCCTGGCAACGGCAAGTACGACACACGATCCGGCGACACAGGGCTGGAAATATGGGCCTGCCGAATGCGCACATCCAACCTTCCCTCGCTCGGCGGGGAGTCTAGCCTTCTGAACACGTACTTCCAGCGCAACCACATGTATCGCACGGGAGTAGCCCCCTTTGGAACCACTGGGCTGGTATACGATGACGACGACTGGGCACAGCTCGGGAGCGGAGATGCGTCGAATCTGGCCATGATCTTCGGGAGCTCGGATGTCACGATGGTTTCAGACCCTGAGGCGACTACCGCGAGCGATTTCATGGCTAACCATCTCACGGCAGATTATCAGCTCACGTTGATACGTTCTCACGGCTGGCCGGGCGGGCACGCGTTCTACTACAACGGCGGCGCTTCCGTGGGATACATATACTGCTCGGACTATCGGAGCATAGATCCGGAGACACAGTTCTACTCCCTTTTTGTGTGTTCAGGGTGCGACCACACTTTTTCGGACAATCTCGCCGGCACTGTCGTCTTCAACACTGAGAGCGGGGGGCTTCTTGCGTGGGGAAGCACGAAGACGGGAGGCATGCTTCAGGACAACTACTTCTACACTGAGCTCGATGCGGGTGGCAACTTCGGAGATGCATTCGTCCAGTGGTATAACTCAGTAGACTATCTTTCGTACGCGCCGATGTGGTTCTACGGGATGGCATTGGTGGGTGACGCGAGCGTTGTCCCGCAGCCAGAGGGCCCAGTGGCAAGTCCGACTCCGTTCCCTGTACCTTTCCCCGATCCTGGGCTCGAGGCAGCCGTAAGAGAGGCCATCGGAAAGCCGTCCGGAGACATATACAATACCGATCTAGTCGGCCTTACTGTTCTGCTCGCAAGCAGCCGAGGCATAGCTGAGCTCTCAGGCATCGAGCACTGCGTTGACCTGACGGATCTGTGGCTGCAGTACAACCAGATAGGTGACATCAGCGCGCTTTCGGGATTGACCAACCTTGGTGCTCTCTCTCTCGAGGACAACCAGATAAGCGACATCGGCGCGCTTTCGGGATTGAACGCGCTTCGAGGACTGTATCTAAACAACAACGAGATCAATGACCTCAGCGCGCTCTCGCCAATCACGGAGCTGAGGTGGCTGGACCTGAGCGACAACCAGATAAGTCACCTGAACCCGCTTTCGGGATTGACCAACTTGACGTACCTGTGGCTCGACGGACACCAGATAAGTGATCTCAGCCCTCTTTCGAGATTGACCGGCCTGGGCATCTTGGGACTCGAGCTCAATCAGATTAGTGACATCAGTCCTCTGTCGGGATTGACCGGGTTGGATTACCTCTGGCTCGACGGCAACCAGATCAGCGACATCGATGCGCCTCTAGGGTTGACGGGCCTGAGGTCACTGGGCCTCAGCGACAATCAGATAGCCAATATCAGTGGGCTTTCAGGATTGACCAACCTGACTCACCTTTATCTGAACGGCAATCAGCTCAGTGACCTCACCCCGCTTTCGGGGTCAACGTACCTGGATTACCTTCAGCTCGGCGGGAACGAGATAAGCGACATCAGCGCCCTTTCGGGATTGACCAACCTGAGATTTCTTTTCCTGAGCGGCAACCAGGTAAGCGATATCAGCCCGATTTCGGGATTGGCCGGCGTGAATCGTCTGGAGCTGAACGAGAACCAGATCAGTGACATCACCCCGCTTTCGGGATTGACCCATTTGAAGTACCTCTATCTGGGCGAGAACCTGATAAGGGATGTCAGCGCACTTTCGGGATTGACCGACCTGGTCATCCTGGGGCTCGACGACAACCGGATAAGCGACATCCAGGCGCTCGTCGACAACCCTGGCCCGGGAACGGGTGATACAGTGGATCTTCGCCGGAATCCGCTTAGCAGCCAAGCCTACAGCACGCACATCCCAGCCCTGGAGTCCAGAGGCGTCACGGTTTACTACGATCCCGACACCGACGGCGACGGCCTGGGAGATACGTGGGAGTCAGAGAACGGCCTCGACCCGAACAACCCCGACACCGACGGCGACGGCCTAAGCGACGGGGACGAATACAACGAATTGGGAACCGATCCAGCCGACTACGACAGTGACGACGACGGCTGGGGCGACGGCGCTGAGGTGCTGGCTGGCACGGATCCGAATAACCCCAATGATCGTCCCAGGGGGCTGCGGATTACCAATTCGGCGGGCAAGACGGTCGTCTCAGTTGACGGCGACGGCAACCTCGCTCTGGCAGGCTCTCTCGCGCCGAATTCCGCCCCTGCGGAGACCTCCGGCAGCGATTTCTTGATCAAGAACGCTCAAGGAAGCATCGTCGCAGCCATAGCTTCAAGCGGCGACCTCGTCCTCGCCGGCTCCGCATACGAGAACCAGAGTTCGCTCACTCCTCCGGACGGCTCTTTCATAGTCAAGAACGTCGCGGGCGATCCCATCGCTTACATCTCGTCGTCCGGAGATCTATACCTGGCCGGACAACTGCTCAGCGGCCCCTGAGCTGAGGAGCAATCCAGCCGCTAGAGGGGACTCGCGGACCGATCCATTGCCCATGCCCGTCCCGGAAGCTCTGCTCTTGTTGCTGTGGTTGAAGTTGCGGGGGTGATTGTCTACGATCTGCAGCGTCGGCTCACGGGAGCCTCAGCTTTGTCGGATTAGGCCTCGACCGGGCTTTCGGCGGATACAGGATCATGGGATGAGACCACAGATCGACGGCAAGTGGTGGCAGGTGGCTGGCAATCCTTACCTGGGAGAAAACCAGACGTCAAGCCAGCAACCCGTCGATTTCGCGCTGTGGCAGGCAGCGGACGGCACCTGGCAGTTGTGGTCCTGCATCCGGAATACCGCTTGCGGCGGCAAGTCGCGCCTTTTCTACCGCTGGCAGGCCCAAAGACTCACCGACGAGCGCTGGGAACCCATAGGGATCGCAATGCAGGCCGACCCGGAACTCGGCGAGACAGCGGGCGGACTGCAGGCGCCTCACGTCCTCGAGCATCAAGGCACATACTTCATGCTGTACGGTGACTGGAGCCGCATTTGCCTCGCGACGAGCCAGGATGGAAAGCACTTCAAACGCGCCAGGAACGAGAAGGGACAGCCGGACCTCTTCTCGGGTCCCTTCGGTAACACGCGCGACCCCATGCTGTTGAGGATCGGACAGACGTTCTACTGTTACTACACGGGGCACAGAGAGAC
>CAZUUK010000157.1:2435-6067 GCA_964622675.1 uncultured Planctomycetota bacterium | reverse complement strand
GAGGCGGATTGCCCCAGGGGACCTTGAGGCGTGGCTGGAAAGGCACAAACATGCGGCGGCTATACGTTGGGATTGACCCAGGGTTGAAGGGAGCCGTGGGAGTGCTCGATGAGGACTGGGGAGCGAGAGTAATGCCGACGCCGATGAGGCGCGGGGGCCGAGTGGATGAGTACGACGCGGGTGCGATGAGGGAGTTACTGCGGAAGCTGACGGATGAAGGTAAGGTGTTCGCGGCGCTGGAGGGGATAAGCCTCATGCCGAGACTTCGGCGAAACGGGAGGGCGGCCGCAACCTACGGGAGAGGGGTGGGCCTATGGGAAGGGATACTCGCGGGAGCATTCATCCCGCACAAGATCGTCAAACCGCAACAATGGCAGAGGGTTGTTTATAAAGGCACGTCACGCCGTGTGGCAGAGCACCCAAAGGCGCGGGCGATTCTGGAAGCGGGGAGGTTGTTCCCGAAATTGAGCCTGAAGCGAGGGCCGCGGGCTACAGAGGACGACGATAACTTCGCGGACGCGATTCTCATTGCGGTCTATGCGGCGGAGGTCTTTGGGCGAGAAAGGATGCGGGTAGCGGTGCCGGGAGATGGGATAAATTGACGCAAAATTTCCCTTGACACGGGCGCGGGAGGTGCTATCCTGAAGGCACGATGAAGCCCAAGACCCGGCAAAATGGAAGTTCAGACAGAGCCCGCCACCAGGCGGGCTACCTGTTTGGACAAGTCATCAGGTCGCAGAGGTGGGATGGGGTGACCCTCCCAGCCGCCCCTTGGGTGCGGATCGTCCTCTGCGGCCTTTTTTGTCGGAGTGGAGGTGCGGCATGTTGGAGCAAAGGGTTGAAGTGCTGACGCGGTTTAAGGTCCTGGGGCCGCTCAGCGACACGGGCTGGGACGAGATGCTGGTTGTGAAGCTCCTCGACGGTAGCATGATGCCGGAGTTCCTTCCGGGCGATTTGCTCATTTTCACCACCGACCTTGAGCGGCAGGAACTAGGCGGGTATTTTCTTCACATGCTGAACGACGGAAAGGGAGCCTGCTTCGTCCAGGAGCTCGCCGGGGGAAGGTGGATATTCCTCGATAAGAAGTACGGGGAATATCACGAGCCGGAGGATGATCCGGGTTCGCGGAAGCTCTTTGAGGGCTGCGAGGTTTATGCGCTGGTCGGGCGCATACCGGTAGGTAGCAAGGGGACGGTGCTGACTTCCGGCCCTATGGCGCAGTGGATCGAGGAATGCGCGGCGGCAGAGGCGCGGCAGCCAGCGGGAGATTAAGCGAAATAAGGCGCTGTGAGCGTCCGCCGCACGGCGGACGGGAAATATGACTCGGGGCGCGAGAAAGCGACAGGAGCACGTAATAGACGCTCAGTATCACGGCACGAGAGGGGAGGAGGGGATCGCGAAGTCACTATGACGCGAGGGCTGAGGGCCAACTGGCTAGAAGATGAAGTTTCGCAAGGCACGAGGAGGAAAGGATGATGAAGCTGGAGCTTGCAAGGCGGAGCCCGTCGCCCTTTGTGGGTGAGGCTCTGGAGGTCGAGGACCTGGTGAGGGCGTTTCTACAGAAGCGCTCCGTTCTTACGCGGCGGGTCTATGAGACGGACCTACGAGATTTCGCGGCCTTTCTCGGGGAACCTTCGCCGGAGAGGGCCGTGGACAAGCTCATTCAGAGCGGACCGGGACGAGCTAACTGGCTTGTCCTCCAGTATCGGGAGCGCATGAGGGAGCGGCGGCTCTCGTCGGCGACTCGGAATCGGCGGCTTTCAACCATACGCTCGGCGCTGAAGCTCGGGAGGACTCTCGGTTTCCTGACGTGGACGGTGGAGGTTGAGGGGGAGAAGGTGCAACCGTATCGAGACACCGCTGGCCCGTGGGAGGACGCTTACCGGGGAATGCTCGAGATCGCTGACGTGAGGGACACGGCGATTCTTCGGCTGCTTCATGATCTGAGCCTCCGGCGCGGGGAAGTGACGGAGCTCGACCTGGAGCACGTGGACTTTGAGAGCGGGAAACTCTCCATCCTGGGGAAAGGGCGAACGGAGCGAGAGCTACTGACGATGCCCGGGCCGACGATCGAGGCTCTGAGGGAGTGGGTAGCCGAACGGGGAGAGGAGCCGGGGGCGTTGTTTCAGTCTCGGGCTAATCCGTGGAGAGGGCACAGGCTGACGGGGGAGGCCGTTAGGCTGATAGTGAAATCATGCGCGAAGCGGGCGGGCATCGGCCATGTGCGGCCACACGGGCTGAGGCATACCGGAATCACCACAGCCCTTGAGCGGACGAACGGAAACATAAGCGCGGTCGCCCGATACTCTCGACACGCCAGCATCGAGACGGTCAAGCGGTACGACGATAACCGGCGAGACGTGGCGGGGGAGGTGGCTGAGTTGGTGGCCCAGTAAGTAGCTCCGATGGATTTGATCTCAAAACCGCCCGGTCCACAATGCGACAAGCAGAAAGAAAGCTCCCGTAAGCATGGCCAGCCGATAAGAGAGGCTTATCACCCTGTCGGTGTAATCTAGATCGGGTCTCCAGGCCCAAGCGCCGTATTCGAAAAGACCAAATACTCCCCACAGGGCCAAAAGCGAACCAAAACCCTGCATCAACGCGGCGACCCAAGCTGGTATGTTGCGAAAGAGAAGCCCCACAGGAAAGGCAGCAACGGCGACTACAGCAACCATTAGTAGAGAATTGCCCCAGGCTTTGCGGATCGGTATGATCTTCTCCCCGCCCCTAAAGCGGCGCGGGTCGAAAAGGGCGGCAAGTATGCCCTTAAAATCCTCCCAAGTACCCAATGGATTCTCCATGATTGGCATCTCCCTTTCCCATCAATAGCCGAGCTTCTTCACTTGCTCTTTGAGATGCTCCTGGGCGACGTGGGCGTAGATCATGGTGGTGGTGATTTGCGAGTGCCCGAGGAGCTTCTGAACCGACGCGAGGTCGGCGCCCCCCATCACCAAGTGAGAAGCGTAAGTATGCCGGAGTATGTGGAGAGCTCCAGGGATACCCAGCTTGCGGAAGTAGGGAGCGAGACGGCGGGATAGGTTGGCCGATTGCCAGCGTTTACCTTTGGGCGAGGTGAATACCGGCTTGCCATTGCGGGGAAGTGCGGAGAGGATTTCGACCAAAGCCTCAGGAACCGGGACCGTTCGGGCCATGTAGTCCTTCAGCGGGTGCTTAGGCTTATTCCTCACGTAGATTTGACTCCGCCTGAGGTCAATATCTTCCCAGTCCAGCCAGACGATCTCCTCACGGCGAAGCCCAGCATACGCGGCCACGGCGACTATGCCGTAGTAGGGCGTATCGTGGACAAGGCGGAGAAGAGCCTGTATGGTCTCCTTCTCAAGGGCTTTCGGGGGGTTCTGCGGGAGCCTGGGAGCCTGGATGTCAGCACAGGGGTTCTGCGGGAGATAGCCGAACTTGATGCCGTAGTTGAAGATAACGGAGAGTTCGCGGAGCATCCTTGCCTGAGTAGCGGGGGCAAGCGTCTTATACTCTCTCTGGAATGCCTGGACATGAGAGGGGAGGATGTTCAGGACACGCATTTTGCCGAAGAGCTTACAGAAACGCTTGGCGGTCAGGCGGTAGCCGCGAAGGGTCTTGGCGGCCCTTGATGATCTGGTAGCAAGGAACTCGTC
>CAZUUK010000157.1:0-2425 GCA_964622675.1 uncultured Planctomycetota bacterium | reverse complement strand
TGCCCTGATTGATCTGAAGCTCAGTCTCCTGGGCGACGGTCGTAGCTAGGTCTTTTCGGTGGGCGGCTGGCTTCTGAACTCGATGACCGCCGGGGAGCGTGTAGCTCATCCACCAAGGGTTTTTCTTGTCGTCCTTCCGGCGATAGAGGCTGACTTTGATCGGCATTTCCGTTACATTTCTGTTACACGCGCTCCAAAATCGCCGTTTTTGGGTGGGCCCTGCAGGATTCGAACCTGCGACACGCGGATTATGAGTCCGTGAATGCCAGCTCATCGCTTCCTCCCGGGTTGGTCCCGTAAGGGTCAAGAAACGCCGTTCCCCCCGAACACATAAAGGCTTAGGTCAATACCGCCGTCTCAGCGTGTCTCTCAATGACTCTCGATAAGTAAGCCAGCGTTACAGAATGCGTTACACGCGGCGGCCTCATGATCTCTTCGACGGCTGGGGGGCAAGACTTGAGGGGGAAGCGACTCAATCTGCGGGAATGGTAAGCTTCGCAAGGACTCTCAGTCCTCCGGTATCCCCGCTATTTCCTGCCAACGATGGGACTGGAACCGGCTGATACCAAGTTCTTCTAGCTTTGGTGGGGCAAACGTTTGACGATCAAACGTTTCATCCCGCTGCCCCAGCTTACGCCCTTGTTCCCCCAGCAATTCCCCGGCGCGTCTTTCCGCCTCACTTTGATCTCCGCAAAGCGGAGAGGCGCATGGCGAGAACGTCGTGCGCGAGGATTTTAGCCCATCGGATGCGGTTGCCGTAGCCGACGCACTGGAACCGATGGAGAGGAAAGCATCTGAGAAGCGGATGTTGGCCGGCAAACCCTCCGAAAATTTTACGGAGGGTGGCACAGATAAAGCCGAGTCTTTAAGCAGGGTTGCTACCGCCGTTGGCATGTCACGTCCGACGCTGACCAAGGCGCGGGAGGTGGTGGAGGCGGCGTCGGCTGAAGCTTCCGTTCGGTGGAATGCGGAGGCGAGAGGCTGAAATGAGGTGGACACTGTCGAGAAAAATAGAAGTTTTTGGTTGAGCTAAGTGGCGAAAGGACAAGAACTTACGGCGGCAAGTGAGAGCGGAAATAGATTTTGGGTGAACAGCCCTCTTGATTTCAGTCCTTGCATGTCCTACAATACTTTCAGGTTCGGCGAGGCTTACATTGACGAAAGGAATCCGATGGAAAGATATTACTCGCCCCGGGACCTCGCGGAGCATTTCGGCATCCACGCAGCCTCGATTTACCGGTTGATCAAGAGCAAGCGGCTCCCGGCCTATAAGGTCGGTGGGCAGTACCGCATCGCCGAGCGAGACGTCGTTGATTTTCTCAATGAGGCGTCGGTGACGGAGCGGTCGCGGCATCCGCTCTTCGACGAGGGGGAAGAGACGGAATCAGCATCAGACGATGAAGCGTGAAGACCTGGGCAGAAGAAAAACGAGAGGAGGAGTTGACTGGTGATACGTGAAAAGCAGAGAGAGGAAACTTGGCATTGTTCACGCGGGGCGGGACGGCTTAGCTAGCCAGCCCGCGCTGGGAAAACTTGCTTTATGGCCGCTTGGCCGTGTACGAGCGTCTAGCCAGTACTGGATTGCTAGGCGCTTTTTTGTTTGAGGGCGTGGTATGAAGAAACGCGAAAACGGCTTCGGAATCATTCCCGCGGAGGTCTATGAGAAGTTCAAGTCGAAGGGAATGACGCCCCGAGCTCAGGCTTTGTGTGCAGGACTGGGGAAATACATGGGTGGGGCTGATAGCTGTTACCCTTCGGACGCGGAACTAGGGAAGCTGCTTGGCTGGCCGGTGTATCAGGATAAGCTAACCGGGCGGGAGAAGTGCCGGAGCGTGTCGGCGGCGAAGCGGGTTGCCGTGAAGGCGGGGGTGATCATCATCCAGAGGCACGGGCAGAGTCGTGCCTCCATCAAGTGGGCTAATTCGCAACCGGCTGCGAATCAGGAAGGGGCACAAGTCGCAACGGGCTGCGAATCAGAGACAGTCCAATTCGCAAGATTGCGTACTCCTAAGTCGCAGCGGGCTGCGACAGAACTAGAAGAAGAACAGACTACTACGAAGAAAAAGCCTTGTCGGTCGACGACACCGACGAATCCCGAGGTAAAGCTATTCATCGAGTGGTGGTCCGAAAGGTACGAAGCGGAGTTCGCCAAGAAATATATCGTGGCCGGCGGCAAAGAGGGCAGGCTCGTGAAGGGCCTACTGAAGCAGGTTGGCGTTGAGAAGTTGAAGGACGCGGCGGAGGTGATGCTTGCCGATAAGTGGGGACGGAAGAACGCTTCGATTGCGATCCTTGCGTCACAAATCAACACTTGGTTGCGAGGAAATCATGGCCAGACAGGGAAACAGAAAGCAGCGCCGGGCAAGTACGACAAGGTCGGCACGGTCGCCAAAGCCTGAATGGCGAGCGCGTCCGTGTATCTATT
>CAZUUK010000156.1:0-6128 GCA_964622675.1 uncultured Planctomycetota bacterium | reverse complement strand
ACTGCACCTCGATATCCTCAAAATCCTTCGCCACCAGAATCGCAACCGTCTTCCCTTCCAGCGCCCCCCCTTCCTCCTCCGCATAAACCGAAGCCGCGCCAACCACCGCGCACGCCGCCACAAAAACGCACAAAACCGCCTTCGCACATCTCCTCATCGCCCTCCTCCTTTCGCACCGAAAATCCGCGCTTCACCTCAGCCTCTCGCATCCATCTCCGCACACATAACCCATACCACTTTCCCCCTCCAGCGCCAACCCCTCAAGCTACACCGCTCCCGCACTCACAGGAAAAGAAGCTATAGCGCACCCGCACCCTAATCCCCTACCCTGATCCCGCCCCTACCCCTCCGTCTTCCTCCCCCTCAGCACCTTCGGAAAGAAGCTCAGACTGTAAATCGCCGCGAGCCCCACCACTATATAAATCGCCCTCGCCGCAATCGTCTCCTCCCCCACAAGCTTCGTCACAACGTTCAGCTTCATCACTCCGATCGCGCCCCAGTTCAAACCGCCGATAATCACCAGCACCAGCGCGACTACATTTGCCTTCTTCATCTCCATCTCCTCTCTTGACCGCAAAAAAGCGCAGCTCCCGCCAGAAATCCACCACACATTTGACACACGTCCTCGTGCACCCTCCTCACCCCTCTTATCGTCAGAAAAGCACCCTCACCCCCCCTTTTCTCACACCCTATCCCTCTCCGCCTCCCTCGCGTCCTGCTCCGCCAGCCACGCCTCAGGACCAACACGCTTCATATCCACAAGGTTCGCAATCGCCCTCTTCCTATGGGGCGACGCCGCCCACTCCCTCAACCGCTCGCACACAAACTCCGGGCATTCAAAGCACGAATTCAGCCCCTTCTCCTCCAGGCAGCACCGTCTCACCCTGCATTCGCTGTGGTAGCAGTACCCCGGCGGCCGGCAACCATCGCACCGTATCTCCTCCACCGGCCTCCCCTTCGCTTTCGCCCGCTCCTCCGCGTCCACCAGCAGCCTTATCGGACACTTCTCGCACAAAAGCCCGCACGGCGCGATCAATCTAACCCGCTCCGACAACTCCATAGACTCCCTCCTTCAAAAGCTTTACCTGTCCGCGCCAGGGTTAGCAGACACCATTTCTGGCAAACCCTCTAATCGAATATATCGGTCGAACGACTCAACCGTGCTAACACTAATATTCCCCGCATGTCTAGCTGTCGAACTCCACTTCCCCCTTGACACACTCCCCCGCTTCATGCACCCTATCCAGGTCGCGCCGTTCCGCGCATTCCCTCACCGCCTTGCCCCCGCAGACACGAAAGGAATAAAAGTGAGCCCAAAACTCACATCTCAGCCCATCCCTCCCTCCTTCTTCCACCCCCGCGCAGACACCCTCCTCACCTGGCTCGGCATGGCTGGCGTCCTCATCAACACCCGCGGCACCGTCATTCTCATAGACCCACTTCTCACCGTTCTCGTGGAAAACGGGCAAGAAGTAAGTGAGACCGGCCATAGCTTTAAAATATCGCTTCCCATCCAGGCAAACGAAGTCCCAAAAGTCGACGCGATCCTTTACACCCATGCCGACCGCGACCACTGCGGCAAACCCACCGCCCAAACCCTCAACGCCAAATTCAAACCCCTCTTCCTCGCCCCTCCCCCCGTCCACAAGCGCCTCCGCGAAGCCGGCGTCGAACAAAACCGCATCACAACCGCAAACGACTGGGATTCAATCCCCATCGGCCCCGCCGAAGTCCTCGTCACCCCCACCCTACCCGGCTATCCCCCCACCGGCTGGGGCTGGCGCCGCGGTGACTGCTCCGGCTACGTCGTCAAGACCCCCGACGGCTCAATCTGGCATCCCGGCGACACCCGCCTCATCGAAGAGCTCCTCGACGTCACCGGCGTTGACGTCCTCTTCTTCGACGTCGCCGCCGTCGCCGGTCACCTCGGCCCCGAAGGCTCCTCTCGCCTCGCCCAGACCTCCGGCGCGAAGGTCATGATCGCCTTCCACTACGGCACCTACGAAATGCCTCCCGGCACCTACGGCGCTTGCGACCCCGAAGACGCCCTCCACTTAGTCCAGGGCCGCCTATCCGCCCGCTTCCTCATGCTCAATCCCGGCCAAACACTCCGCCTCCCGCTCGAGCCCGCTCCCAAATAGTGGCCCTTCCCTCTTGAACTTTCGCCTTCCCAACTGCAGCCTTCGCGGTATGATAGTAGACAGAGGAAACCCTAGTCACTTCGCTCTAGTCTCACCACGGAAGGAGCACGAGATGAGCAAAGGACAATACGGATTGCTGATCGCATTCGCCGTCCTTGCCGGTCTGCTTGGTGGATTTCTCTCGAACCAATTTCTGGCCGGCTCGCCCGCCTTCGCGCAGCAAGCCGCCAAGCCGGCCGAAATCATCACCGCTCACGAGATTCGCATCACCGACAAGGATGGAAACGTACGCGTAAAGCTTGGTCTCTCCGAAGCCTCCACCGCTATCTCTTCCATCGAAAGCGGAACGCCAAACTGGAAGTCCGCAAAGAGCCCCTCCCCGACCCTGACCCTCATGGACACCAAAGGCGCCGAGCGTCTCGTCCTCGCCCTGGCCGATGACCAGCCCCTTCTCGCCCTCCACCCCGACAAAAAAGGCCAGCCCGCTGCTATCCTCACACTAGCCGCCTCCGGTCCCGCCCTACTCCTTGAAAACGAAGCCGCGAAAGCCCGAATGCTCCTTGCATCCACCGACCAGGGGCCCAAGCTCTACATCGCCGACGAAAAAGGCGTCAGGGAACTAAAGTGGGCCACCAAAATCAGACTCCTCGACCCCTCCGCTCCCTCAGAGTAGCGACCGCACCGGATCTCTCTGACCCTGCGCCTCACAATTCGCCTGATTATCTTTCACGCCCAATCCCCCGCTCCACCCCTACTTGCTCACGAAGTACATACAATTGATCCACGGCAAGGCCACCACGTCATCCTGCTCCACGGCAACCACTTCCCCCCCCGCTTTCTCCAGCAGCCGCGTGACCTCCGCCGTCGGAATGCCGTGCATCTCCATTCGAGGCGACATCACCGTCTTTTCCCTCTCCATAATCCCCTGTCCCTCGCTGCTCAGGCCCACGCCACCTTTCTCCGTAACAGCTTTCTCCACCGCAACGACTCTCACCCGTTCGCGCGCCGCCACCGAGCCCTTCTCCTTGAACCACGCCACCCCTTCCTGCACCATATCTACCTCCAGCAGGTATTCCCCGCTCACCGCCGGCGCCTGGATATTCAGTGCCAGTTCCGTCTCCTCCCCCGGCACGAGCGCATCTCGCAGAGGCGTCCTCCCGTCGTCCGCAACCACCAGCCTCCCTTCCGAATCCAGCCAGTGATTCCCCCCTTGAACGATCTGCAGTAAAGCACCCTCCGACCCAGGCCACGTCACCGTGCTAGCATTCTTCACGGTCAATTTGACCGCGATACGCTCTCCCGCCTCAACCTCACGAGGCACATCCTCCAGCCTAACCTCAGCAGCAAACCCACAATCCGGAAGAGGATCGATGCAATTCGAAGCCGTCCTCATCAGGCTGCTCGGCAATTGAAAAACAACAAGCCCGCCGGCCTTCAAAACCCGAACGAATTCCCGCATGTAAACCCGGCTGTATTCAGGCGCCATGTGCTGAAGCACAAAAATCGAATAGACAAAATCAAAACTCCCATCCTCAAACAGCGACAGGTCCGCCCTGTCGTTAACATGATACCTGCACCTCTTCCCGTGCCGGTTATACTCGTTCGCCAGTTTGATCATCGAAGGCGCGATATCCACTCCGTCGCAGCTCCGAAAGTGCTCGCACAGAGCCTGTGTCGTCCGCCCTACGCCGCACCCAAAATCCAGCGCTCGCTTCCTCTTAAACTTGACCGGCAGGAATTCCGCCTTTCTCATCACCCTCGATATCTCAACCCGCCCCATCTCCAGGAATTCCTCCAGCTCCCAACCGCCCCCCTTCTTCTCCGGGTACGTCAGAATCGCCCAAAGCGGGTCCGTCCGCCCATACGCGTCCCAGTTCGCTTGTATATCCTTAAGACTCACTCCACCCCCCGACCTGCCTCTCTGCTCATTAGTTCATCCACCACCTCTCAAAGCACCGGCCCCAACCCCACAACTACCCTCAGCGCATTTATCACATCTCCCAAACCCACCGCTCCATTACCATCAAAATCTCCCGCCTCCACCTGCTCCGCCGTCGGCGTCTCGACCCCAACCACATACTTCAGCATCAATATGACATCCGTCAGCCCCACCCCGCCTCCGTCAACGTCCATCGAAGTCGCCGGCCCCACCTCCCCCGGCGGACGAGGGCTATCACTAACCGTCACCCTCGTCGTCGCCGAGTCCCCTCCCACCGCGTACATCACACCGTCTTCCCCAGCCGTCGAGCCCGCCTGATAAATCCCGCTCGCTCCCTCGATAGAGCCGCCCGATCCGAGACTGATCAACGACCACTCGCCGCCTCCCACCTCCGTCGTAAAGTGAAGATACTCCCCCGTCGAAACCACCGGCTCCCCCGGAACCACCTCCAGCAACGTCTCGTGAAACTTCAAAACGAACGCATCATCGTTCCCGTTATAGCTCCCGTCCTCCGCCCCCGGTGTCATCGGCAGGTCATCCGAGTAAGTCTCCCCCGTCACATAGACGTCCCCCGCCCCACTCACGGCAACCGCCAGCCCCCACTCCTCCTCGCTTCCGCCAAAGTAACTCGACCACACCAGCCCCCCGCTCCCGTCGAACTTCGACACAAACGCGTCACCTAACTCGTTATAGCTCCCGTCAAAGGCACCCGCCGTCGTCGGAAAATCGCTCGATGTCGTCCCCCCCGTCACGTACACGTTCCCCGACCCGTCTGTCGCCAGCCCGATCCCCTCCTCATCCCCGTCGCCCCCAAGGTACGTTGACCACAATAGGCTCCCCGCGGCGCTGAATTTCGAAAGAAAAGCATCCCAGCCCCCTCCGTTGAAACTCTCGTCGTACGCCCCCGGCGTCGTCGGAAAATCGCTCGAAGAAGTATCCGCCGTCACGTACGCGTTCCCCGACCCATCCACCTCAATCCCCACCCCCCCCTCCTCGCCGCTCCCGCCTAGGTACGTTGACCAAAGCAGACTCCCCCCAGTGCTGAACTTCGAAACGAACGCATCATCCCAGCCCTCGTTGAAGCTCTCATCGTAAGCTCCCGTCGTCGTCGGAAAATCGTCCGAATACGTGTCCCCAGTCACGTACACGTTCCCCGACCCGTCCGCCGCAAGCCCGATCCCCCAATCGTCGTCGCTCCCGCCCAGGTACGTCGACCACAGAAGACCCCCGCTCCCATCGAACTTCGCCACATAACCGTCATCCAAGCCCTCGTTAAAAGTCCTGTCGTACGCTCCCAACGTCGTCGGAAAATCGTCCGAATACGTGTCTCCCGCCACGTACACGTTCCCTCCCCCGTCTACACCGATCCCCCCTCCCCAGTCATCGTCGCTTCCCCCGATATACGTGGACCACGTCAGGCCCCCCGTCGCGTCGAACTTCGCCACAAATACATCGAACCACCCGTTGTGGCTCCTGTCGTACACCCCGTCCGTCGTCGGAAAATCCGTCGACTCCGTATCACCCATGATGTAAACATTCCCCGACCCGTCCGTCTCAAGATCCCAGCTCGTATCCTCCTCCCCTCCGCCTAGGTACGTCGACCACAAAAGCTCCCCCGCACTGTTGTACTTCGACACAAACACATCCCCCCAATCGTTATAGCTCGTATCGTACGCGCCCGCCGTTGTCGGAAAGTCTGCCGAAGACGTATCCCCCGTCACATACACGTTACCCGACCCGTCCATCGCCATCCCCCAGGCAGCGTCTTCATCGCTCCCGCCCAGATACGTTGACCACGCCAGGTCCGGATCGATCACCAGCGCACGCGTCGCATCAAAACACCCCGTCACCTCGAATCCGTACGCATTGCCACCCAAAAGCCGGAACCTCCCTTCCACAAACTCCCGCCCCTCGCCTGCCTCCTGATAGATCACCGGCGCGCCCTCGAAAATCTCCCCTACCCCCGTCTCCATCACCACCCTTCCCTCCTCATCTACCCTCACGCCCTCAACCCCCTCGCAAACCACCACAATCTCCCTCCAATCCGC
>CAZUUK010000155.1:0-6277 GCA_964622675.1 uncultured Planctomycetota bacterium | reverse complement strand
CTGTTTGCGGTGAGCAGGAATCTGAACGTGCTGAGTTTCGGGGAGGAGGCGGCGGCGCAGTTGGGGGTGAACGTTGAGGGGACGAAGTTGGTTGCTTTCTTCGGCGGGTCCTTGGTGACGGGTGTGTGCGTTTCGGTGAGCGGGCCGGTCGGGTTTGTGGGGTTAATGATACCACACATGATTAGGTTTGTTTTCGGGCCGGACCACAGGCTGCTCTTGCCCGTGTCGGTGCTGGTGGGCGGGGGCTTTCTTGCGGTATGCGATACGCTGGCGAGGGTGGCATTCGGGACGGCGGAATTGCCGGTCGGGGTGATCACGGCGCTGATGGGCGGGCCGTTTTTTATCTGGCTTCTGAGGAGGGCGGGCTTGAGGAGGCTCTCAGGATGAACGATGAGGCGCTGGTCGAGGCGAGGGCGGTTGATTTCGCGTACGGGCCGGTGCGCGTTTTCAGCGGGCTTGATGTGAAGGTAGGACGGGGGGAGTTTGTGGGAATAATCGGGCCGAACGGCTCGGGGAAGACGACGTTTCTGAAGCTCATCTCCCGCGTGCTGCAGCCGGCGAAGGGGAGGGTTTTGCTGGGCGGTAGGGATGTGCGAGAGATGTCGCGGAAGGAGATAGCGCGGACGGTGGCGGTGGTTCCGCAGGAGTCGGACGTGGGGTTTGATTTTACGGTTTTCGAGGTGGTGCTGATGGGAAGGACGCCGCATCTGGGATTTCTTTCGTTTGAAAGGAGGGAGGATTTCGAGGCGGGGAGGCGTGCGATGAGGCAGACGGATACGGCGGGTTTCGCGGGACGTTTTCTGGACGAGCTGAGCGGGGGGGAGAAGCAGCGGGTGATAATTGCGAGGGCGCTGGCGCAGGAGCCGGAGCTTCTGCTCTTGGACGAGCCGACGGCGTTTCTGGACATAAGGCATCAGGTGGGGACGTACGACCTGGTGAGGCGGCTGAACCGGGAGACGGGGGTGACGGTCGTGGCCGTTTCGCACGACGTGAACATGGCGGGGATGTACTGCGATAGGCTGCTGCTTTTCGGGATGGGGGGCGTTTACCGGGACGGGAAGCCGGAGGAGGTGCTTACGGCTGGGAATCTGGAGGCGGTTTATGGGACGCGAGTAACGGTGGCGGAAGATGCAAAGCTGGGACTCAAATGGGTGATCCCCATGGGAGAAGAATCGCGAGGGGGAAAGGGTTGAGGCTGAGGATTTTTCTGCTGGGTGCGATGGTGCTGGGGATGGCTTTCGGCTCGCCGTACGGCGAGTCTGCGGAGGAGGAGATCGTGATAAAGGGGCGCTACGAGGAGGCGGAAGTCGAGCATCCGACGAGCGCCGTGAGCGTGCTGGAGGCTTCGGAATACGAGGGGAGGTTTGCGACGGCATCTGAGATTATCACGGATGCGCCCGGGGTGAAGGTGACGGATACGGGAGGGGTGGGGAAGCTTCAGACGGTGTCGATCCGGGGTTCTTCGGCGCAGCAGGTGCTGGTGCTGCTGGACGGGGTGAGGATGAATACGGCGCAGGGCGGGGGTTTTGATTTTTCGACGCTGCCCGTAGGAATGATCGAGCGGATAGAGGTTTTGCGGGGCGGGGCGTCGGCGCTCTACGGGGCGGACGCCATCGGAGGAGTTGTGAACATAGTGACGAAGCGGCCTGCTGAGGAGCTTTCGGGGGAGTGGAGGTTGAGCGCGGGGAGCTTCGGGACGATTTCCAGCGACCTCGGGTTCCGGCAGCGGCTTGGCCGGTTCGACTACGTGGTGTCGCTGAGCCACCAGCGGACGGCGGGGGACTTTACGTTCACCACGGTGAACGAGCTGGAGCGAAAGCGGATAAACAACGATTCGGAGGTGAGCGAAGGGCTGCTGAAGCTGGGGGCGAGGCTGACGGAGGAGCTGGAGGCGGCGCTGACGTTCGAGGCGATGTCCATAGACAGGGGCGTGCCGGGGCTTGGGGAGTTCCAGTCGCCGACGGCGAGGGAGAGGGATGAGCGGAACATAGAGGGTCTGAAGCTGACCGGGCGGGGGCTTCTGTGGACGGAGCTCGAAGTCGAACTTGATATGTTCCGGCGGTACAACCGGACGCGGTTCCGCGAACCGTCGCCGCCCATCGGATATCCGCTGGATACGGATAACAGGAATACGGCGTACGGGACGCTGCTCAAGGCCGAGTCGATCCTGGGTGAGAGGCACCTCGCGAGCTTGGGCCTCGAGGGGCGATGGGACAGTTTGGAGGATCCGGATTACGGGAGCCCGAGGCGGGAGAGCCAGGCGGTTTCGGTGGGGGAGGAGGTGACGCTTTTGGAGGACCGGCTGGTCGGGACGCTTGCGGGGAGGGTTGACTGGATAAAGGACGACGAGGGAAGGAGCGAGCGCGAGGCGACGGGGAGGGTCGGTTTGAGCTGCGAGCTGACGGAGTGGGCGAAAGTGAAGGGGAATGCGGGGGAGTCGTTCAGGCCGCCCAGCTTCGACGAGCTTTATTATCCGGAGGAGGGATACATAGGCGGGAACCCGGAGCTTGAGCCGGAAAAGGCGAGGAACTTCGACCTCGGGGCGGAGCTTCATTGGAGCAAGGCGATGGCTTCGGTTACGTGGTTTCGGAACGAGATAGAGGACTCGATTATCTTCGCGCCGGTTTCGGCGTTCCGGATCGAGCCTTTGAACACGGGGGAAGCGACGTCGGAAGGGTTCGAGGTGGAGCTGCAGTTCAGGCCGGCGGACTGGTTTTCAATTTCAGGGAGTTACACGGAAACGGATGCACGGCTGGAGGAGACGGGAATAAGGCTTCCCGGGAGGCCGGAGGATCAAGCGACGGTGAGGGCGAAGGTTGAGATGGGCGAGACGGAGCTTTTCTGCAAGGGGCTGTATCTGGGGAGGACGAACCTGAACATGTTCGGGAGCAAGTGGCTCGACGAAAGGATGAGCTGGGACTTCGGGGTGAGCAAGAGATTCTCCGAGAAGGTCATGCTGACGGCCGAGGTGAAGAACGCCTTCGACGAGGACATGCGGGACTTCCTGGACATGCCCCTGCCGGGGAGGTCGTTCTTTCTGACGTTTGAAACCAAGCTGTGAAAGAGAGAAGAGGAGATGAGCAGGTTGAGGGTGTCGGGTTTATTGATCGCGTGCGTGTTTGGGTTTGTGGGGTTTTCCCACGGGCAGTATCTGCAGGCGGTGGCGCCGGCCGACGGGGAGCACGTGTACTTTTCGCAGGGAGCGGTTTTTCAATGGGATTCGGTGGGGATTGACGGGTTCAGGGTGGAGTTTGCGCTGAGGGAGGATTTCGAGGAATCCGGCTGGCTGTTGAGCATCCCCAGGAGGGGATGGACGGGGAGGAAGTGGGCTGAGATCGGTGCGCTTGAATGGGACGTTCTGGGTCGGGCGAGCCGGGGAGAGCAAAGGCTTTTCTGGCGAGTGGTGGGGAGCTACGGCGGCGGGAAGGTGTCGAGCGAGCCGAGAGTGGTGTGGTTCGACGACGCGGGAGTGGGGCCTGAGGCGGCTTTCACGAGCCCCGTCGGCGGGGCAGCGGTGAGCACGCCGTACGAGGTGGAGATAGACTTTGCGTGGGGATGGGACGCGCTTGGGGTGGAGGTGCCGGTCAACGCTGATTTTTCGAGCGGCGCGATGGTGATCGTGTGCGACCGGCCGGTGGGGGGCAACATTCTGGCGGGCGGGATTTCGGCGCCGGTTTGCAGGGCGGGGAGGAATCTGGCGGGGCTTTTCGAGCCGATTGTGGACGCAAACGGGAGAGCGGTGGGGGCGAGGATGGCGGTGGATGAGGACCGGCATCCCTTCCAGATCGGGAGGAACCGGCTGACGCTGGTTAATCTGGAGGATGCGGCGGGGAGGGGGGTTGCGGGGCCGGTCAGCGTTGAATTTACAGTGGAGCCGACGCAGAGCCAGATTCAGAGGATAAGGGATGCGGTCTCCTTCGACCGGCTCGAGCTGGGCTCGGTTCCGGCGGCGATAGAAATAAGGGATATGCCTGGCGGGGACGTGGCGTTTGTGGTCAACGGCTTTTCGAACAACATACAGCGACTTTTCCTGCCGACGTGGAACGAGCTCGACCCGATTGTGCTTCCGGAATGGTCGAACCCGATGGCGATGGCTTTCGGTGAAGACCAGCGCGCATATGTGGCGAACAACATCGGTCAAAACGTGGCGATTGTGAATTATGAGACGGGTGCGGTGGAGGATTTCATTTACGGGAGCGGGGATTGGGCGTTCGACGAGCCTTCGAGCGCGGCGATAAGCAACGGGAAGGTTTACGTGGCGAATGCGAATCTGGACGAGTACTACAGCGCGCCGGAGGGAAGCGGATTCGTGAGCGTGATCGACATGACGACGGACGGCGTGATCGGGATCATACCGACCACGGATAGAAACCCGACGGCGGTTAAGGCAATTGGTCCGGACCGCGTTTACGTGACGAACACGGGGAACCCGCATTACGATTTCTCGACGGGGATATTCGTTTACGACACGCCGTCGAGCATTGACATTATAGATACGGATCCGTTTTCGCCGACGTGCGATATGGTGATCGGGAACGTTCCTTTCGGGCTGAACACGGAGGATGCGACGATAGGGGGGGCGGGGAAGATGGCGGTGGGGCCGAATGGGAGGTTTGCGTATCTGGGGAGCGGGACGGCGGGAGTGGCTTTCAAGGTGGATCTGCTCAAGGAAGCGGCTTTGAGGGACGTTCGGAGGCCGATTCAGGTTGTGAGGAGCGGGGCGCTTCAGGATTCGGTGTTCGACGTGGAGGTTGGCGCGAAGGGTCTCGCGTACGTGGCGTCGTTCAATACGGACGAGGTGTACGTGCTGAATACGAACGGGGATATTGTGAATCCGTTTCCGTTTGTGGTGCCGTTCGACGTTGGTCAGAGCGACGGGGGATTCTTCGAAGGGGCGCAGGATATGGCCGTAAGACCTGGCGTGCCGGGGGTTGATTATACTGGGGATGACCTTTTCGTGATCACGGGCATCAGCTCGAGGCTGGTGACGGTGGATACGCGTTCCGTTCTCGGAGATGGTTGAGGAAGGCAGATGATAACGATAATTTCCAAGGGGGGTCCGGTGATGTGGCCGCTGCTTGCGTGCTCTTTCGTGGCGGTTACGGCGATCATAGAGAGGAGCATATTCTGGGCGCGGCTTGCGCTTGGCAGAGAGCGAGGCGCGGTCGAGAAGATGATTGAGTTGGTGAGGAAGGGCACGATTGAAGAGGGGAAGCGGCTGGCGGGGGAGTCGAGGGATTATCTTGCGGGGATTATGGCAAGGGGTCTTGCGGAGGGGAGAGCGGGAGCGGGGGGAAGAATTGAGGCCGCGTGCACGGAGGAGCTGGGGCGAATGAGACGGTTCATGGCGGTTATGGATACGATAATCACACTGGCTCCGCTGCTGGGAATATTCGGGACGGTGGTGGGGATAATTGATGCGTTCGACGTGCTGGGGGAGATGGGGGTGGCGGATCCGCGTGCGGTTACGGGGGGCATAGCGCAGGCTTTGATAACGACGGCGACGGGGCTCGCGATAGCGCTGATCACTCTGGTTGCCTACAACTATTTCCTTCACAGGGTGGACGAGAGCGCCGCGGAGATGGAGAGGTACGGGAGCCTGATGGAGAGCGCCATCGAGGGGCGAACCGAGAGAGGCGAAGGGCGATGAGGCTTACGGCATACGCGCCGAGGAAAGCGCGCATAGAGATGCTGCCGATCATAGACACCGTTTTTCTGGTGCTCGTCTTCTTCGTTTACGGAATGCTTACGATGAGGGTTGAAAGGGGGATACCGGTGGAGCTGCCGGCCGCGGCGACGGGTGAGCCGGTGGGAGAAGCGGGCGCTACTGTGAGCATTTCGCGTGAGGGGGAGATATCTCTGAACGGGACGAAGGTTGGGCTGGAGGAGTTGGGGGAGAGGCTGGCGGACCTGGGGGGCGAAGAAGAGGCTCGGGTGTCGGTGGCGGCGGAGAGGCTGGTGCCGACGGAGCTTCTGGTGAGGGTTATAGACGAGATTCGAAAGGCGGGGATTGGGAGCCTGAGCATAAGGGTGGAGGAGAGGGGTGGCGGATAGGGGACTGGTTATTGCGGCGGCGTGCGCGGCGGCGATCCACGTGGGAGTTTTCCTTGTGCCGGCGGGAAGCGCGGGGCTGGAGCGTGACTTCGCAGCGGGGCCGAGGGTGGTGCAGATTTCGGTCGAGTGGGGGGGTGCGGTGAACGAGGAAGCGTACTATGAGGCGGAGGCGGCGCGCGAGGTAAGAATTGAGGGCCCGCGAGAGGCCGCGGCGGGGGAGGCG
>CAZUUK010000154.1:0-6581 GCA_964622675.1 uncultured Planctomycetota bacterium | reverse complement strand
TCGCGATCCCCCTCTTCATTCAGACCAATCTTATCTTCTGGATTGGGTACGGGCTCTCGAAGCTTCTTAGGCTCCGCTACCAGGACGCAGCGCCATCTGCCATGATCGGCGCGTCGAATCACTTCGAGGTGGCTATCGCGACGGCGACGATGCTGTTCGGCCTGTCGTCCGGCGCGGCGTTGGCCACGGTGGTCGGCGTGCTTATAGAGGTACCGGTCATGTTGATGCTCGTAAGGATCTGCCGGAGGAGCATGGGCTGGTTTCGGGTGGCTCCCTGATTCGCATCAGTCGAAGCACGAACGCTTGGAGTGCGCCGCCGCGGCTCTGGGCGCCTATCGCCCGCGGAGGGCACTGCTCGCGCGCCCCGTCCGCTCGCATCTGGCAGCGGATGATGAGGTCAATATCGTCTGAGCCAGATGATAGCGCCAGACACTATCAAAATAGCAGGTGCGACGGATGTGCCAAGGATGACAGCACACTTCATCACGCGCGTTTGAACATCGGCAGCGTTCGCGTGCACCAGCAAGCAAGTTGCCCTTTTCATCGCGCGCCTGGGACGGCAGATGAATGGCCGAGCTCGTAAATGTGTATCCCTATGTCGGTCACGTACAGCAGTTTGAGGGATGGATCGTCGAGGCTTGTTCCGGAGATGATGTATGCAAAGCGGTGGTCGGTGTAGAGGGCGGAGTATTTGCCTTGGCGGAGGAGGCGCATTATTTGGGTGTCTTTCAGGGCCACGCTCTGAGGAACCCGGGAGATGTAGCCGAATGCTCTGGGCTTGCCGTGAACGGTCTGATAGTAGGTGACGCGGCAGTCCATCCAATTGTCCCCTAAGCACGTAGTGTCTATGATGCCTCCCTTTTCGGGAAGGGCTCGGAGGATCTGAACGTCCCAGGGAATGTCCACAGCCGATGCTGGGATCTGCCTGGGCAAGTATTCGATAACGAGCAAGGAAACCAGAGGCACGAGCAGGAAAAGCCTTTTCCCCCTCAGTTTGCTGGAGAGGAGCAGGAATCCGTACGCAGATAGTATCCCCACGCCGAGAAATACCATAGGCATAGTTCGATTGGGGCAGCCCGCAAGACGGAGAGGAGGAAATATCCTTTCAACGAGAGCGTAAGGAAGCAAGATGAAGGGGATTTCCTTTCCCCAGACGTGCAATACAGGGCCGAGCGCCAGGACGCCAAAGACGAAGGTGATGGAAAGCCACAGCCCGGTTTCCCTGTACGGTAGCTCGCGCCTTTTGATCCACGCCCAGGCGGCAAGAAACGTTACGGACAGGCCGATGTGTACGCAGGACTCTGCGATATTGCCGGGGAGCTTAGACCAGTAAAACTTGGTAAGGGCAGCGAACCGCCAGCATCCGCCGCAAATAAATCGGGCGAGGAGGTCCACGGACCAGATTCGCGGGTTGTGGCATCCAAGGAAAGGGTCCTTTATGTTTGAAAGGACAACTGCCGCAGCAAGTGGCCCCGCTGTCAAGAAGGTTGTGCCCAAGAAACCCAAGAGGGCAGAAGTGTACCTGCGGGTGAAGAGTCTTAGAGGGCTTTTCCACGCAACCAAGTGCCAGATAACAAAGACGAGCGCAGCGATGATGCAGTTAAGAAAGTAGTATGGGGTGGTCAAAAGGTTGAGAAAGAGGAGGAAGGCCGAGGCCACGGCAAGGCTGATCCGCGGCTTATTGATGAGCGCATACCAGGACAGGAGGAAGAGAGGAATCCAGTGCATCGAGCAGAGCTCCGGATGCCCCCACGCATGGGCGAAGTGATAGCTGGAGAAAGTGAAAATGAATCCCGCGGCAAAGCTTCCCCAATAGGATCTGGTGAAGCGATATGCGAGGAGGAACGCCGCCAGGCCGCTGGCAACAAAGGAAAAAACAAGAAGGAAATTGTATGTCTGGTTCAGGCTCATAATCCTGAGCAGCGGAATGGCCATGAAGCCGTTGAGCGGATTGAGTGCATGCCCCAGAAGCGTGGTTCCGTGCGGGAAATGAAGATAGGTCGTATGCCAGGGAGACTGATGGAGTTCGGTGACGGCTTTGCTAACCCACCAGAGGTCCCATGCATGGAGTAGCGCGTCGCCGGGTTGTCCCACAAGGTGAGTCGAGAGGAAAAGGATCAAGGGGTAGGTAATAACGCAGAAGCACAGAAAGTAGAGCACGGCGGGAACAAGGCCCATCCTCAGTGCGGCAAGCGCCGCGCGCGACATCCTGGATTTACCCGTAGTCCCCACCATATCGTCTTCAATATCACGCCGCACGGGAATTGTCAAGGCGCCCAGCCTACACAAACAGCCCTATCTTGCCTGCAGCGCTTGATTGACCTGGTTTGGTGCGATAGCGGCGTAAACGGGTTGCTGGAAGCTACCTGCCGGGCATGGAGCCGGCGCGACCAGGACACCGACGGCGCAGGCAGGGCACGGAGCTGATCGGGATGTGGGCGGGGGCCCATGCCCACGGGACGCCGAACGGAAAGGGAGCAACGCTTTTAGCGAGGGCGCTGCCCAGGCAACGGCGGCGGCCGGTTGTTCAGGTGTTGCTCAATATCGTTTGAGCCAGAGGAGGTCGGCGGCGACGACATCGCCTTTGCACCTGCCGTCAAGTACCAGGATCTCGCAAAGCCTGCTGCCGCGAACTTCCTGGAGAGGAATGTCCTGATAGATCGCGGCGACTTGAGCGCTCGTTCCATAGCCAATCTGTTCTAGTTTCTGAGGGAGGTCTTCGAGCGCGAGCCCGGTGTCCACAGCCGCTTTGGTGATGCCTCGGAATGAAGCGGCGTCGAAGTAAACCCTGACGAAGTCTTTTTCATACAGCGGAGGCGTGAGAAGAATTAGAAGGAAGAGCAAAACAGCGATCACCAAAGCCGCAGCGGCCACGATACGCTTATCCACCATGCGATGCCTCCGAGTAAGCAGGAAAAGCGGCCTGCCGCACTGCACGGACAATCCCGCGTTGGGCGACGGCCGCTGACACGGAAAGGCTAAGGTCCAAGTTGATAAAGGTAAGCGCGTTCATCGGAATAGATCAGTCTAAGCGATGAGTGGTCGAGGCTTGACTGCGAAACGAGATATTCGAAGCCGTAGTCGTTGTGAAGCGTTTGATAGTCACCGTCGCTGATGAGCCGAGATATGTGCCGGTCTTTCTCGGCGACGCTTTGGGGCACCCGAGATATGTACCCGAAAGCGATGGGCTTCCCATGGATAGTCTGGTGATAGAGAGCTTCACAGCAGCAGAACTTGGTGGGCTCCCAGAGGTCCAGGACGCCCCCCTTTGAGGGCAGGTCGCGGAGTACCCGGACATGACGAGGGACCTCAACGCGGGTGGCAAACATGGGCCAGGGAAGATACTCGATAGCGAGGAGCGAAAGGAGGGGGAGGATCACCAGCGGGGCCTTTGCGCCGAGTCTTTTGGCCAAAAGGGGCAATCCGTACGCTGATATGACGCCGACGCCGAGAGAAACCATTACCATCATTCGCACGGGACTTCCAGAGAGGCGGATAGGGGGCAGGAGCAGCTCGAGAAGCGCATAGGGGAGCCGGATGAACGGGATTTCCTTTCCCAAGATCTGCAAGACGGGGCCGAGCGCAAGGATGCCGAACACAAAGACCAGAGAGAACCACAATCCGACCGCTTGAGCGCGCAGTTTCCGGCGCTGAGTCCATACGTAGGCAACCAGAAAGGTTACGGAAAGCCCTATGTGAACGGTGGACTCGCCGATGTTGCCCGGAAGCCCGGACCAGTAACCCTTGGTCAGGTACGCGAATCGCCAGCGCCCCCCGGGGATGAAGGGGCCGAGGAGGTCAAGGGAGTAGGTTTTGGGATTGAAAAAGCCCGTGAGTGGGTCTTTTCTATTGGAAAGGAGAAGAGCGAATATGAAGGGCGCCATCGTGACGAAAGCTGTTCCCAGGAAGGCCAGAAGCGAGGAAACGTATTGCCGTGAGAGCAGTCTGCGGAGGTCTTTCGTCGCAACCACTAGCCAGGCTAGAGAAACCAAGGCGCCGATGACGCAGTATAAGAAGTAATAAGGCGTGCAGAAAAAGGCGAGGGAGAGAACCAGCGCCGACGCTACGGCAGCACCGATGCGCGGCTTGGTGATAAGAGCATACCAGGCCAAAAGGAAAAGGGGTATCCACTGCGTAGCTGCCAGTTCGAGGTGCCCCCTGGCGTGAGTGAGGTGATAGCTGGAGAAAGTAAATATGAATCCGGCTGCGAAGCTTCCCCAATAGGACCTGGTGAAGCGGTATGCCAAGAGGAACGCCGCAAGGCCGCTTGTCACGAAGCAAAAGATGATTAGAACATTATATGCCTGATGGAGGGTCATGACCCTGAGAAGAGGCATCGCCAAGAAACCACTGAGAGGATTAAGTGCGTGGCCGAGAAGGGTGGTGCCGTGGGGGAAATGCAGATGCGCTGTGAACCAGGGGGACTGGTGAAGTTCGGTAACGGCTTTGCTCACCCACCAGAGGTTCCACGCATGTACCAATCCGTCACCGCGATTGGAAAAGAAGTGGGTCGGGAAGAAACGAATCACGGGGAAGCTGATGAAGCAGAAGCACAGAAAATAAAGCGCCGAGGGAGCCAATCCCATCTTGGCTATGAGAAAGGCTGCACGCCCGGCTTTCTGTCGAGCCGATGATATTTCCATTACAGGATTTTATATTTTACCCAGACGTGCTTGTCAAGCTGTTAGGATCGCCCAATGTACCGTGGCTATATTGCGCGGATACAATTGCCGAGCGCCAAAGCTTCTATCAGTAAATTAGGTTAATCTGATGTGAAAGATTCCAAAGGGTGATTCGAGCATCCGTGGTTAGCTGAGACAGTACAACAGAACCGCGGGAGCCACAGAGGTCATACGCGGAGCGACTCTGAAAGCTGAATGCGGCGTTTTAACTCTGAATGGCGCTTGACTCGGCTGTGTTTGCTGAGACAATTACAGTGCGCCGCGCAGGCGCGGAGGTAGGTGGGGGTCAGCCGAAGCGGGCAGTACAGAGGCACGAAGGCCGAGGGAGGCTCTTTTCGCCCTTTTCATGAATCTGTCGCGGCGGCCTGGGTTGCCGGATCGTTCGTTAGAAGAGGATAAGTTCAGGCTGTGAGCCGCTTAGCTGCGAAGAAAATCCTGAAGCGGGAGCTGCGATGAGCCGGGTCCGTCATGAAGTGGATTTGACTGTGCTCGTGCCCACCTACGAGGAGGGGGAGAATATCGGGCTTCTGATTGACGGGATTAAGCGTGTTTTGGAGCGTGAGCGATTGAGCTATGAGGTGTTAGTGGCTGACGCCGGCTCGCACGACGATACGCGCGAACGGGCTGCGGCTCGCGGAGCGAGAGTGCTGGTTCAATCCAGGCCCGGCTACGGCGGGGCATTGGCTGAAGGCTTCCGGGATGCCCGAGGAAGCTTCGTGGTCACCATGGACTCCGACCTATCGCACGATCCCGAGTTCATCTCCCAGCTCCTTGCCAGCCGCGATGAAGCGGATGTGATTATCGCATCGCGGTACGTCCCTTCCGGTGCGAGTCATACGACGCTCTATCGCAGGGTTCTTAGCTGGATCCTGAATAAGGTATTCCGCACGGCGCTTTCGCTGCCCTACAGGGATCTTTCCAGCGGGTTCCGGCTCTACAGGAGAGAAGTGCTGGAGGAGATGGAGCTCGAGTCGAGGGACTTCGACGTGTTGGAGGAGGTGCTCATAAAGGCGCACTGCGGGGGGTGGAGGATCTCAGAAATCCCGTTCGTCTACCGGCCGCGGGCGGCGGGTAGCTCGCACGCAAAGCTATTCAAGTTCGCAGTTTCGTATCTGAGGACGCTTCACCAGATGTGGCAACTGAGGAATTCCGTCTTCTCGGCGGACTACGACGATCGCGCCTACGACAGTAGAATTCCGCTTCAACGATACTGGCAGCGTAAGCGCCTCGAGATCGTGTCAGGCTTTTTGGAGAGAGGACCCCTGACGCTCGATATCGGCTGCGGCTCAAGCCGGATAATTAAATCGCTGGGGAAAGCCATCGGGCTGGACATCCAGTTGAAAAAACTCAGGTATCTCAAAGGAACAAACCCATTTCTAGTGAACGGACGTCTGGAGGAGCTGCCTTTCGAGAGCGGGTCGGTTGCACAGGTGGTCTGCTCGGAGGTCATAGAACATATTCCCCGCGACCCGGCGATATTTGCGGAGCTGAATCGCGTGCTGGAGCCTGGCGGGATTTTGATCATCGGAACGCCGGACTACGCTCGAGCCTCGTGGCGCATTCTGGAGTGGCTCTACGCAAGGATCGCGCCGAGGGCGTACGCGGAACAGCACATAACGCATTACACGAATGATGAACTGTCAAGGCAACTCGCCGCCGCCGGGTTCAGCGTGATTGACTGCCGATACATTCTGGGCTCGGAGATGATAATGAAGGCGGCGAAGGCAGGCGGCTGAGCAAGGTGCGGGTCTGAGTGGGTCCTGAGAGGCAGGCGGCTCGCGCTGGGAACGGCTCGGCTATTTCCCCTCGTTTTGTCGCTGGTCGGCGACAAGCTCGTATACGTAAATTGATACTCTGGGACGGGCATCGTATCGGGCAAGCCGTTCGACTCTGACTCCG
>CAZUUK010000153.1:0-6586 GCA_964622675.1 uncultured Planctomycetota bacterium | reverse complement strand
TCCTACTCCTAGTCCTACACCCACCGCAGCAGGTTTCAGAATTGTGGATGCAGGCTCCCAGACAATCACGCTCTTCACCGATGCGGGAGACCTCTACCTGACCGGCAGCCTGACCGAGGATTCAAGCCCTGTTGCCACGTCCAGCACCGACTTCCTGATAAAGAATGTCAGCGGGAGCATCGTCGCGGCCATAGACAGCAGCGGCAACATGGTTCTTGCAGGCTCATTGCACGAAAACCAAAGCTCGCTCGACCCGCCGTCGGGTTCGTTCGTGATCAAGAACGGCTTCGGCGAAGTTGTTGCCTACATCACGTCAGCAGGAGAGCTATACCTCGGTGGACAAGTGCTTAGCGGCGGCTGAGCGCGGCAGCGCGAAGACCAAGGCTTTACACCTGCACCTCTGCCCGCCCAAAATCATATCTTCGAGTCCGCACACAGCCAAGACTGCCTTGAATGGCCGGCAGCGGCCATAGACAATCATCGCCGTAAGTCCAAGGACGGCCATAAGGACGGGGTTTGGGGGAGGGACAACGGCCTTACGGGCGCTGGAATGCTCTCGGTAAGACGAATGTCCCGTCTTGTTGCGGGGAGAAATCGAGGGCCTGGACGACGGCATCTGGATTCAGGGGGCCGTATATGTGCGGGAATAGGTGTTGGCCTCCCTCCAGATTCTCGTAGCGGATCTCCGGCTGGACTCTCTCAGTGTCAATGCACAAGAGGACGAGGTCGCGGCGCCCTGGGAAAAGGGAATTGGCTACGCGGATAGCCTGATCGGGCTTTGAGCAATGGATGAAGCCCTGCGAGCGGAGCGTGTCAGCGCGGTAGGTTCCGGCCCGCTTCGAACGTTCCCACAGTTCTCGTTTTGCTATGTGGAAGACAGTCGGCATCTGGAGTACCCGTGAGTAGCGAAAACTCGTTCCGGGCGCTACGATAGCCTGCCGCGCGGCGCCAGTCCCTGCACAGCCTCCGGGTGATCCGGGCGAGCCTCAGACATCCAGGTCGCGCATTTCGTGGCAGTCTTGTGCGGATGGGTTTGCAGGCGGGAGCCCGACGGCCCTGGCTAAGCTATCTGGATCGGGCGCCGCGGACTGTAGGGGGAGTAATATCGGGCGAGGGAGAGCTGCCCGGCTCCTCTTTTAGAGATCCGACCATTACTGCGGTGGTGCTGCCGTCCGGTGCGACATTGACCGAATATTTGTAGCCTTCGGCGCTTTCGATGCTGTAGTAGTGGCTCCCTCTGGGAGTCACGCCTGACTCATATTCGTAGAGGTCGCCTGTGGTTGGGTCCATGATGGCGCTTCCATCGTCCAAGTAGGGTCCGACCAGCTCCATTAGGCTGGCGGGGAAAATCCCTTTTTCTTCGCGATAGTCGGTCAAAGATCGGGAGAGCTGGAAGATCCTCTGGTGCATCGGGTCCAACGAAACCAACGGAACGGTTCCTCGGAGTTGTTCGGCAACTCCTCGTTGATCGGCGCGCTGGGGCTTGCCCAGGCTTTCTATTTCCTCATCGAGCTTTCTCTGGATAGCTGCCAGCTCGTCGGCGAGGGCCTGGCGGGATTTCCAGGCAGCGTCGGCGCTTTTCTTCTGCCTTTCCACTTCCTTCTCGAGGTCGATCATTTTTTGAGACAGCTCGCCCTTCTCGGCGAGGGCTTTTTCGGCCTTCGCGGTTGCGGCCGCCAAATCCTCTGCTGTGACGGCAGGCGCTGGTGGCTGCTGGGGAGGGACCTGACGCCTGAGGAGTGCCACGTTTGTGGCGACACTCGCAGCAAATAGAACCGCCGCCGCGCCGCCTATGACCGCCTGTTTTGATGTCATTACCGTTCCTCCTCCAGTGATAGTTGCCTTGCGTGCACCGGCCTGCGCGAGGTGGCGCAGGGTTTCCATCAGGCCGGCTTTCGTCACGTTCAGTCCGAGGCTGCCGCAGATGGAACCGGCGGGGATTGCGGCAAGGACTTGCTTCGGGAACGAACTTGCGGGACGGCTCCTTTTGAGGCCGGTTTCCACTTCGCGAGCGAGATAGTCACGTATCTTGCGCCGGGCGCGCTGGAGCCTTTTGAGAACCGCGCTCTCGGAGACGCCGAGGGCATGCGCGGTCTCCGCTGCGGAGCATCCGCGGAAGTAGTAAAGGACGAGGGCTTCGCGAGCTGCGACGGGAAGGCGGCTGACCGCCCTGGCGATGATCGCTCTTTGTTCCTTTGCCGTGAGGATTTCTTCCGGCGTATCGGTGTTTTCGAGCTGACGCAGGGGCTGGAGACGATCCGCGAGGGCGTTACGATAGCCTTCCGCGCGGCGCCAGTCCGTGCAAAGCCTCCGGGTGATCTGGGCGAGCCAGGCGCGGTATTTTGAAGGAGATCGGAGAAGCTGAAGCTTCTCAAAGCTGGCCACAAAGGCATCCTGAGCGATGTCCTCGGCGTTGTCGAAGTCCCCGAGGCGGGCGTAGGCGATGGCACAGACCAGGTCCTGATATCGCTCGACGAGGGATCCGAGAGCAGCCGTGTCACCAGCTTTGGCCGCCGCGACAAGCACCTCGTCTGAGCGTGTCAATGTCTCTTGCATGTCTCAGGCTCTGGGTCGTTCTACTAACATAGACGCACAAGGAGTGTATAACATGACTTGCCAGATGCGGGAAGTGCGGAGGTGGACGCGGGTGCGGTTGGATGCGGGTAAGGAGGGAGACGGTCTTAGCGTTGCTGAGGGAAGAAGGGGACGAGGCGGGGGTTTTCGGGGTGCATGTGGCGCTCGCGCTCGTTCCACGTGTCGGTGAGGCCGGCTCGGCGGATCATTTCGGGCCATGGGAGAAAGGGGTCGTCGAGGAGCTGGAGCCATTTGCGAAGCTGTGTTTCGAGGGAGCGGATGAGACGTTGGGCGGCCGGATCGCCGGCGAGATTGCGCTGCTGGAAGGGGTCTTTGGCGTTGTCGAAGAGGAGCCAGGGTTTACCGTCCAATTTGCGGGCGTAGGTGTAGCGTTCGGTGCGGACGCCGCGCCATTCGGGGATGCCCTGGGCGACGGCTTGGTCCACGGGGACGTAGATGCCGATGGGAAGGGAACGGGGACGGCTGCGCTTTCTGCCCTTGAGGAATGGGAAGAGGGTGCGTCCTTGCATGGAGGGTGGGACTTGGAGCTGGAGGAGGTCGAGGACGGTGGGAGCGACGTCCATTATGCCGGTGAGGACTTGGGTCCGTTTGGCGGAAGGGAGGAGGGGAGGGCAGCGCATGAGGAGGGGGATGCGGATGGATTCGTCCCAGGGCTGCTCCTTTTTCTCCATGCCCTGTGAGCCGAGCATGTCGCCGTGGTCGGAGGTGAAGACGACGAGGGTGCGGTCGTCGAGGTCGAGGCGTGCGAGGGCTTCGAGGAGGCGGCCGACGTTTGCGTCGAGGGCGGTGATGGCGGCGTAATACTGGGAGATGGTCTGGCGCCAGGTTTGGAGTTCTTCGGCGGAGCCGGCGGCCATGTTGGGCCGGAGTGTCAGCGATTCGGGGTGGTAGGTGGATAGGAACTTCTCCGGCACTTGCTCGTAGGGCGCGTGCGGCGGTCCGAAGGAGAGGGCGAGGGCGAAGGGTTCGTTTTTGTGGCGTTCGACGAAGCGGAGGGCGAGGTCGGTCTGGCCGTCCGGTTCGTAGCCCTCGAAGGTGCGGACTTCATCGGTGTCGAGGTGATACTTGCCGTCGAAGTACTGATGGCGGCAGTTCCAGACGGCCCAGTAGTCGTCGAAGCCGAGGCGGTCGGGTCCGGGCGGGACGAAGCGGTCACGCGGTACGCCGCCGAGATGCCACTTGCCGATGTAGCCGGTGCGGTAGCCGGCGTCGCGGAGGATGGCGCCGAGGGAGGGGATGTCGGTTTTCACGGGGATGTCGTTAGTGACGGCGCCGTTGGCGAGAGGGGAGAGGCCGGTGAGAAGGGAGGCGCGGCTTGGGGTGCAGACGGGGGTGTTGGCGACGGCGTTTTGGAAGAGAAGGCCTTCAGCGGCGAGGCGATCAAGGTTTGGGGTGGAGACCTGGGGGTTTCCGGCGCAGGCCATGGCCTGAGCGCGCATCTGGTCGGCGAAAACCAGGAGCAAGTTTGTGGGATGAGTTTTCAAGGGTGAGAGTCTCTCTCGATAGCGTCGCAGCGTGCTTCGGCTCGACCCCGGAGAAATTTGAACGAGAATGTCTCAGTCGGCGGCGCATGGGGATTGAGCCGATGTGAGGTTGAAGGCTAGCGTGAGTATGCTCGCAGGTCAAGTACCAGCCAGTAGATGTAAGGGGTGTTGCCGGTCCTGGAGGCGAGCGGCGGGGCGCGTCAGGTGGAGCGGCGGATGAGATGGTCTTTGCCTGCGGCGCGGAGGATGAAGGCGTTGACGCGGCCGTTCTGGTCGCGGTTGAAGGTGAGTTGGACGTCGGCGGCTCTCATGAAGAAGCGATCCGGGGCTTCGGGGGCGAGCTCCTGTTCGGGCAGCCTGCCGCCGGGGAGCTGCTCGTAGAAGAAGAGGGTGGGGCCTTTTCTCCCAATGACGAACCTGCGCTGGGCAGCCTCGTAGTCGCCGACGTAGCCGTCGAGCGTTTCCGGATCGATGCTGACGGCGCGGCGGGCGAGGTTGAAGGGGCAGTACTGCGCCCAGTGGTGGATGAGTTCTCGTGAAAAGCCGAGCTTTCGGGCGACTGAGAGGCTGGCGTGGTTGACAAGCGCGGCGCTCCATTCGGGTTCTATGTTGTTCTCGAGGCAATGGCGGATGAGTGGGGCGCAGGTTAGCGGGGCGAAGCCGCGTCCTCTGAATGGCGGGGCGGTTGATACGGCGGGGAGCATGCGCGTCCCGGGCTGGAAGGCGGACCACGCGATGCTGACGATACTGTCGCCTTTGGTGAGACAGAAGCCGAGGCTTTTTTCGACGAACTCTTCGGGTGATGGCCAGCAAAGGCCGAAGCTCGGGTCGAGTTCGCTGGCGATTCTGCGCGCGAGGGCGAGGTCTATGCGCTGGAGGACGAGGCCGTCGGGTGCGGCCCGTTCCCACTGCCGAAGGCGCGGCGCTTTGGAAGGGTCGAAAGTGAACGAGACGCGCTTGAAGACGTAGAAGGTGTATCCGAACTCGGAGCGGAAGATGTCTGTCCAGGGATCGGAGGGAAGGCTGATCCATGACAGGCGAGGGGGGTCGTCGGAGAGTTCTGTGGCGGTGTGGATGAGGCTGCGGGCCGCTGATGGGTCAGGTTCGCCAGCGATAAAAGAAACACCGTCTCTATAGCAGAGAAGAGCGACGGCGGGGGAGGATGGGTTATCCACGAACATTCTGGAATCGCGGCGGTCGAGCGCGGAGGCGACCCACGCGGAATCGTAGGGGAAGCCGTCGAAAAGAAAGTCTGCTTTGCGGAATTCGCGGCGCGGGAGTTCTGAAGCCATTGGGAACTCCTCTGCGGAGACGGGCGATTTTCGACAAGTGTAGCACGGTGGATGGCCGACGCAAGCGGGAGTGGTGAAGAGATGCCGTCGTGGGGACGAGCGGGGCAGGTGCGCGATCGGCCTCGGCGAGGCGAGAGAAGCGTTTGCGGAAGGGAGGGGGGTCGGGGATAATGGTGCGCGTTCTTCAGAAGAGGAGGGGCCATGTTACCGAGAGGGATATTGTTCGATCTGGACGATACGATAGTGGCGTTTGATGCGGTTGCTATTGCGGCGTGGAGGCGGGTTTGCGAGGAGTATGCGCGAGAGTCGCGTTCGGTGGAGACGGATGCGCTGTTCGAGGCGGTTGAGGAGATGCGAAATTGGGTCTGGTCGGATGACGAGCGGGCAAAGATCGGCCGGATGGATCTGGAGGGAACCAGGAGAAAGATAGTGAGGCTGGCGTTCGAGAGGCTGGGCATGGGGGATATGTCTGCGGCGGATAAGATCGGGAACGCGTATTCGGTCGAGCGAGAGAAAGAGGTGGATTTTCTGCCGGGGGCGGAGGAGACGCTGGAGTATCTGTGCGGGCGAAGCGTTGCGCTGGCGCTGATTACAAACGGGGAAGGGCGAAAGCAAAGGGATAAGGTCCAGCGGTTCCGGCTGGGGAGGTTCTTCAAGACGATACTGATCGAGGGTGAACTGGGGTACGGGAAGCCGGAGGAGAAGGTGTATAGGCGCGCGATGGACGATCTGGGGTTGAGTGCGGAAGATGTGTGGGCGGTGGGAGATAATCTGGAGTGGGACGTGGCGGGGCCGCAGAGGCTTGGGATATTCAGCATATGGAACGACTGGAAGGGGGAGGGGCTTCCGGAAGCTTCGAAGGTCGTGCCCGATAGGATCATTAATAGGATTTCGGAGCTGATGGAGTGAGCGTCGAGGAGCACCGAGTTCAGAAGGGATCAGGAGATGAGAGAGCGGTTTTCGTATAAGAAGGCGGGCGTGGACCTGGACAGGGCCCACGCGGCGAAGAGGTCGATGGCTAGGAGCATGGAGACGGGTGACGAGCGAGTTCTGAACAAGTTCTGGGCTTTCGCTTCGCTTTATGATGCGAAGTTCGCCGAGTACGAGCATCCGGTTTTGGTGCTGAAGATGGAGGAGCCGGGGTCGAAGCAGAAGCTGGCGGTGGAGCACGGCCGCGTGTCGGCGACGCGCCGCGACCCACGCGCCCAGCCGCGG